>JBBIVO010000005.1:33998-49168 GCA_037439685.1 Candidatus Bathyarchaeota archaeon | reverse complement strand
GCCTTGAGCATTGCATTCACGGGGTTTTTCCCCTCCTTCAGGGCGGTCCTTATGGCTCTTCCAACCCTCAACGTCAGGGACTGGGCTCCGGGGAAGGCTGCCCTCTTGAGGTCGGATCCCTTAACCGCGTGAAGGCCCCTCACCGAGCCTCCCGAGTATGTCGCGATCCCCTCAACTATCTCCTCCATCCTCTGGAAGCAGAGGGTCTGCTCTAGGACTATCAGGTCTCCCATTAGGGTTGTCCACACGGCTGGTGTGCATGGGACGTTCTCCAAATTTAGGCCGTTTTGGGAGATCTCTGGTGCAGCCCTATGGCCCGCCATGGTCGCATCTATGAGGGGCTTATCCTCCCTCGCCAGCTCACAGAATAGCCTCGTAAATCCGGGTGCAACCTCGAACTGGATGTGGGAGAAGGGCTCCTTCCCCACCAGCTCAGTCAGCCTCTTCGCCCCAGCCCTCGCGAACTCGGGGCCGGGGATCTTCGACCATGTGTTTAGGGGGCACCACTCCCTGTCCGCCTGCTCGATCTGGATCCTGATCCTCTCATATATGTCAATCGGCCTCTTAAAGTCCCTCGTCAATCTCTGCCTTGGGAAGGCTGTCCACTTCTCCATCATCTCAGGCTGGATACCCCCACCAGTACCACAATCCGAGAAAACTATTGCGTCGTCAGGGACCTCGTCAAGGCGTATGAACTTAAGTTTATGCCCCTCATTCAGGACCTCATCGATCATCCTCTCCACCGATTCTAGAGAGGGCGCTACTCCCCCTCCACCGGTGGATAGAGTAGTGCAGCCAATCTGATAGTCCAAGACGTCTTCCTTAGTTAAAAATCTCATGCTTAACTCCATAAAAATAAATCTTTCAAATATAAAAAGTTTAAATTAAGTGTTCTCAAAGAAGCTGAAAGGTGTAAAACACCTATTAGGCGGTGTCAAAAACCTTCTATACGGCTTGGATCATTCCAGGCATTCTATGATCGCTGGAGTTATTGTTAGGAGTATACTTATAAGTTTAGCCAGTTTTGTACACCTGTTCTAGTTCCTTGCTTGCTTCATTATGGTAAGTATAGTCATTCGGTCAACCTTTTACCTGGATAAAAGAGTTCGCCCACCGTGCTGCATAGCTAGCCTTCCTATCTCCGAATAGCTTTAGATCAGTCTCTCTGCTCTTCATGACCAGAGATTCGAACTCAAGTATTGAGCTCAGCTCCCTCTTCAGATCCTTCCATCCGAACCTTATGGGGTTCAGTTCTGGCGAGTAGGGAGGAAGGTGGACTAAGTGTATGCCCAGCTCCCTCGCTTTAATCTTTTGCAGTCGCTATATGTATCCTTGCATTATCTAAGATGACTCTGACCAGCTCTATGAAAGAGATCATCTCTTGTGCCTCTGCCTGATCCGAAACCATCACTGCGTCGCTTCCGCTTAGAGACATGAAGCCGAAGATGCTCTTCGACCTCCTCTCTCCGCTGTAGTGTATGCATGGTGTTTGAGAACCCTCCTCCTGTTTGGGTTCACCTTAATTGAGCCTTCATCTACGAATCCTATGATCGGGTCGCTTAGCTTTGAGAGGGTTTCGCTGACCCTTTTTTATAGTCTCTTCAGCATTCTCTGGTCTCCTCTTATCTTTGATGTATGGCTTCCTATACCTACCCCTCTTCTTCCTTAGAATCTCCAAGACGGTCTTGTAGGCGTATTCCACGCCCCTACTCGTCTTCACATATACGGTAACATCCCTGATGGTCATCGCCCTTCCCTCTACCTCCTCCGCCATCCTATCCCACTCAATATGGCTGAGCTTAGGTCTTGGACCTCCGGTGAAGCCTGGCTTAAGACCATCATAGCCGTACTCGTTCCACCTCTTGAGCCAGTTCCTCACGGTCTTCTCACACCTCCTCACCGACCTCGCCGCATCCTCCCCTACACTCCTTCCATCATAGATGTGAAGTATAGCGAGGAGCCTCTCCCTCACCCCTGAATCCCTCTCCACCCTATACGCCGCCTGAAGACGCTCCCTTGGAAGATGCACAACCACCCTCTCACTCCTAGGCATACACATCAAGCCAAACGATCTAGATAAATAGGTAAAAAGTCGACCGACTAACTATATTTGTTGAACCTTCTATTCGCTGTTTTAGGATTAGAAGCCACCATCCCAGTTAGTTTCTGAATCCTCCGCTTATCCCTTGATGCTTAAACCATTTCAAAGTTTAGTGGTACCATAGGCCTCCATCCCAATACGCCGGGTTTGGCCCGCTACAACGCTTTGATTTAAGAAATTTAAATCATAAAACATAAAATCAAAAAATAATGTTTTATTTTTGGAAATAAGCGAGATTTTCTTGTTTATATCTCCTTATTTTAAAGATTTATTTTTTTATAAACGAAAATTTTAAATATAATGATTTTCGAACCTTCAGTCAAGGGAAAAATCTGCTTTGAGAGATGTTTGGGGATAAAGGGGAGTATCTTGAGGTAAAAGCCGAATATTATGACTCCCAGATTGAAATAGAGCTTAAAAATAGGAGATATCGGATATCCTTTCCAGAAAAGGTCTGGAAGCCATTAGAGGAGCCGTTTAAGAGGATTATCCTCGACCACGTCGCCTTCATGTCCACCAACTACCTTCCGCTGCTGATGGGCAAGAGGGGGGTTATCTACAACACTAGGCTTCCCATGTTCGACTCCTTCTCCTTCAAGAGTATGCTCTACGACCTCCCCTCCAGCGCCTTCCTAGACGGGAGGAGCACGGTTGATTATCTTCGCAGGTATTACAACCTTGAGTTCATATTCAGCGGGGAGGAGCCCGTCGTTTGGAGTAGGGGGTTCACCCCTGAGAGGAGGGCGGTCATATCCTTCACCTCTGGGAAGGATAGCCTCCTGACCTTGGCCGTGTGCATGGAGCTGGGCCTCGAGCCCATCCTGGTCAACGTCGTCGAGCCCTCCAACACCTATGAGCATAGACACAAGCTCGAGATCCTTAGGGGTCTCAATAAGGAGTTTGGGGTCCGGTACTACGTCGTCCCCCATGAGGTGGGCCTCCTCCACGACGCGAGGCATATGGGCTTTGAGGGGTCCTCCCTGGGATGGGGGAACCAGCTCTTCTATTACATGTTCCTCCACCTCCCCTTCATCCTCCACCACAGGGGCAGATACCTCTTCTACGGGAATGAGCTGAGCTGTGATAGGGAGATGGTTGACCCTGAGGGGTTCAGGTCCAACTTCTGCTACGACCAGAGCAGCCACTGGACTCTGCAGATGGATACCGCCCTCAGGATCTTGACCCAGGGCTCCTCTAGGGTTGGGAGCCTCGTGGGCCCATTGAACGAGATCGCCATCATAAAGCTCCTTCACGAGGGTTACCCGGAGATAGCCAAGTATCAGATGTCATGCTTCTGCGAGGATCCGGTGACGGCGGAGCAGAGGTGGTGCTGCAACTGCTCCAAGTGCGCGAGGAACTACGCCTTCCTCAGGGCTGTGGGGGTTGAGCCCAAGGCGGTGGGCTTCTGGAGGGACCTCTTCACGAGGGAGAACATGAAGCTCTTCCCCGTCTTCGAGGGGGATGAGACCTACGGGTTCGACAGGAGTGGGCTTGGGAGGGAGGAACAGGAGTTCGCCCTCCACCTGGCATACCTTCGCACGCCGGAGAACTCCTTTCTGAAGGAGTTCAGCAAGAGGTCCCGGTACAACCAGTGCGAGCAGGACTGCGACGGAGGCGACTCGCCGTTGAAGAGAGATTATGAATACTACTTCGGGATTCATGAATACCCAGCCATACCAGATGAACTGAGGGGAGAGGTGTACAGGATTTACAGGGAGCTCCTCGGCGTCGTAAACGAGTGAGGAGGGCAGACCCCCAAAGGCCGATGTGCGACAGGCTGAAAGCCTAGGGGAAGGCTCAGGGAGATGAGGAGAATCCCCGAGGCCTACCTCATCGGCGGCCCCCTTCTCCTCCAGGAATTTTGGGGCGCTCGAAGGGTGTTCGGTGAGGAAAGACGAGCCAGCCCTAGTGCTTGCCCCTCCCCTCCGACCGGGTTGGCCTCGGCCCCTCAACCTTCGAGCTGAGCCGTCAGGGCATCATGGGGGAGAAGGCCTGGTTTTAGAGCTACTGGTTCTCGTGGAGGCTGCGACCCTCATAAGCGTCGCTGGGCATATGCTATTTGAGAGGAGTGGGATCCCTGAGTCGGTCTTCATGATCCTCCTCGGCCTCCTGGCTGGGCCGGTCCTGAACATAATAAGGGCTGAAGGGCTCATGCCTCTAGTGCCCTTCATCTTCACCCTCTCCATCCTCATAGTGCTTCTGGAGGGGGGCTATCCATGGGGATAATGGGGGTTCTCAGGACGGCGCCCATCTCCGTCGCATTCACCTTCATCCCCCTTCTGGTGGCGATGGCGATCATCGGTCCCCTCTTCCACCTCATCATAGGCAGGGGCTTATTGGAGAGCCTGCTCCTTGCAACCATCTGCAGCGGGACCTCAACCCCCCGTCATGTATATATTATCAAGGATCTCAGTTATCAAGAAGGTTAAGCAACTTCTCATCCTCGAATCTATAATAAATGTTATAACCATTACAAACATCATACTTCAAATGATCGCAATTGAAATTAATCCCACATAGTTCTGGCAGATAGCTAGATATCTCGTTGTTGCAATTCTATACGGCTCTATAGCGACGATCATCTAGATCTTGCTTGTCAGCTACTTCAGGGAGCCGAGGCTCATCTACGTCTCAACAATGGCCGTGGCGGCTCTCCCCTATGTCCTCACAGAGGCGGATAGGGAGAGCGGGATCGTGGCCGTCGCTGTCTTCAGCCTGCTCCTCAGGAATCTGCCCGAGATGCTGGGAATGGTCTACCTCTACAAAAGCGATTCCGTCATATCCTTCGAGGAGCTATCATATAAACTTGAATCAATTAAAGGGATACAGAATGAAATATCCTTTTTAGCAAAGAATTTCTTCTTCTTTATCTTGGGCACTTTATTTGAGATAAATGTGATAAACCCCATATATCCTTTCACTTTCTTCTCTAATGATTTTTCTAATATTTATTGTGAAACAAACCCTGTTCATCTCTGTTCTATATTCAGCCTATATGCTCTCCTCCTCGCTTATCAGCGCCTTGATAGCCTTCACGATATACGGCTCTCTCGGGGAGGAGGATATAAGGGATGTGACTGGGAAGAGGTCCGCCGCCAGCGGGGTCTCCACCCTCTTAGGATATGCCTTGGGGGCCTTCCTCCTCGCCCTTCTCCCCTCCGATGATAAGTTCGCCTATATATTCCCCCTTGGGGCCCTGATCGGGCTTGTCTCAACCCTCCTGATCTCACTCTTGGACCTCTCCCACCTCGAGGAGGAGACCCCCCAGAGGGGGGTGGAGCAGCCTGAGAGGATATTCGCGGCCTCCTCCTTCTTCATCCTCTTCGTGGCCTCGGGGAACTTCGGGGGGGTCATCTGGACGCCTTACGTGATGAATCGCCTCGGAGGCCCCGACTTCATACCGGCGTTGATGAGCCTCTTCGGGTCCCTATCCAGCATCGCCGCATCCCTCTTCTGGAAGGGGAGGTCCTTCACGGCGCTTAGGGTGGGCCTCCTCCTCAACGCCCTAGGCCCCCTAATGATCTGGGTAACCCCAGCCCCAGTCCTCCACAGACTGATAATACTCTCAACAGTCATAATGGCCTTGTACATCATATATAGGGCGTTGTTGGCTCTGATGGTCTAGGTGAATCTTTATTAGAGCCGCATTGGTCTAGGGTGGGAGGGCTCCTCTTGGCCGCCCAAGATCTCTTCAGGGTCTTCGTGGAGGTTCTCTTCCAGATAGCTGGGGAGGTCGTCAGGCTACTTCCGAAATTGTTGGTTTCGCTGGTGATATTAGCCCTCACCCTCATGGGGATCAGGATTGTGAACCTCTCATTCAGAAGGCTCCTCGCCCTCGCAAAGCTGGATGAGATGTTCAAGCAACTATCCGGCTTCTCCCCCCCTTCTCCATAGACAGCCTAATAATCTTCCTAGCGGATCTAGGCATCTTCCTCATCTCCATCTACGCGGTGGCAGGCCTCTTCCTCCCACCCCAACACCTACACTTGATGAATGAGGTCCTAGCCTACGGGGCGAGGGTCATCAGCGTCATAGGCCTAGCCATGATCCTACTAGCCATATTCAACTCCATGGTGGGAAGGATCAGGATTGAGGCAAGGCTAAGGAGCTATGCCATGTTCATAGTCCTTCTTCTGGTGACCGCGATGCTCGTGGACATCACAGCCCTCAGCGAACATGTAAAGAACGGGCTCATAGGGGGCCTCTCCCTAGGCGTCGGTATCTCCATAGGGTCTTCGCCATATGGTTCTTCTTCCATGAGTCCTTCGACGAACTGGTCGGGAGGAGGCAGAGCCCTCCCAGGGATGAGAGGGAGTAAAACCCTCTGCATATGAGCTGAAGAGGCCTAACGGGGGACCTCTCAAAGTGGGGGGAAAGTCCACCAGTAGGGCTTCATGGACATAAGCATATCTGGGTTGCCATAGAACTGGGGGATGATAATAGAGAGAGTATGCAACGTAACCAATATATGCGCTATTAAGAGCCTTTCAATGAAATGCTCTATGGAAATCTTTTGCTCACTTGGATTTTATTATTTAAACTTTAACAATTTTATCCACATCATTTATATATTCTTTAACTTTTCTCACTTCTATTTCAAGCATTTCAACATTTATTATTCCATCATAAAATGTTATTTCGTGCAGATATCTCCATCTGCATCAGTGCCGCTTTTATCAAATTTATCCAGCCTGCCCTATAGAGAAATAATCTTCCCGAACAGAGGGGATAGCTGAGAATTTCCTCAAACCTACAATATTTCACGGCATTAGCCTCCAGTCTCTGCCCTCGAGGTTGAAGAGCCTTCTTACTAAGTCCTTATTTCATGAATCTTCATATGTGATGTTTCATTCTTTATTCCCTTACTAATCTATTTCATTTTAATTTAGATTTATATTGTTTATTTATCTTTGATTTTCAAACTTTTTAGAATAAGTGCGTTTCATAATTGTCTTCATAATTTTCCTTGATCTTTTTAGCTCCATATAATGCAGATGTAAATCCCTGTCAGTGTTATGAGGGCTCCCAAGAGGACCATGGGTGTGGGCTTCTCTCCGAGGATTAGGAAGGCGAGTATGGATGCACCTACGGGCTCTCCTAAGAGGCTCGTCGATACCGTCGAGGCTTTGAGGTATCTGAGAGCCCAGTTGTAGAGGGTGTGGCCGAAGATCATGGGAACTATCGCTATGGCGGTGAAGATGAGGTACTCCCTCGGAGGATAAGTGAATGGAACTCCCAAGATGAGGCATCCGACCGCGAGGAATGTGGCGGATGTGGCGTAGACCGGGACAACATAGGTGAGGAGATCCAGAGACTGCCTCAGCCTCCTCCCGCTTATGATGTAGAGGCCGAGCATGAGCGCCCCGATGAGGGCGAGTAGGTCGCCCTGTAGATTGGTCTCTCCCAGGCCTAGGTCTCCTATGGCTATGGCGGTCGCCCCCGAGAAGGCCATGATGATGCCTAGGAGCATACGCCTCCTAATCCTCTCCCCGAGGAGGAGGTGAGATAGGAAGGCGACGAATATGGGGTCGAGGTGGACGAAGATCACCGAGCTCGTTACGGAGGTGAGGCTGAGGCTGCTTATCCAGGTGGCGAAGTGGAGGGCTAGGAAAAGGCCGACGCCCATCAACTTCAGGGGAAGGTTTGGATCAACCGCCACCAGCCTCCGAGGCCCTCCGAGGAGGATGAAGAGGGGGAGGAGGATAAGGGTGGAGATGATCATTCGGTAGGCGGCTATGGCGAGGGGAGGCGCCGAGCTCATCCTTATGAGGATGGAGGCCGTTGAGACCGCGGCCACGCTCACGGCGAGGACCGCATGAGGAGGCACCCTAGGCCCCCAGCTCATGGGATTGAGATCCTCCTAACCGATTTGATGGGATAAAGACGGGCTTCAACCTTATAGGGGGAGACATTCTCGGAGGGTCACCTTCCCGTCTTGAGGGTCAGTTCGTAGAGGGCGTCGACATCCATCTCTAGGCCCGCAACCGGCATCTCTAGGCCCCAGTTATCGAGCACCTCCGGCCTGATCTCACCCGCCCAGCAGACGGGTTTGCCGCCTATCTTCGCCTCCATCCCCCTCCCCTCTATGAGGCATGGGAGGCTGGAGGTCTCCACCTCGAACTCGAATAGGCCTAGGTTTCTGAAGGTGGACTCCATAAGGGCCTTTATCTCTGAGAAGTTGGCCCTGGAGTGGCAGAGGGCGACCGCTAGCCTCTTCGCAGTCCTGGCCCCGGTGTCCTCCCCATCATCCAGCAGGATCACCTCCCCAACCTCGAAGATGTTCTGAGGGTATGGGTTATGCTTGTTCGCGCTGAGGACCTCCATTAGGCTTGGGAGAAGCCTGTTCCTGAGGATGGTGTACTCCTCAGTCTTGGGATTCTCCGTCTCAGCGACGGGCTCAGGGGGCATGCACATCCTTTCGAATAGGTTTCTCCTGTTCGTCATCATGAAGGTCATGGTCTCCAGGAGGCCGAAGCCGACCATGAAGTCCCTCAAGCGCCTGCAGAAGACCTCCAGGGGGTCTTCCCCCGCCGGGGAGGATATCGATGGGATCTCTGGGATGAACCTGTTGTACCCGTAGGCTATAGCCACATCCTCAACGAGGTCTATGGGATGCATTATATCCGTCCTGTAGCATGGCATGAGAACCCTTAACGGGTTTCCGATCTCCACGCCGTGGCCCATGGCCTCCAGATATGAGGCGATCTCCCAATCCCTCAGCTCCAGGCCTAGAAGCCCATTGACATACTTCGGGTCCAGCTCTATCTCCTTGGGGGAGAGGATCGGGGTGTCCACCGCCTTGTCGTGGTACCTGTTGGAGACCCTGTAGATCTCTGCCCCATGGTCTGCGAAGGTTGTGACTATGATGTTCAAGACCTCGTTCATGGCCCTCCAGTCGGTGGAGGTGACGTCGACGAAGATGCTGTCCGTAGCCTCATCTATCCGGGTGTGCTCTGAGTTGATTATGGGGGGCATCGAGAGAACCATGCCCCTAGAGTCCATAAGGATGGGGTACTCCTCCTTCCCCTCGAGGATCCAGCCGTACTCCAAACCCTTCGACGTGCCCGTCAAGATCTCCTCAAGGCTCATCTCTCCCCTCTCGCCAAGGGGCCTGAACCTGAAGCCCTTCGGGCGGGTGGTATAGGTGACCGGAAACCTTATGGGCTCGAGGTCGTGGAGGCCTATGGAGACCTTCCTCCTCCTCCTCCCATGGGTGATGTGGAGCTTCTCCTGCATCTGGATTATCGACCTTATGAGGGCGTCGTCGAACTCAATCCCCCTGAGAACAGCTGAGGCGAAGTAGGGCCTGACAGCCTCAACCCTCCTCTCGACGATGACGGTGTAATCTGAGGCCCTAGCCTCGTAGACTCTAAGCCCCCTTCTCAGACCTGTGAAGGAGGCGTAGGCCCTGGCCAGCCCCTCGACAGAGAGCATGTCAGGCCTGTTTGGGAAGACCTCTATGATGAACCCGTCCTCGGTCTCCCCCTCCCATGAGACCCCCATCATGGGCAAGGCCTCCCTGACCTCCTCTAGCTTCACCGTTGCTCCGAGCATCTCTTGAAAGTCAGTAAGTTTCACTTCTATTACGGGTATTCCACCTCACCTCAGCCAGATCTTCGCCTCTCTGAGCTGTCCCAGGTCGTTGCTGTAGAGCCTCCTCAGGTCGTTGATCCCATAGTGCCTCATCACGATACGGTCGAACCCCGGACCCCAGGCGAGGACGGGCACCTCCCTTCCGAAGAGGGGCTTCACGACCTCGGGTCTGAACATCCCAGCTCCGAATAGCTCCATCCAGGACTGCTTCTCCTCGACCCAGACCTCTGCCTCTAGGGACATCTCGGTGTAGGGGAAGTATCCAGGCCTGAACCTGAACCTTTCAACCCCCATCCTTTCAAGGTACTCCTTGAGGTATCCAAGCATGTGGCGGAATGTGACCCCATCCCCGACCACTATCCCATCGGTCTGGTAGAACTCTATCAGGTGGTTCCAGTCGATGGTCTCGTTCCTGAAGACCCTCCCGACGGAGAAGAACTTTGCGGGGAGATCCTCCTCCCTCAACCTGGATATCGCCAGGGCTGAGAGGCTGGTGGTGTGGGTTCGTAGGCAGCACCTCCTAGCGAGCTCAGGATCCCAATCATAGCCCCACCCGGTGGAGCCGGTGGTCCAACCGTACTCGTGGGTCTCCTCAACCCTCCTCACGAGTTCTGGGTCTGGGAGCCTTCCGCTCCTAGGCGTCCTCATGTAGAAGGTGTCGGCGAGGTCCCTGGCGGGATGGTCTTGGGGCTGGAAGAGGGCGTCGAAGTTCCAGAAGGCTAGTTCCAGGATGGGACCCTTCATCTCCCTGAAGCCGAGCTCCACCCAGAATCGGCGTATATAGTCTATGACCTGGCTGACGAAGTGCCTCTTGCCTGGGTATATCCTAGGAGCTGGAAGGTTCACGTCGTATCTCTGGAAGGTGGCCTTAGCCCATGATCTGGTGCGAAGGTGCTCAGGGGTCAGCTGGGCGATAACCTCAGCCTCCTCTAGGAATGGTATTAGGCTCTCTCCCAGCTCCGTCAGCCTAGCCACCTTCTCCACCTTCTCGTATCTCTGGATCAGGCCCCGCCTGGTGAGGAGGTCGAGTCTGCCCTTCAAACCTTCTTCCAGCTCCTCCTCGCCTACCGGGCCTCCTCTCAGCCTCTGGAGGATCCCCTCATCCGCGGTCTCTTTGGTTGAGGCCTCGATCCCTTCCCTTGTCGGCTCGAGCCTTCCATCCCTTATCTCGGCCCATCTGTTTCTTCTAGCCCATATGAGGGCTATGTTCAGGAGGGGGAAGACCTCCTTTAGGGTTTCAATCTCCCTGCAGCCCTCTAGCACCATCCTGATAAGCCTCTTCTCGGGCAGCCCCTCCTCCGCGTATCTTGCCCCCTCACTAGACAGGTGGAAGAGGCCTCGGCTCCTCCTCTCAACCGTTACTATGCCCTTAGCCTCAGCCCAGGCGCATGCCTTCTCCACGGCGTCCCTGTTCAGCTCCGAGGCTAGGCTGATCTCCTCAACCGTGGCGGCCTTCCGTTCATGGAGGACCCTTAATATCTTCCTCTCATTCTCGTGGAGACTTGAAGCCATATGCTTGGGATCCAAGGGCCTCACCGAACACCATTAAGGAGGGTGGAGATGCTTTAAAATCTTCATAGAAACTCGGTGATCTTTCTCTGGTTCAGGGTATGCCTCAGTAGGAAACCCGAGTTCAACCAGTGCTCCAGGGGTATGCTGAGCCTCTCCTTCGCGTGTCTTAGGGCTTCACTTAGGGAGTTGAACCTTCTAGGGGGCTGCCTCACCGCGTTCCTAACATTCTCCCTCACCTGCCAGACCCCAACTGGGAGGATATAGTCCGGGTAGGCCTCCCTGAGGATGAAGATCCTCGCCTGGCGCCTAACCCTCACCAGGTGCTCCAGCACCGCAAGCCTACCGGCATAGTAGCATCCCCCCATCGAGGCGTAACTGCTCCTTCCGGGGGGGCCCTCCCAGTCAGTCACTATGGCTATATGATGGGAGGAGGGGTTCCAAAGGGTCTGGGGATACCAGGCCTCATAGGCCTCATAGCCCCATGCATCTGGGACTAGGATGACTATGAACCTGTTTCCAAGATAGTTCGACTCGTAGACCTCGAAGTGGTTTAGGAGGGGGTAATCCTTAACCCTCTCAGCCAGCTCCTTGGAGACCATGTCATCTATGGCCGTGATGCTCCAGCGGGTGGGGACCAGCCTCCTCCTCCTCTCTATCCCGAAGCTTCCGAGGCTGAAGGCCCTCTGGATCTGGGTCAAGGGTACATCGGCATTGTAAAGCCTCATTATGGCTTCAGAGGCCCTTAGGTCAGTATCATAGTAGGCCTTCTCCATGTACCTATTCCACCTGGGATCTCCTATCTCCAGCCCCTTTAGGGGTGCTGAGGGGCCTAGGGGCTGGACGTCGTCATCCAAGTAGAATCTGCTCTGGGGGGGCCTCCTGAGGCTCATCTCGGTCTCTACATGGCTATCTGCCAGGGCCAACTCCCTGGTCTTCTCAAGTATCCTGTCGGGCCTGTTTGGTCTTCTCACATGGGTCCTATACATCCCCCTCACGAGTTGGGTTCTGAACTCTATTATCTCGTCGATGCCCCTTCCAAACCAGCTCTCAGGGGAGTCTAGGATCGAGGTGTCCCCAAGATAGGGGGGAGCCATGGGGCCTATGTACACATAAGGATAGCCGAAGCGACCTACGAAGACGCTTGGAGGAGAGGAGCCCTCCAGGGTCAACCCCTCCAAGCCCCTCCGCATCCTTAGCTGAGAGGCCAGACGGGAGATGACGGGGCAGCTCGCCTTTCCACATAGGAGCTTTGAGCCCTTGCAGACGATGCAGAGGCTTCCAGGAGGAGCCTGGAGCCTTAGATGCTTAGGCGAATAGTCAAGGTCGACTCCCAGCCTTGGGTCGGATGAAGAGAGCTCCCTCAGCCAAACGTTGTTCAAAACCCCGATCCTTTTCGAGATACGCTTCGGCAATATACTACCTGATTATGAACTGCGGCTGAAGAGATTAAATATATTTTGGAGCCTTATGGATGGTCAGCTTATTGTGAGCTCTTCCAGCTCCCTCGGATAGTAGGTGATGACCTCAACCCCTTCCTCTGTTATCAGCACCGTATCTGAGTGGCGGAAGCCTCCGAATCCGAGCTCGTAGATCCCAGGCTCGCAGCTCACCACCATCCCCGGCCTCAGCTCGACGCTGTTCCCCACATCCAGCCATGGGGGCTCATGCCCCTCCAACCCTATGCCGTGTCCGGTGTGGTGGCATATTAGGCCGCCGTATCCAGCGTCAACTATCACTTTGTAGGCGGACCTATCGACATCGCTGCATTTAACTCCTGGGCCCATGGCCTTAAGGGCGGCCTCCTGAGCCCTCAGCATGGCCTCGAAGTACCTCCTCTGCTTCTGGCTCGGCTCCCCGACGATCATGGTCCTCTCCAGCTCGCTGTGGTAGCCTCCGACATCCGCATCTGCGCCTGTTACTAGGACATCGCCCACCCTTATGGCTCTGCCCGTGCTGATGGAGTGGGGCATAGCCGACTTCCATCCGACCTGGCCCCTGAAGCCTGCTGAGGCTGGCGGTCCTCCCCGAAGCTTCTCATACTCAGGCCCTAGGGCCTTCTTCATGATCGAGGAGGCCTCTAGGGAGGCCGTGAGGGAGACCTCCTCATCCCACATCCCAGGAGCCGTATACTCTTGGAGGAGCCGGTGGGCTAGGTTACCCCACTTTGCGCTCTCCCTGATCAGTTCGACCTCCTCCTCCGACTTGATGAGCCTCATCTCCCAGATTATGTCGCCTGCCCTGACGAAGGTGGCCTCGCTCATGACCTCGTTCAAGGGCGGCCCCGTATAACCATAGGCTCCTGTGGCACCTGCAGGGTTGTCTGCACCGATCCTAGCCTTCCAAAATCCCATATCCCTAAGCCATTCGGCGAAGAGCTCCATCGGGTGCCTCTCCCCTGGATAATCTAGGTAGGTTCTGACCTCCCCTATTAACCCGGTCTGATGTCTGAGATGGTCGGCCTCGAGGAGGGGGCCCATGAAAACAAGCTCTCCATCTGGAGGGACGAGGAGGGCGGCTGGCCTCTCCGTTGCTATGTGGGTGAAGCCTGAGAGGTAGAAGATTCCCTTCTCCCCGACGATAAGCAGGGCGTCAAGCCCTCTCTTCTCCATCTCTGCTCGAGCCCTTCTTATCCGCCTCCTATACTCATCAACGCTTATCCTCAGATTAACCATGGAAACCCATCTTAGATATACCCCGACCCGATTAAAGGTCTATCGATCGGGCACCTCGAGGGAGCCTCTTGGCCACAGATAATATCTGGAACCATCCTTGGGGTTGCTTCTTGGGATGGGGAACCACCTTCTGGGGGGCTCCGCGTTTCAGTAATTTCAATTAATCCCTTTGGGTTTTTTCAGACTGCAAACCTAAGTTTCATCGGTATCTTCTCGGTCTTCTTCGTAAAGGATCTTTAGCTCCTCTAGGGTGATCTTGCCTCCAGATTCCAATTTTCTTTTAACCTTTTCCATTATTTCTTTTTTCCTCTCCATAATTAAAAGCCTTCTCTCCGCTTCAGACAACCTTTTCTCACTTCTAATTTCACTTTTTACTTCATTTATCTCTCCTAAGACTTTTCTAAGCTCTTCTCTAAGATTTTTCAATTTTGAAACATTATCGATAATTTTTGAATGAATGTTGTTTGCTTTTTTCTTCTCCCCATCAGCCTTAACATATAATAAAAACATCTTCTCATTTCTCTCTCTACTAACCTCTTTTAGTCTTTTTATGTCATCTTTAAGGTTTCCTATCCTTATCTCTATAGCCTTTATCTCAGAGAGCAATATTAGCGCCTTGTTTTTCTCTTCTTCAAGCTCCTCGGATTCTCTAAGCTCCCGGTAGAGCCTCTTCGCTTTCTCCAAAATATCCTTCTCCCTTGGGAGCATCTCAAGGGTTGGGGTGGTGGAGACCTCCCACTCTAGGCGGGTTATCTTACTCCTTATCTCCCTCTTCGGGCGAGGCCTCCCCCTCTTCCTCAGGAGGGCCTCAAGCTCTTCCAGCCTCATCCGCATCCCCCTCAGCTCTTCATAATGATGCCTTACCCTCCTCATCAACTCGGCCGCCTCAAGGTTCGCCTTGTCCCTCTCCCCCCGCCACATCATGGCCTCTACGCGAAGCGACCTAACAGACTCGTTCAGCCGGTTCCTCTCACCCCTCAGGGATTCCAATACCCCCTCTAGCTCCTTGATACTCTTCCTCAGTTCATCCGCCCTCCCCAACAACTGAGATAGGCGATCCTCCAATCCTGGGATCCTCTTCCCCATGGCCCCCATTTCCAAATAATTTTCCCTACCTAAAAGCTAGGCGATATCCCAGCCTAATCCTCTCTTCAACTCAATGGCTAAAACGCTTGAGGCTGCTGCTTAATTTACAGTCCCTCTTTGGAGTTTAAACACCGTGAAGGTTTTTAGTTAAGGGGCCGATGTGATGCAGGCCTCTGTTTAAGGGTTAGAGCAAACCAGAATCCGAT
>JBBIVO010000005.1:11911-33988 GCA_037439685.1 Candidatus Bathyarchaeota archaeon | reverse complement strand
AACCAAAAAGAGGCTAGGAGAGTTGAAGAAAGGCTGGTTTCCATCGGCCCCTCTCCTTTTGTTGAGCTCCTTGAGGCCTTTCCCTTCTTCGGGAAACACTTCCCATTTTTGGGGAAGAGTTTCCAAAAATGGGAAAAGAGGCCCTTTATTCTCCATTTTTGGAAAATTTTTCCTTAATTTGATAGAGAAGACTTATATCTGAATTTTATTCAGAAAGAGGCTAGATAAGGTGGGATCTATGAGGAGGAACAACCTCGACATCTGCGCGGATATACTGAGAACGGCGAGGGTTGGAGCAAAGAAGACCAGGATAGTTTACCAGGCAAACCTGAACTTCAAGATAGTCGAGAAGTACCTGAGAAATCTGATATCGAAGGGCTATTTGGAGCCTGATGGGGACGGGGTCTATGTGACAACCTCTAAGGGGATCGGCTTTATCCAGCGGTATGAGGAGCTTTTATCCCTCATGCCAGAGGCCCCTACAAGGCTTATCGATGCCAAGGAGGAGATATTGGCTGCCCCGAAACCCAGTGGGCTAGGCGCCTCCATGAGCGGAGGGGGGAGAAGGAGATGAACTTGGAATCCGTCTTCGCCCCATTCCAGCTGATGGCCTTCCTGCCCTTCATTCTGCTGATCATCCTTCTCCTCCTCTACCTAGTTGGAGGAGGGGGATCTAGAAGAAGGGATCTCGAAGGAAGACGATGGCCTAGAAACCTGAACTCGCGTCGAACATACAGATGACCCTATCAAATGTTTTGTTTTCTATTTATATTTTAAACCATTTTTCCATTTTTAGTTCTTCTCATCGCTGCTATTTATTTTATCGCGAGCTCCTCCGACATTCCTTTGAGGTTGTATCCGATATCATCCATTATGAGAATCCCTGCAGTCCTTCTTGATTGTCGACCACCACAACCCTCCTAATCTCGTGCCTCCTCATCAACTCCAGGGCATCCTCGACATCAAGAGTTCCGAGACCGCTGCAACAGGCTTGCTGCTGACATCTAAGGCCGTCAAGGAGTCGGGGTCCCTCCCAGAAGCCAGAACCCTCCATACCAGATCTCTCTCGGTGATGATCCCAACAGGCCTATCGTTCTTGGTGAGGATGATCGAGGAGAATCTCCCATCCCTCACCAATCTTGCAAGCTCCCTGACTGGGGTCATCGGACCTACCATGACGGGATTCCTGATCATCACCTCTGAGATCTTCATTTCCGATTTAGGAGCATCACCAACAAGTTAAAACAGTATCTTATCGAGGGAGGCGATTCAACGCTCGGCAGGGAAATACTCAAAAGGGAAGGGAGTCATCAAAGATATTGATGGCCGAGGAGGATTTTAAGGGGGTCATAGGCGTAGTGTTGGCTGGGGGGGAGGGAAAGAGGCTCCGCCCTCTCACATTTTATTTCCAGAAGTGCATGATACCCCTAGGAGCCCGCCAGAAGCCCCTCTTAGAGTATATCCTCCGCCACCTGAAGAGGCATGGAATATCAGATATTAGGCTTTTGGTGGGTTACAAACATGAGCAGATCAAGAATTACTTCGACGATGGCACCAGATTCGGAATAAAAATAGAGTATTTTCTAGACGACCCTTCACGCAGAGGCTCTGGAGGGGCCCTCCTAAACGCAGCGGTCAGAGGAGCCTTCGAGGGGGCTGAGACCCTCCTCGTATACTACGGGGACATCCTGTCGAACATAGACCTCTCAGGGATGCTCCTTCAACACCGTGAATCACGCTCTTCATCCACCCTAGCCCTAGCTAAGGGCTTCGAGGTGCCAGTTGGGGTGGCTGAGTTGGAGGGGAGGAGGGTGAAGAGGTGGGTCGAGAAGCCCAGGCTGGAGATATATGCGGGGATAGGGATTGTTGCCCTAAGCACTGAAGCCCTCGAAGACCTAAAGGAGATCGCCGCGGATAAAGAGGAGATCGACATAATGGGGGACCTCATACCCCACCTCATCCTTAAGGGGAGGAGGGTGGAGGCATACGTCACGGAGGACTTCTGGTACGACGTGGGCTCCACGGAGAAATATGAGAAAATAGACAGCGACCTACTTGAGAGAATACTCGATATTTAAGCTTCCCTTAAGATAAACTTAAACCCCCATATTGGGGGAGAAACCAGTCTACTATATTTTTAAGAGGATATGCGCTGCTGAGGTGCTCTCCTATCATCAAGCCTTAAGGCAATTTGGCCGAACCCAAAAGGGTTTCTTCGGCTGAACCATGCTAGGGGTCGGCTAGACCAAGACTGGTAGACTTGGAGCCCTCCAGCCCCTCTCGCCATAAAGGTTTAAATTGATCCTTAGAGAAAGATCGTTGAAAGTTACTCGGTCATGAGTCCAGGGGTTTACACCTTGTCTGATTTAAAGATGTGTACTCCTCGATGCAGAGATTTTAAATGCATCAAAAATGCCTTGAGATATAGACATGGCCAGGCCTGGTGCGACTGGACAAGCGACCCATGCGACATAAAGAAATGTAATTATGCAGTGTGCTATAAGAGACGACTTCTAGATAACGGTATATGTGGATTATCTGTTAAAAGAAGGACTAAGGAAGATGTTGAGCCTGAAGAGTTCACAGTTGAGGAGATAAGGGTAAGGGGAAAAATAACGAGAAAAATTGGGGAAAAGACCATATTCTAAAGTCCGAAAGGCATACATAAAGCCATCTTTTTTTAAAAAAAGTGGCGGGAAGATTATTAGAGAGCTAAAGGGTATTCCTCCCTAAGGGGGATAGATGAGGACCATGCCCCGTTCCTTCGATATAATAGGCTCTAGGGAGAAGGCCGTGGCAATAGTTGAGATCCCCCCAGCCCTCGAGGGTTTTGAGGGTGAGGTGGCCAAGGCCATCATGGAGAGGCACAAGAATGTTAAAAGCGTGCTCGTTAAAGGGTCTGAGAGGCTGGGTGAATCTAGGGTTCGGAGTTATAGGTTGATAGCCGGCGATCCGGATACCGAGGTGATCCATAGGGAGGCTGGCTGCCTATACAAACTCGACCCCCAGAAGGTCTATTTCTCTCCTAGGGAGGGGACTGAGAGGGAGAGGATAGCGGAGAGGGTTCACGACGGCGAGAAGATCCTAGTGATGTTCAGCGGGGTGGGCCCCTATCCGATAATGATAGCAAAGCGCCATGATAACGTAAAGGTCACAGCCGTCGAGTCAAACCCATATGCCCACAACTACTGTGTGGAGAATATACACCTAAACAGGGTTCAAGACAGAGTCTTCGCAATATTGGGTGATGTGAGGGATGTTGCTCTAAGGCTCGGATTCACCTTCGACAGGATTATAATGCCCCTTCCAAGGGGTGCATACCGATTCCTAGATCTGGCGATCCCCCTCCTCAACTGCGGAGGGGTGCTTCACTTCTATCATTGGGCCAAGGAGCCAGACCTCTTCTCCGAGGCTGAGGCGGTCCTCTCCAGGGCGGCGGAGGGGTTTGGAAGGAGGGTTGAGTTCATAGAGGAGGCTAGGGTCTCTCAGTACAGCCCTAGGGTTTGGAAGATCAGGGTGGACGTGAGGATCCGCTGTTGACGATTCTCTACTCTTTATCCTTCCCCCTCCTCCCGTTCACCTCCTCCCTCTCCAACTCTAGGGGCCTCTCAAGGGGGAGGGGGGGAGGCGTCGTCGCCATCGTGTAACCTATCCATAGGACTATAGCTAGGAGCGCGTAGATGGCGAGGACCACGGGGAGCTTGAAGGCCCAATCGCTCACCTCCTTGGGGATGAGATGGGATAACCCTATGAAGGGGCCGAAGGCCCATATGAAGTATCCAACCATGCATGCGAGGCTTCCTATGCTGATCAGAACCCCGAGCGTCGTGTCTCTCATAGCCGTCCTCAAGCTTTATGGAAGAAAAATTTAAAATTTAGCCTCTTCACCATCCTCCAGAGTTCAGCGGAGGAATGGGTACCCATCCGCAAGCCTGATCCGTTCCTGTTATTCCTTTAGGAATAAATAACTGCATTTAAGATATGAAATATTTATAAGATTTTATTCTTTTAGTCATGGAAATCGAAGGCGAGGGCTTTGAAGGATCTTGTCATCTTGGAGCTTAAGGGTCAGCCCCTCGAGGAGCAGCCGTTGGAGATCTGTGAGCGTAAGGGGCTTGGACATCCCGACTCCATCTGCGACGCGGTCATGAACGAGGTCTCCATAGAGCTCTCAAAGGAGTACCTCAGGAGGTTTGGAACCATCCTCCACCACAACCTCGATAAGGGCCTCCTCGCAGCCGGGGAGAGCATCGTGAGGTTTGGAGGGGGGGAGGTGATAAGGCCCATCCTAATAGTCTATGGGGATAGGGCGACCTTCGAGGCTGGGGGGGAGGCCATCCCAGTCAACGAGATAGCCTTCAAGAGCACGAAGAGGTGGCTCAGGGAGAACCTGCGATTCGTAGATCCCGAACTCCATGTCAGGTATCAGAGCGAGATCAAGCCCGGAGCGATCTCCCTCCAGGACATATTCCAAAGGGGGGGAAGGTTCCTGGGGGCTAATGATACATCGGCGGCGGTAGGCTACGCCCCGATGACGAGGCTCGAGAGCCTGGTGCTAAACCTGGAGCGGTACCTCAACTCCCCATCCTACAAGAAGGAGTATCCAGAGACTGGAGAGGACATTAAGATCATGGGGTTGAGGAGGAAGAGGAGCGTCAACCTGTTGGTCTCCATAGCCTTCGTAGACCGCTTCATAGAGAGCGAGGAGGAATACTTCAGAAGCAAGGAGGAGGTGGAGGAATCGATCATGGAGTTCATCCACTCAAACTACGATTTTGATTCATTCAACGTGGAGCTCAACGTTCTAGATGCCATGGGGAGGGGCATAGGTGGCCTCTACTTGACGGTTCTAGGCACATCCGCCGATAGTGGGGACTCGGGCCAAGTGGGTAGGGGGAACAACGTGAACGGGGTTATCCCCCTGAATAGGCCTACCTCCTCGGAGGCTGCTGCTGGGAAGAACCCCGTCAGCCATGTGGGCAAGATATACAATGCCCTCAGCTACAGGATCGCAGATGAGATATCTAGAAACGTCGCAGGCATCAGAGAGGCCTATGTCTGGCTCCTGAGCAGGATAGGCCAGTCCATCGACCAGCCCTTCGTAGCCTCAGCCCAAGTTGTGCTGGAGGATGGAACCAGATTGGAGGAGGTATACAAAGAGATCGAGGAGGTGGTAGAGAGCGAGTTCGAGCATCTACACGAGTTCTGCATGGACTTAGCCTATGGAAGATTGAAGATCATATAGGAAATAGTGGATTCATGATGGTGAGAACCTACGACGTAGGGAGCATGCCTCTCAGGATATGCCCGGAAGCCCTCAGGAGAGGGGGGAGGAGATACTCGACTCTCCTCCTCCACATGGGCCTTGGAGATAGGCAGGACCTCGAGATATTCGAGGAGGAGGTCCTCAACTCCTTCTTGGATAAGCTGATCGCGGGCATAGATGTGCCAAACTACCCGCAACTCCGAGATATGAACGAGATGTTCCTAGACCTTATGAGAGGGATAGAAAGGAGAGAGGCTGGATATAGCGCCTCATCGAGGGTCGCGGCTAAACCCTTCGCCTCCATACCAGAGGTAGAAGCCCTTAAGAGGAATGCCTCAAGGATAGTGGAAGCCGCGGGGGTGGCCAGGTTCAAGGTGAAGGTATGCGTCACAGGCCCCTACACCCTCTCCACCCTCTTCCCACATAGAGATGCAAGGCTCTTCAGGGAGCTGGGAGACGCCATCTCTGAGATAGCCTCTAACACTTTATTCAAGGAGAAGAGGGGGGAGACGGCCCTTCTGGTCGTAGACGAGCCGGCCTTCGGCTTCGTGAACGACCCCCTCATAGACTACGGCTCTGAGGGGAGGGAGGCCCTCCTGAAGGGCTGGGAGGAGATCTTCAGGGCAGCATCCTCAAGGGGCGTGGAGACGGGCATCCACCTACACAACACCTCAGACGGCCTATTCTGGGATGTTGAACACCTAGAGATAGTGGATTCCCACGTCGAAGATATACTATACAGCTCTGAGGCAACCCTCAAGAGGATTAAGGAGACGGGCAAGAGGCTTAAGGCCAGCATCTGTAAAACCGACTTCGACGCCCTCATAGCCGAAAGGCTTAGAGGAGTTGAGAACATCCCGCAGAGCATCGGACGAGTATGGTCTGAGATAAGGTCTGGAAGGCTAGATCCCACCGCGTTCCTAGAGGATCCAAACCTCATGTATCATAGGCTCAGGGCCCTCGCTGAACGCTTCGGAGCCGAGAATATAGCCTATGTCGGGCCTGAATGCGGCCTAAGAAGCTTTCCAACCTATATTTGCGCCCTAGAATGCTTGAAGAGGCTATCCGAGGCTGCGAGGAGATTCGAGGCCGAGCATATTCAAAACCCCGGTTGAGAAGGCTTCTAGGTGAAGATCCCATTTAAAAGGCCCTTAGGCAGAGCATCTCCTCTTTAAGGGTTCAAACCTCTCGGAGAGGTATGTGGAGACGGCCTTACCCGCCCTCCTAGCGAGCCTTCTCAGAGCCCCCGCTACACGGGTGGAGTACTGGACAGCCCTCTTCTGCCTATTGACAGCCGCTTCTGGCAGACCCAGCCTCCGAGCCAGGCTCCTCAGGAGGGGCTTCCTGAGGGTTGACCCCTCCATTGGAAGCCTCAACTCTGGAGGTAATCTCAGGCCGAATTCGATGAGCTTAATGTCTGTGAATGGAGCCCTCAGCTCAACCCCGAGGCCTGCGCAGATCTTATAATCCCTCTCATAGTTCACCCTATGGGCTTCAGCCACGTCTCTGAACATCATCTCTATAACGGCCTTCTTAGAGGGCCCTCCCCTAACGTATCTCTCATAGCCTCCGAAGAGCTCGTCGCTCCCACATCCCGAGAAGAATACCTTGCCTCCTAGTTCAAAGGCCGCCTCCGCCGCCCAGTGTAATGGCAGGCCCACGCCTATCTGCAACGGGCTGCAGTCCTCCACGGTGAGGAGGAGATCATCCAGATCCTCCTCCACCCTATCCTCTTTGAGGGAGATCAGGGTTATGGGAAGGCCCAGCCCGTCCGCCACCTCATCCGCGAGCCTGAGATCATCGGAGCCCTCGAGGCCGACGCATAATAGGTGGACTCTAACCCCTATATGGTCCAGGTAGAATGCTAGGAGGGTGCTGTCTATCCCCCCTGAGAATCCCATGAAGGCCTCTGACAGGCCCCTAGAGCGCTTCTCCACAGCCTCCATCAGAAGCCTGTCGAGTTCGATTACGGCATCCTCGAGGGTTCCTCTCTGTATTCTCGGCTGCCTTAGCTTCTTCACCTCTATGAGCTTGACCCCTTCCCTGGAGAGCTCGGCGATGTGGCCTGGCGGTACGGGGCGGCCCTCTAGGCCTATTCTCCACAGCATCTTCTTGGTCGAGGCGGCCGCGATGAGGCCAGCCCCCTCTCCATAGTAGAGGGGGACTAGGCCGACGGGGTCCCTTCCTATCAGGATCCTATCCTCCTCTAGGATGGCAGCCGCGAAAGAGCCATCTCTACGCTCTATAAGCCTCCTCAGGCCCTTGAGGGGTTCAGATGAGGCCTCCTCCGCCGCATCCTCTAGGTCTGATGGGGAGAGCCTATCCCACAGCCTGCCATCTAGGATCATGGAGTATCCGTGCTGGGTGATGGGCTGGGGCCCGTCTAATGGCAGGACCCTCAACAGCCGGTAGCCTAGCATCGCATGGGAGGAGATCCCTAATCTGCAAGGCAGTTGGGGTAGGATGATGGATCCCTCCTGGGTTGCAAACCCGTAGCAGTCTCCCATGCTGGAGGAGGATGCGGCCATCATCCTCCGCATCCCCCCCGCGACGTCTCCGTTATACCTGCTTAGAATGGCTGCCAAGAGGCCCATAATATACTCCTTTAGAGGCCGCTTCAAAAGTAGAAAAAGGCGTTATGAGGCGATCTCTCTTCCCTTCTCCGTTATTAGGTACTTCCCCTCCACCGGGCTCTCAACATACCCCTCGGCCTTCAGCCCCCTCAGTCTAGCCATCACCGTCCTCCAGGGTATTCCAGCCTTTTCACCTATCTCCTTACATCCCGCGGGCCCTTCCATCTGGCTCAAGGCCTTTAGGATGGCCCTCTGCTCATCGGTCAGCCCCATCACTGATATAGTCGCCTGTGGGGTTAAAATCCCTTTCTAATAGCCGATATGGCTCTCAGCGGATTCTATGATGGATTTAACCTCCTCCAGTGGTAGGCGAGCCCCGTGGAGGTATCTCCCCTTCCTGGGATCCCCCTTTAGGGGGGACTCCTTTATGGGGTAGGGCCTCTCGAACCTATACAGTTCCTTGAAGAGTACGGCGCACTTCCAACCATGGCCTTCACAGTAGGCCCTCTCATCCGGGGGGAGCTCCTCAGGCCTCATCACCCTCTCCACGATGCCATACCCTATGAAGGAGTCTCCCACCTCTGTCTTCTTTGCTAAGAGGATCAAGGTGCCCTCGTCCCACCTTCTATTAAGCCCAGGGTAGTATCTTCTAAGCCGGTAGACCTGGCTCAGCCATTCATCCGTCGCTATCCTCAGGATATATCCATACCTTTCAGATTTACCAGATGCTTCCATCCTTAAAGGATGTTAGAACACTCTTACATTAATTTATCTCTTCATCCTCTTCGGGCTTCTCTTCTATGAAGGTTGTGAGGGCCTTCTGCTCCGCCTCAAGCTCTTCTAGTCTTCTCCAGTCTTCCTCCTCTACAACCCCTCCAACCTGCTCCTTTATCAGCCTGGCCAGCTTCCCCCCTATCAGGGGGACCCCAGCTATCCGCGTGATGGGAGCCCTCTTCAGGCTCCCTATGGTCCTGAATCCGGCGTTGTAAAGCATCCTAGCCCTAACCCTTCCTATACCCCTCAGCTTGACGAGGGGGAGGAGTTGGGCCTTGACGCCGTGTCTAACCCTCTCGGTGAGCTGATGGAGGTGACTGGTGTAGTTGGATAGGCCTAGGACCTTGGCCAGCTCGTGGGAGGCGTAGAGGAGCCATTCGGCGTTCATGACGGCGCTGTACCTGTCTCCGGGCTCGACAGAGAACCTCTCGAGGAGTTCATTCTCCGAGGTCTCCTCTATCCAGGCCTTTAGAACCATGGCGGTCTTCACCTCTCCGAGGAACTGCTCGAACTCTATCAGGTCTTCATACTCCGGGGTCTCACATGCAAGCTCTTCCACGTGCTCGGCGGCGAAGGATTCGACCTCCTCATATTCGCGCCTCCTGGGCCTTAGAAGGGGGCGCATGTCAGGGGTTCTACAGATCAGGTGTAGCCATGTGAGGTCTGTCACCCTCTTCACCTCCCGCCTCAACCCGTCCCTGATCACCACGGCAGAGAGGGGATCGATATAGAGCTCTGAGACCCTTCTTCCGAGATCGGTTGCATAGATGTGATCCCCCCTCCTCAGGACCATCCCCTCCCTAAACAGGTAGCTTAAGGTGGAGGCGATGATCCCCCTTATGCCAATGGGGCCATAGTGATATCCATAGAAGGTCTGGCTGAAGAAGTCTAGGAGGCCCTCTTCGGTGTGGGCGTAGTCTGAGGCTATGGCGGCGAGGGTGTGGCCTCTAAGGGCAGCCTCTGAGGCGAGCCTACTGTATAGGGGCTCAGGCTTGGAGAGGATGTAGGCCTCCATGAGCTCCTCAGCCTCATCCTGAGAGGAGGCTATCAGGGCGGCCTCTCCATAGGCGTCGTACTGGGGCCTTCCAGCCCTTCCGATCATCTGCTTATACTCTAGGATGGATATTCGGCTCATCCCATATCCTGGGGTGAACCTGTGATAGCTCCCTATGACCACTGTTTTGGCCGGTAGGTTTACGCCCGCTGCAAGGGTGGGGGTGGCGACGAGGACCCTTATCTTGCCGGACCTGAAGGAGTCCTCGACTATCCTCCTATGCTCCGCCCTAAGCCCTGCGTGGTGGAAGGCGGCCCCTCTAGAGACGTGGTAGGCCAGATCGTCTGAGAGGCGGGTCCTCTCTCCATATGAGAGGATCTCCTCAGAGATCTTCTCGAGCTCATTCCTCAACCTCTTTGGGAGGGCCCCCTCCATCCCTTCAAGGGCTTTAGCGGCCTCTCTAGCCATGCTCATGGACCTCAGCCTGCTCTCGACGAATATCAGGGCCTGCCCTTCCTCCAGAACGGTGTTTAGAGCTATATTCAATGCGTCTATACTGTGTAGCCTCTTTAGGCTCTTGAGGCTTCCATCCCTGAAGGTTATCGCATCCCTATAGAATACCCCCTCCCTAAGCTGGACTGGCCTCCATTCGGTTGTGACGGCCTCGGCCTTGAGCCACTCGGCCACATCCTCCGCGTTCCTGATGGTCGCGCTGAGGCCGATGACTTGGATGTCCGGCCTCATCTGCCTGAGCCTTGCAAGGGCCACCTCCAGCGTTGGGCCCCTCCCATCCCCTATCAGGTGGATCTCATCGGCTATCACGAGGGTGACCATCCCAAGCCAAGAGGCCTTGTGGCGCAGGAGGGAGTCGCACTTCTCATTGGTGGTTATGATGATGTCATAGTTCTCGAGCCATGGGGTCGAGCTGTCGTAGTCGCCGGTGCTTATCCCAACCCTCACCTTTCCCCCATCCCTCTTCTCAAGCCCAGAGTAGGATTGGAAGGTCTCATACTTCTCCCAGGCTAAGGCCCTGAGTGGGGTTAGATAGAGGGCCTTCCCTCCCCTCTCAACGACGTGTTTAAGGGCGCAGAGCTCTGCGATGAGGGTCTTCCCGCTCGCGGTTGGGCTCGCCATGACCAGGTTCCTCCCGTCGAGAACGCCTGCCCTAATGGCATCCTCCTGGGGGGGATAGAGCTCCACATATCCCCGCTTCGATAGAACCTCCTTGACCTGGTCTGGAATCTCGAGGTCGGCGATCCTCAAGGAGCCCCAGGATCATAGGGGATGGAAATATTAATAATTTTGAAATGCTGTTTTGGTCGATGTGGTCTTATGTCGGAAGTGAAGACCATCACATATTTCCATGATGCCGGAGAGCAGAACACGGCTCAGACCCTGGAGGTTGCAAAGAGGAGGGCTGAGGAGCTGGGGATAAAGGACGTCGTGGTGGCCTCGACGAGAGGCTCGACAGGGGCGAGGGCTGTGGAGGTGTTCAAGGGCTTCAACGTCGTAGTCGTCACCCACTCCGCCGGGTTCAGGGAGCCGGGGAAGGTGGAGCTCGAAGAGGAGGCAGCCGAGAGTATTAGGAGGGGAGGGGGCAAGATCCTGACCGCGAGCCATGCCTTCGCAGGCGTGAGCAGGGCCATAAGGAAGAAGTTCGGCACCTTAGGGCCTGCAGAGCTGATGGCTAATACCCTGAGGCTCTTCTGCGAGGGGATGAAGGTCTGCGTGGAGATAACCGCGATGGCCGCGGATGCGGGTCTAATCCCGATGGATAGGGAGGTTATAGCCATAGCTGGGACGGGCCGAGGCGCGGACACCGCCGTGGTGATAAAGCCTGCGCACCTAAGCGACATCTTCGACCTCAGGGTGCAGGAGATAATAGCCAAGCCTAAGAGGCGTTGAGAGGCCTTCCTCGAGATCTCAGGGCGCACCTAGCATTTTATTCCCACACCTTATTGGATGGGCTATGCCGTTCTCTTGTAGTAGCCGGGCCTAGGAGAGTATATCGTCCCGTCCCTCATCAGGATCCCTATGAGCTTGGAGGCCTCAGCCCTCCCTATCTGATGCTCCTCCTGGAGGGCGTTGAAGAGGTCTTCATCCCTCACCACCCCGGTCGACCTCTCCATATCTGCAATGAGGCTTAGAACCCTCTGGAGCTGAACCTGCAGGCTCCTCGGCTTTCCGGTATATATTATGTCTATGTCGATCCTGCCGGTGGCCAGGTCTATCCCGACCTGCTCCAGGCTCCTCTGCATAAGGGCTATGACGGCCTCCGCGTCCTCAACGGTCACCTCCTTCCTCAGGTGGACCCTAGCCCTGGCCTCAGCCAGCCTTATCAGGGACTCGAGCTGCCTCGGGGTTATGCTTATCGCTGAGCCCTCTCCCCCCTCCATGGAGGCCGCCCTCATCTTGACATAGAACTCCCTTAGGCGGTTAGAGGCCTCCTCCTTCAGGACCGGCCTGATCCTCTTGGAGTAGCTGATGTACTTCTTCAGGGTCTCCTGGTCTATGGGCGCCTCTCGGGGGTTTCCAGTCGACCTGTGGAGGTCTAATATGTGCCCGGCCATCCTGGAGTCCCTCTCGGCGTCCGGCTTGTCCTGGAGTATGAATATAAGGTCGAACCTGCTTAGGATGGTCACGGGCAGGTTGATGTTCTGCACGACGGTCTGATAAGGGTTGTAGCGGCCTAGGGCTGGGTTGGCCGCGGCTAGGATGGAGGTCCTCGCGTTTAGGGTTGCCACTATCCCCCCCTTGGCTATGGAGACCACCTGCTGCTCCATGGCTGGGTGGATGGCGCTCCTATCCTCCTCCCTCATCTTGTCCATCTCATCTATGCAGCAGACCCCTATGTCGCCCAGTACGAGGGCCCCAGCCTCGAGGATGAAGCTCCCGGTCCCCCCCTCCTTCACGACCGCCGCGGTTAGGCCCGCCGCCGTGGAGCCCCTACCCGTCGTGTAGAGGCCCCTAGGGGCGATCCTCGCCGCGTACTGCAGCATCTGGCTCTTCCCAGTCCCAGGGTCCCCGATCAGGAGGACGTTTATGTCGCCCCGAATCCTTATGTCGGGGAGCTCCTTGGGGGCGCCTCCGAACAGGAGGTACATGATCGCCTCCTTCACCGTCTCGTAGCCGTGGATTGAGGGGGCTATGGATTGGAGTATCTTCCTATGGATCCAGGGATCGGAGGCCAGCTCCTTGATCCTAGCCTCATCCTCCGGGGTTATCTCGAGCATCTCCAGCTCCCTCCCACTGACCTCGACGCTATTCGCCCTCAGGAGGAGGTCGAAGGAGCGGAGGGGGCCTCCCCTACCCTGCCTGGGGAGGAGCTCGATCATACCTGTTACTTGAACCCTGTCCCCGGGCCTAGCTACGTCGACCAGGTCGTCGAGGAGGCTTATGTTGAGGGCCCTTGGAAGCTGTCCTGGGGGAAGCTCCTCAGGCCTCTCCTGGAGGGTGATCCTCTGGGAGTCTATGAAGACGGACTCCCTAGGCTCGAGCTCGAATCCCCTTCGACCTCCACAGTGAACACACTTCAGGGGCATCCTCATATAGGGGCTTGAGGGGCCCGCCTGCTCAACGTGGTTCAGCTCTCCGCAGGAGCTGCATCTGAAGACGGCCTTGACGAGGATCGGGGTGACCGTCGTCGCCCTAACTATTATGCCGCTCACCATCACCAGCCTCCCTATACAGTCCGCCCCGATCCTGCGTAGAGGGGTCTCGAAGGGGAGACCCCTTATCCTGACGTGGAGGCCTCCGACCCTATTCGCATACTCCGGGTCCCTCATCCTCAGCTTGGAGAAAGCTGCCACATCGAGCTTGGGGAGGTGCTCTGCGGGGTTCTCCAGTATGCCCCTCGCAAACCCTGCATCGAAGGTGTAGAGGTCCTGAAACTCGACTGTGAGGGATTTCAATCCCCTCACAGGCACCTCTGAGAGGGCCTGCTCGTACTTCAGCTTCCCGTCGCGGTCTCTGAACTCCTCTATGAACCTGGTGAAGGCCTCCTCAGGCTGGACGTATAGGGTTTCAGGCCTCACCTCTCCCCAACCCTCCTCAGCATCCTCCTCCAAGCTGTTATCCTCCCGCTCAGCTCCCTATAGAGCTGAGCCTCCTCGGGCTGGAGCTCCCTTGGAGGCGAGGCGACCTCAGAAGAGGCCATCCTAACGATCTTGTTTATCCTACTCTCCAGTATGTCCCTGAACATCCCCCTCAGCCTGTTCAGGTGAGCTAGGCGGGCCTCCTCCCTAGCCTCCCGGGCCTGCTGGTTGAAGGAGACATACGCCTGGGCGTAGAACCTCTCAGGTAGAACTGAGAGCTGCCCTAGGGGCTGGAGGCGCTCACGATAATGGGCCTGGATCAGCTCATCCGCCCTAAGGCCTCCCTCTGCGAATCGGGCTAGACCGGCATCAACGAGCTCCCAGGCTATCCAAAGGTTAACCCTCAACTCCTTATTGGCCTCCGCCTCCTCTATGGCCAGCCCCGCAGTCTCGATTCTGGGGATATCCCTCGTCGCTACGAGCCTCACGGTGATGTTCTCATAAGCGAAGCAGATATCATCAGGGAACGGCTTCAAGGCTTCCCATGAAATCTAGGGCAGAGCTCCTCTATAGACTTATCCTTTCACCCTCTGAGAATAACATGGGGTTGGAGGCTCGGGGAGGGGACCGTTGAATATTTATAACTTCAGAGGGGTTGGGAGGCTCGCGGATGGGAGGCGACAGGGATGAGGGTTAAGGTGGGTGGGGAGGTGAGAGAGCTTCGAACCATATGGAGGGAGGGGAGGCTGATACATATGATCGACCAGAGGAAGCTCCCCCACAGGCTCGAGATAGTGACAACTGGGAGCGTTGAGGAGACCGCAGAGGCCATAAGGAGCATGACCGTCAGGGGGGCTGGGGCCATAGGTGTGGCAGCGGCCTACGGCATGGCCCAGGCGGCATTAGAGGGCAGAGGGCTACCAAGGGGGGAGTTCAAGGCTTACCTGGAGGCGGCAGCATCCCTTCTAAGGGGGACGAGGCCCACCGCCGCCAACCTCTTCAACGCCATAGATAGGTGCCTCAGGGCGGCCGATGAGGACTCGGAGGATCCAGCGGGGAGGGTTGTCTCAGAGGCGGACCGCATAGCCGAGGAAGACCTAGAGGCCTCGAGGAGGATAGGCGAGTTCGGGAGCTCATTAATCCACGATGGGGCGAGGATCCTGACCCACTGTAATGCGGGGGCCCTGGCCTTCATAGACTATGGAACCGCCCTAAGCCCGATAAGGCTGGCCCACAGGCAGGGGAAGAGGATCCTCGTCCTGGTGGATGAGACGAGGCCGAGGCTCCAGGGGGCGATGCTCACGGCCTGGGAGCTCGAGCAGGAGGGCATCCCCCACGCCGTCATCGCGGATAACGCGGCTGGATACTATATGAGGAGGGGGGAGGTGGACATCGTCATCGTCGGAGCCGACCGTATAGCCCTAAACGGGGATCTCGCCAACAAGGTAGGGACATATGAGAAGGCGGTCCTGGCCGCCGAGAACGGGGTCCCATTCTATGTCGCAGCGCCCAGGATGACCTTCGACCCAAAATGCGTGAGCGGAGAGAACATAGTGGTGGAGGAGAGGGGTGGAGAGGAGGTGAGGTACATCTGGGGATTGGACGATGAGGGGAGAATATCGAGGGTTCTCATAATGGGGAGGGATACCCCAGTCAGAAACCCCGCCTTCGACATAACCCCTGGAAGATATGTGACGGGCTTCATCACCGAGGCCGGCCTATTGAGCCCCCCATACCCAGAGACCATACCAAGATTCCTAGGACTAAGGGGTCATGTAGGAGGCAGCTAACCTTTTTAAACCTAGGTCCTCCTTGATTTGAGGGCTTGAAGGTCAGAGTTCTCATAAAGCCGCTGAACAGGGTGATCGAGGCCGAGGGGGAAACCACCCTACTCCAGCTGCTGAGAGATGCCGGAATTAGGATAGAGAGCCTATGCGGCGGGAAGGGGAAGTGCGGGAAGTGTAAGGTCATCCTGGAGAAGGGGAGCATAGAAAGGGTCTCTGACGAGCCGGAGGCGAAGCTCCTCACGGAGGCGGAGCTGAGACAGGGATACCACCTAGCCTGTACGACGAGGATCCTCGGCGACTCCACCTTCACGATACCCGTAGAGAGCAGGACCGAGAGGCCCAAGATACTAGAAGAGGCGAGGCTTAGGATCCGCGAGCTAAACCCAGGCTCAAGGAAGTTCCTGGCAAGGGTTCAAAGGGTAAGGGGGACGCTCATCCCCATCGACCACTATAGGCTCCAGCTCAACGGCTACAGGGGCCCCCAACCGAGGATCGTGGACGAGATGTACGGAAGGCTACGGGAGATTGCGGATGCGGAGACGATAACCGCTACCATAACATGGACTGGAGGCTTTCCAGAGGTGATTAGCCTTACACCTGGAGACGATGCGGGATCCAACTATGGCCTAGCCCTAGACATCGGAACCACCACTATCGTGGGGGAGCTGGTCGAGTTAAACTCAGGGGAGGTCCTCGCCAGAGCCTCTGAGATGAACAGGCAGATAACCTATGGCGAGGAGCTCGTCACCAGGATAGCGGTGGCTGGAGAGAGGGGGGGCCTCCCAAAGCTCCAGAGGGCGGCCGTTGAGACGATAAACACCGTCATAGAGAGGCTCACATCAGAGATAGGGATAGAGCCCTCTGAGATAAGCGACGTCTGCGCGGGGGGGAACACCGTGATGAACCACCTCCTAAACGGGATAGACCCCACATATCTCGAAGAGGCGAATGTGAAGGTCTCTAGGAGCCCGATAATAAGGAAGGCCAAGATGATAGGCCTAAAGGTGAACCCAGAATCCTACATCTACTGCCTCCCAAACGTGAGCAGATTCCTAGGCGGAGATGCTGTGGGAGATGTCCTAGCCTCAGGAATGTGCGAATCTGACGAGATCTCCCTCCTCGTAGACCTAGGGACGAACGGGGAGATAGTATTCGGCAACAGGGCCTGGCTCTTCTCCAGCAGCTGCGCCTCAGGGCCAGCCTTCGAGGGAGGAGGAGTGAGATATGGGATGAGGGGAGCAGAGGGAGGCATAGAGAGGGTGAGGATAGACCCAAAAACCTATAGGGCCGAGGTCTCCGTGATCGGGGGAGCCAGGCCAAAGGGGATATGCGGCTCGGGCATAATAGACCTCGTAGCATCCCTCTACGACGTAGGCCTCCTAGACTTCGTGGGCAAACTGATCCCGGGCAAGACCTCTCTCATAAGGGAGGGGGCCTACGGCCTAGAGTACGTCGTAGCTCCAGCAGAGGAGACGGCCATAGGGAGGGACATCGTCCTAACCCAGCAGGACCTAGACTACATAATGGACTCTAAGGCGGCCGCCTGTGGAGCCATAACCGTCCTGATGAGGAAGCTGAAGCTGAGCATCTACGACATAGAGAACCTATACCTAGCCGGAGCCTTCGGAAACTATGCCGACATAGGAAACGCGACGAGGATAGGGATCTTCCCAGAGCTCCCAAACGCAAAGGTCCACCCCATAGGCAACGGCTGCCTAGCCGGAGCCTACGCTACACTCACCTCCAAGGAGATGAGAGAGAAGGCCAAGGAGATAGCTGAGAAGATGGTCTACATAGACCTACTGGTCGACGTGGAGTTCATAGAGGAGTACTCCAACGCCCTATACATCCCAGGAAACAAGGAGTACTTCCCAAGCCACTCAAAGAGATAGCAACCCCGAAAAGGATTTAAAATAACACTTAAAACATCTCTTCCCTGAACCGTATAAAAACACCCCCTAAAGCCCAAGGCGGTCATGGAACCGTCCTACCGGTCTTGAATTCAGGTTAAGGCTTTGAGGAGCGGTATAGTGGTGATATTACTAAACAAGATGAAGAGCTGACCTTTCGGAGCGGCCAAGGCCCGGCGGTTTCCCTATGATGGGTCGGAGAATCCCAGTAAATCGAGTCGAAAGAATAAACCTGCAGCCTCTCCTACACCACTCCCTATTCAGCCGCAAATCCTTTAATAGATTCCCATACGGAACCCTATCTCGAACACTCTGACGGCCTTTTCGGGTAGCTGAGTACGGTCCATATACTGGTGAAATCTCCAATTACAAGATTGCCTGCAGTACTCACATACGGCAAACATCATTTCTAATCTTCCTCTTGAACATCCCTTTACCTTTAAACTCTCCCTTGAGAAACTCTGCATCCTCTATGAACCTCAACAACTCCGAAAGCCTATCTTCGATTAATGCAATGTGCCCCCGTTTAACTAAGTAAAACCCCACCGCAACACATATTTTTCAAATTAATAATGCCCATTTTTAATCATTGTAATGCCCGTCTTTTGATGATTAGAATAATCATTAGGATCTTTATTAAAAACCTACCTCACCTCTAAGGCTCCTAGTGGGAGGATCAAGCTGAGGATCTTGGGGGATCAGGGGATTACCTGAACCTCAGTCTACATGGATATTTAGGTCCTCACAGCACCCAGGCCTAGGGAGGCTTCGAACCTTTAACGGCATGGCGAGATCTCCCGAAGACCCCTTCTTTTTTTGTTAGTTTCTCAATTATATTGAGCATTTATAAGGAGTTTTGAGTAAGACCTTGCACAATCTTATTGAGCATTTATATGGGTCATTGAAGAAGTTCTTATGGGTGAGCTTGTATCTGGTTTTAAGGATATTTTTGCGCTTAAATCTTCAGGGATTTTGCGGCTGTTGCCGATGATTTTTGGTGGGGTTGGAGCGAAAGGAGGCTTGCTGCTGATTTAATTCATATAAATGATTGAAGATATTTTAGGAGATATTCAATATCAGCCAAATACATACCTTAAACCTGGTTTTTAGCTTTGAAGCCGCATCACGTGCACCGCTTCACGGGAGGGGGAGGGGTAGGTTTTTCAGGGCCCTCCGCAGGGGCCTGAGCAGAACGGTGATCTGAGGCCTGATCAAGGTGATGGAATATGGTTGATCATCAGAGGACGGTATATGAGGGCGGAGCTCAGAGACCGGGAGCAGGGCAGTAGGTACATCCTCAGCCCCTCACATCATCCAAAGATGCTTCGGAACTCAGCTCACGAGTCCCAAGCGACTACACAGATCACATTGTGGACCATATTAGGATAAGCACATACCAACATGAAGAGGGAAGGAGTCGAGTTCCTCACCAGCATGTATGCGACCAGGGCCCTCAGCATATTAAAAAACCTAGATCAGCCGCTTAGCTGAAGATCATCCGCGCCTGGGGCCTAGACCAGAGGGGGTCTATTCATGGACGCATAGTAAGAGCTGCTAGGACGGTCAGAGCACTTGCCGGGATAGAAGAGGCACAGATGAAAATTCTATGCAAGCTCCGCAGAGAACTCGACCGGAAAGCTGAGTTTTATACGGTTCAGAGTTATAGAAACCTAAAATTTATAACAATCCGATGGGCTTCATTAGATCGGCCCGCCCTAGCTCAATGGTAGAGCATCCGGCTGTAGTTTTCGCCCCTCTGGGCGGAGGCATCCAGCCATTGAGCAGACACCGGAGGGTTCCCGGTTCAACTCCGGGGGGCGGGACCAACCACATTTATTCTACTGATTTTGGTTTTTAATATTCTAAGATTTTGACCCGCCATTCTAATTAGACTTTAAATAAATCGTTTTTAGTGGTATTTCTTCTATATGTAATTAGAAGTTTATAAATTTTTAGCTTCGTTCTCTGAATAACCTAGCTGAAATAAATCTATTTACTTCGATAATATATTAACGATATGGTAAATACGACGGAGATGTAATTTATATCTTTTTCTTCTTAAACACTTATTTAAAGTGCCATTCCACCTTAACAAATCTATTTAGATATTTTACATTTTCGGAAAATGATTTCAATATCCTTCAATCTATATATTAAGAGTGTGTATTATCTCATCCGCTGGGATATTGTTTTTCGGACTTTTCAAAATTTTCCGAAAAATTTAAATTTTAGAAAGTCTAAGAGAGACAGATGAGTTGCTGCGAAATTGAAGCTGTGGTTACAATAGACTCGAAAGGTCAGATCGTTCTTCCTAAGGATGTAAGGGAAAAATTAAAGCTTAAGCCAGATGATAAGTTGGCGATTGTGAGTTGTGGAAAGAGTAATGAGGCATGTTGTCTTATCATAGTAAAGGCAGAAAATCTGAGTGGTTCCATAAAGAGTTTCCTTGATCCCATTATTAAAGAGGTTTTTGTTTGAGTATGTGATATGGGGGAATGTTATATGGGTGATATAAAAATAAAGAGAGCTGTGATGGAAAGATATGCTAATATAGTTAAGGATAAAAGTACTTGCTGTTCGATTTCATGTTGTCAAAAAATGGATGATAAACTAAGACGTAAAGAAGATTCTATATATATGGAAGAAGAATTGGGATCCCTCCCTGATGGCGCCTTTAGCTTAGGCTGCGGCAATCCCATCGCATCTGCATTCTTAAAAGATGGGGAGATCGTGCTTGATCTAGGTTCGGGAAGCGGAATAGACTGCTTCTTGGCCTCAAAAAGGGTTGGTGAGGGAGGAAGAGTTATAGGAGTAGATATGACTCCTGAAATGGTTAACATAGGTAGGGAGAATGCTATAAAGGGTGATTTCAAAAATGTGGAGTTTAATGTTGGAGAGATTGAAAATCTACCCTTGAAAGATAATTCTGTTGATGTGGTTGTTTCAAACTGTGTGATTAATCTCTCACCAAACAAGATGAGGGTTTTCGAAGAGATTTATAGAGTTTTGAGACTGGGAGGCAGATTGGTAGTCTCTGACATCGTTCTCACAGCTGAGCTGCCTCCATCCTTAAAAGACGATTTAAATGCTTATGCAGGCTGCATTTCTGGAGCATTGATGAAGGAGGAGTATCTAAATATAATTAAACAGGCTGGTTTTAAATCGATGAATGTGATTGAAGAAAGATTTTTGCAATTAAAGGGTTTAAGAGCCAATTCCTCAGCTAGAAAACTTAAGGTTTTAAGCATAAAAATTTATGGAATTAAGTTAGTGAATGAATGAGTATTATCGAAAGGAGAATCATAGAGGTTTGGAAGATCAACCACCTATTTTTAAGACATGTAAACAGCCTCGAAAGTGTTGAGTGATGGGTGGGGCAACCTTGCTAAGGCCTTGAGACGGAAAGGCCCCCTTAGAGAGCTCACCGGATAAGGAACAGATGGGAATAGTCCGGATTCTTCGAAGAGGGAAAGTTAAGGATCCCAACAGTTGATTGGGTGGGGCCACTCTAAGCCGCTTGGCGTTTTATGGTTAGGTTTATATATTGTTGGTTGGATTATCCATCCAATGTCTCCTCAAGGTAGGACCAGACAGATCGGCCTCATAGCCGTCCTGACAGCAACCTGCGCCGCGACCAATTATCTCATGATAGGCTTTGTGAATGTCAAGCTCATGGACCTGATAGTCTTCGCCTCAGGCTTCAGGTTCGGCCCGTCTGTTGGTGGGCTTGTGGGGTTTCTGACATGGCTCGTATATGGGACCATCAACCCCTACGGCTTCTCCCTGCCCATCCTCTTAGCCACTTCCATCGGGGAGAGCATGTATGGGATAGTTGGAGGCCTCCTCGGGAGGTTAGGGCTTCAGGAGGGTGGGGGCGGCCGGCTCTGGTTTATGAACGCTAGGTTCGCCATCATAGGCTTCGTCCTCACCTTCATCTATGACCTCTTCACCAACATCATCTCGGGCGTCGTGATCGGTTTACCTTTAAGCGTCGCCTTGCTTGCCGGGATCCCCTTCGCCCTCGTCCACGAGCTCTCTAACACCCTCTTCTTCTTCGTTGGGGCCTCCCCCCTCCTAGCGGCCCTCAGGCGACTCTCCCTAGAGGGCTGGGATCGCCCTCACTTAATGGAGGTGCAGAGGGGTGAAGGTTAAGGGTGGCTGGTCGTGGGCTGCTGGGGTCCTCCTCTGCACCACCCTTGCGGCCTCGGTCTTGGCGGTCAACTACTACAACCAGGCCGAGCTTTATAGGAGGAGTTACGAGGCCCTCCTCAGGGACCTTGAAGGGCTAACGATTATTATCCACCTAAAGATAGACTATGGAAATGGGAGCGTCGTTTGGTATAATAACACGCGGCTTCCATTGGATTCAAATCTGCTCAACGCCACAAGGAAGGTGGCAGCTGTGGAATATGTTATGGGGGAGTATGGGGCCTTCGTAAACCGCATAAATGGGGTTGGAGGAGAGCCCAACCGCTTCTGGCTCTGGTACTACTTCGACCCTGATAGGGGGGAGTGGGCCTATGGCCCCATCGCATGCGACAGGTGGAGGCTGAACAACGGCTCCATAGTCGCCTGGATCTACTCCAAATTCTAGGGGCTGAACAATTATTAAGTCTAAATCTCTTTAGGAGAGTATGGATTTGGGCCTCGAGGTCTTGGAGAGGGTGGCTTCAAGGGTCTCGGCTGGTAGAGAGCCCACCTATAACAGGGTCCATGTCCTAAAGGCCCTGGAGATCTTG
>JBBIVO010000005.1:285-11878 GCA_037439685.1 Candidatus Bathyarchaeota archaeon | reverse complement strand
GGAAGGCAGGAGGCTGCAAGGCTGATGGGGGTTGGGGAAGGCGTGGTTAGAACCCTAGTTAGGCACTTGAGGTCTGAGGGACTCCTCGAAACCTCTAGGAGGGGTATGAGCCTTTCAGCTCGGGGGTTAAGGGTCCTGATGAGCATCAGAGGAGCCATATCCTCCACGGAGCTCCCCGAGACCGAGATAACCGTGGGCCCCTACAACCACGCCGTCCTCGTGAAGGGGAAAGCGGATCTGATCAGGAGGGGGATAGAGCAGCGAGATGTGGCTATAAAGGTCGGAGCTAGGGGGGCCACAACCCTCATATGGAGAGGCGGACGCTTCCAGATGCCGGGGGTGGAGGTAGAGGTCCCGAAAGAGATCCAGAGGAGGCTTCTAGAGAGGTTAGACGTGGAGGAGGGGGATGTGATCATCATCGGAGCTGGAGATAGCCCCTTGACCGCAGAGTTCGGAGCGAAGGCAGCAGCCCTCGACCTATTGAGGCATAGGCTGGAGGGGCCATGCCAAAGGCTCTAATCCACAGTCCAATAACCGATTCGGTACTGGCCCTGGGTTGAGGGAAAGGTCAAAAGGGACGGTGCACCCTTATTCGGAATCGTCATGATGAGGAGGGTTGGGGTCAGGTTCGCCGCCTTAGGGGACAGCTTAACGGTTGGGTTCCAGCCTCCGGGCTTATATTTACCCGGGAGGGAGGAGTTCCCCTACACCTCTTTCCTAGAGGCCATAATCTATAGGGAGCTTCATAGAAAGGGCCTGGATCACCTCGAGGTCTCCTTCATAAATCTGGGCCTCATAGGCGACACGACCCCTAGGATGCTCCAGAGGTTCTCCTCCCAGGTTGCCCCGTTGAAGCCGGATTATATCATCGTCTGGGGAGGCATAAACGACCTCTTCTCTATGGAGGAGCCTGAAGAGGTGTACTCCAACCTTAGGAGGATCTATGAGGGGGCTGAGGAGGCTGATGTCAAGCCCATAGCCTGTACCCTCACATCGGTCCTTGGCTATGATGACCTCATACCGAGGATCGTGAGGCTTAACACCCTGTTGAAGAGGCACTGCGTGGAGAATGGAATACCCATCGCAGACCTCTTCTCAGCCACGGCCGACCCTGAAGGGAGGCTAAGGGAGACATTCTCAAGCGACGGGGTTCATCTCTCCCAGGCAGGCTATATGAAGGTGGCAAACACCATCTATTATGAGGTGTTGGAGAAGATCCTTGAAGATTATGGAATGGGTAGGAGCAGGTAGGATCTCCAGGGCCGATAAGATTTTGAGATGCCGCCTTCACATGCTTTATAAACGAGGTGGCTCTCCCATAAAGGAGGATCAGATGCCGAAGAAGAGGATCAGCAGAGGTAGATCCAAGGGAGATAAGGGACGGCAAAGTATGGTTCAATGCAGCTACTGTAACGCCCTTGTCCCTCGGGACAAGGCAAAGAAGGTCACCAGGTGGACCTCGATAGTGGATCCGAGGCTTTTGAAGGAGCTTGAACAGCAGGGAGTCCACATATCAAGGGAGAGGACCACGAAGTATCTGTGCATAAGCTGCGCCGTACACAGGGGGGTGGTCAAGGTCAGGGGGAAGGAGGAGAGGATGAGCCGAGCCACCCACAGAAGGTAGCGGGATTCCATGTTTTCTATCTAAATCTGACCTCAGCATAGAAGTGGAAGGCCCTCTGCAAAACCGTTATGTTGGAGAGAAACGCCAGTAGGATCACCCCCCAGCCGATAGCCGCCCAATTCAAATATGATATTAGGGTGGCTGATGACAGGAGTAGAATCCTCTCAGCCCTCTCCGCTAGGCCTATGGCCCTCATGTCCACCCCTGAGGCCTCGGCTCGAGCCCTGGCATAGCTGACCATCATCGAGCCCGCCATCGCCGCCAGGCCCCAGGGGAGGCTGCATAGGCCTGAGGCGGTTATAGCTCCAAGAACCATGGCATCGGAGTACCTGTCTGAGAGGGAGTCCAGGAAGCCACCTAGGATCGAGGCCCTGCCTGTCGCGCGGGCTAGGATCCCGTCCGCCGAGTCTAGGAAGCCTGAAGCTAGCAGTGTGACCGCGGCGAGGAGGGGCATCAGCCCAGAGTCCCAGTTGAGGTAGAACCAGGCTGAGGCCGCTGAGAGGATCAGACCCGACAGGGTGAGGAGGTTAGGGTTAACACCCATGGATGGGAGGATCCTCAGCCTCGGGCCAACCCACCTCTCGAACCTATCCTTGAGACCTCCGGAGACCAAGCCACTGGTAGACTCTCAGTTTTCCCAATTAAGCGTGATCCCTAGGATGAAGCCATTAGGCTCGGGACAGGGCCGCCTTTATCCCCCTCGCTGCTATGATCCCCGTCGCCGCGGCTCCCACTATCCCTCTGGATACGCCAGCCCCATCTCCGGCCACGTATAGGTTAGGAATTGCCGTCCTGAACTCGTTATCGGTCTCTATGCGCATGGCGTAGAACTTGATCTCGGGGGCATAGATCAGCGTCGAGTCGGCGTTCACCCCTGGGGCTACCCTGTCCAGGATCTCCAGGGCCTCCAGGAGGTCTCTGACGACCCTGCTGGGATAGGCCATAGATATGTCGCCAGGAGTCACATCCCTCAGCGTTGGCTCGACATAGCTCCTCTCGATCCTCTCCCAAGTTGAGCGCCGGTGGCCCCTTAGATCCCCAAGCCTTTGGAGGATAGGCCTCCTGCCTCCTAGGGTGTTGGTCAGCCGGGCGACCCCCCGCCCATACTCCGTCGTATTCTCAAGGGGCTCTGTGAGGCTTATCCTCACCAGGAGGGAGAAGTTCGTGTTTGGGCTCCCCCTCTCCCTCATCGAGTGGCCGTTAACCCCGAAGAGCTCCTCGTCATATGCCTCCTTGAAGACGTAGCCCCTAGGACAGACGCAGAAGGTTCTGGAGAAGTCGTCGTAGCTGGGAGTATATATGTGGAACTTGGGATCCCAGCACCGATACCCCTGTATAATCTCCTCGAAGACCTCATTCGGGACCTCAACCCTCACGCCCACATCGAGGGGGTTGTAGCTCATCCCTATCCCAAGCCTTCTCATGAGCCCGACGAGCCAGTTGGACCCGATGCGGCCTGGGGCTAGGAGGAAGGAGTCTGCGGAGAGAACCCCTCCAGTTGTCTCCAGGCTCCTTATCCTCCCGGACTCGAGGGATAGGTCCTTCACCCTCACCCCCAACCTGAACTCGACACCCCTCTCCTCGAGCATGCCCCTCATCCTACCCATTACTAGGGGGAGATGGTCTGAGCCGATGTGGCTCTGCTCTATCCTGACGAACCTCATCCCAGCCTTTATCGCCCTGGCCTCTAGGTCCCTCACCCCAGCCTCGTCGAGGGGGTGCATCTCCACCCCGAGCCCTGCGAAGGCCTCCTTGATGTAGGAGATCAGCCTCCAGGCCTCCTCCTCAGGCATGAACTGGGTGATATCTCCACCGATCCCTGGATGGAAGTTCAGCTTACCATCAGAGTAGAGGCCCGAGCCCCCCACGTGGTCCTTCTCCTCTAGGACGACGACCTCGCAGAAGCCTGCCAGCTCATAGGCTGCGAAGAGGCCTGCAGGGCCTGCTCCAACTATTGCAACCTTAACCATCCCTGATCCTCCATTAGGCCCTCATCGAAGGGCTGGCAGCATGCCCAAGTTAATATATCTGAGGGCGAGGCTTTAAGATAATAAGCTCTCTGGAGGAGTCGTAGATGAAGAAGAGGTTAACCCCCGATCCCCTCGGAGAGGGGTACATCGAGGTGTTGGAGGCCTCAAGCCTCTTTGGAGAGGAGAGGCCTCCGAGGAGGGGTAAGGTGAGGGATGTTTACGACCTAGGGGGCGAGCTGCTCATCGTGACGACGGATAGGATATCCGCCTTCGACGTGGTCTTCCCGACGCTCATCCCCCATAAGGGGAGGAGCATCCACGCCCTCTCAGAGTTCTGGTTCGAGAGGACGAGGGGGATCTTCCCAAACCACTTTCTCGAGTCCATAGATGATAGGACCATGAGGGTTATGAAGGCGGAGCGGATCGACATCGAGTGGATATGTAGGGGATACCTATACGGCTCAGCCTGGAGGGCTTACAGGGACGGGGCGAGGAGCATAAGCGGGGTTAGGTTGCCTGAGGGGTTGAAGATGGGCGAGGAGCTCCCTGAGGCTGTACTAACCCCAACCACGAAGAGCGATGTGGGCCATGACATGGAGATCTCGAGAGGGGAGGCCTTGGAGGCTGGCCTGGTTGGGAGGGATGAGTGGGATGAGCTGGAGGAGGCCACATATAGGCTCTACGAGTTTTACAGGGCTGAGGCCAGGAGGAGGGGCATCATAATCCCTGACTTCAAGCTCGAGTATGGGAGGGTTGGGGATCGGCTTATCCAGATAGATGAGCCTCCAACCCACGACTCAGCCCGTTTCTGGGATGAGAGGTTCTACAAGGCTGGGATCCCCCAGGAGGCCCACAGCCTGGACAAGGAGTTCCTGAGGGAGTACTGCCGAAGGGTGGGATATCAAGGGGATGGGCCACCGCCTGAGATACCCTGGCCCGTGGTCTGCGAGGTCTCGAAGAGGTGCGTGGCATCCTGTGAGGTGCTCACGGGGAATAAAAGCCTAGACGAGTTCGGATTGAGGAGCTTGGAGGAGGTCTTAGAGGAGATAACATGAGCGAGGGGTGCGGAGTATATGGGGTCCATGTGAAGGGAGGAGAGGCCCTACCTTACCTTTACTGGGGGCTCTTAGCCCAGAACCATAGGGGCCACCAGAGCCACGGGTTTGCGACATACAACGGCGGCATTAAGGTCTTCAAGGAGCTCGGCCTCATCCCACCAACATCCTACCTAAGCTCCAAACCCGAGATCAGAGAGCTCTCCGGAGGGGTCGGGATAGGAAACGTCAGATACGCCACATCTGGGTCATGCGATGAAAGCTCCCTTAGGAGGGATGCAATGCCGATCATGGTTTCAGGCGGGGGAAGGTCCATCGCCATATCTCTAAACGGGAACATAGTTAACGTCAGGGATCTCCGAGGAGAGTTCGGAGACGGAGGCTCTGACGCCCACATCCTCTGCAGGATGCTCCTCAAAGGAGTCCATGAGGGCGGATCCCTTGAGGAAAGCGTAAGAATATGCATGGAGAGGGCGGAGGGCTCCTTCTCCATCACAGGCCTAACGGGTGACGGTACCCTCTTCGCCTTCAAGGACCCCTACGGCTTCAAGCCCCTATGCTATGGTGGAGGGGATGACGCCGAGGCCTTCAGCTCCGAGAGTGTGGGCCTCGACATCAACGGGATAGAGAGGATAGGGGAGGTCAACCCGGGAGAGCTCCTAGTGTTGGATGGGTCCTTAGCCTCGAGGGAGCAGCTTGTCCCATGTAGAAGGAGGGCCTTCTGCTCCTTCGAGTTCGCCTACTTCGCCCGCCCAGACTCCATATTCGGTGAGAGGTATGTTTATGAGGTGAGGAGAGACTTCGGGGTTAACCTCGCCTCGAGATACTCCGAGGTCGCGTCTAGATGCGATATGGTGATCTCCCTCCCAGAGACCGCCAACGACGCGGCCTACGGGTTCCACGAGGAGTCAGGCCTCCCATGGGAGATGGCGACTAGGAGGCATAGGTATGTAACCCAGAGGGCCTTCATAATGGGAGCTGAGGAGAGGAAGAACGTGGTCTACAGAAAGGTGAACATCCTTAAGCCCAAAATATGTGGGAAAAGGATCGCTGTCATCGACGACAGCATAGTGAGGGGGGATACAACCCGCTCGGCGGTGAAGCGCCTCAGGGCAGCTGGGGCAAAGGAGATCCACCTATTCATCACCTTCCCTAGGATCATAGGCCCATGCTTCTACGGCGTTGATATGGCCACCTACGGGGAGCTCATAGGGGCTAGGCTAACCACCGAGGAGATAGCGGAGGAGATTGGAGCCGACAGCGTAAACTATCAGCCCCTCAAGGACTATGTGAGGGCAACCGGGATGAAGATGGATGAACTATGTTTAGGCTGTGTGACAGGAGAATATCCAACGCCTAACGCCAATAGACTGGTTAAAGAGACGAGAGAACGAATCCTAAGGGGAGAACCAGAGTATGGAAGGATATATGAGCCATCAGACTGATCCTATAAGGCTCAACTGAAAACATGTAAATGGTCCATCTAATGTAATCTCAAGAATGAGGGGTTATCCGATATCAACTCTTCCTCTTTTGAGAAGGCCGGGAGAATACCCGCATGAGATGATGTTAGGATCTCACGGCTCTGAAGATATTCTCTACATAGGCTCTGATCAAGGGTTCTCGGAGGATGAAAGGCGGAGGTGTAAAGGCTCATATACCCCCAGGTAAATTCTCAATATTGGAGGGTATAACCATGCCCGAGGTTATAGAGGTAGGAGATACCAAGGCTGCTAGAGGTGAGCTGAGGAAGGGGGTTATAAAGGGAGTAGAGCTCGTGAACACAGCAAGCATCGACATACCCGTAATGGCGATGAACGGCTCGGAGGAGGGGCCCACCCTTCTCCTGATGTCAACACAGCACGGTATCGAGATACAGGGGATAGAGGTCATAAGGAGGGTGATGAGGGAGAAGGTCGATCCGAAGGGCCTCAGGGGAGCCATAATAGGGATACCAGTAGGAAACCCCCTGGCCTTCATGCACCATCAATACCTCTCATGGATAGATAACCTAGATGTGGGAGGGGTGAGGGCCGATAACCCTAATGGAAACACCACCGAGAGGCTCGCATACGCCCTTTGGAAGGAGGCTTGGAGCAGGTCAACCCTCATCGTGAACATCCACTGCAACACGAGGCCGGACTCCCTCATCTACCAGTGGATCAATATTGGGAATCCAGCAACCAAGGAGAAGCTCGTTAGGATGGCGGAGGCCTTCGGAGTAACCACAATAGTCTCGGAGGAGCCCGTCAGGGAGGACGCGCCTCCAACCCTCGGAAACCTCGCCGCGAGGAATGGGATCCCCGTCATCCTCGAGGAGCTGATAGATGGCAGGTGGATCTCCGAGCCTTCCACGAGCGTAGGCGTGAGGGGGGTTCTGAATATTATGAAGGCCTTCGACATGATAGATGGCGAGATCGAGCCCCAGGAAGGCATAACGATAATTCCAGGGGTGAACAGGTTCTATGGTATGATCAGGGCTGGAAGGGGCGGCCTTATAAGGTTCCTCAAGAGGCCAGGAGAGTTCATAAAGAAGGGGGAGCCCCTCGCCGAGGTCTACGACCTCTACGGCGATGTCCTGGAGGTGATAGAGATGCCCGTGGACGGCTACACCTGGGCATACCCATGCGGCCAATCCCTAGGAACATCTGGAAGCCTACAAGCGGTCCAGTCAGGGGCACCAGTAGCCTACGCCTTCACCCACGAAGAGAAGTGATGAAGCATACTTGCCTCTCCGAGTAAAGTATGCATACTAGCTGAGAGAAGTATCAAAAACTCTAGCAGGGTTAAGGGGGCTAGGGCAGACCATGAGCCAAGCATTAACACGGCTCATGGAGGGGTTGAAGGTAAGGGCTGGAAGGTAAAGCCGATATGCCTACACTCTAGGAACAGGGGGATATGCTGCGGAAGCCTTTCAGGCTCAGCTAGGAAGGCCTATAAGCGCATGAGAAGCGCTTTAGAAAGATTCTTCTCACGGCTAACTAGCTTTAGGAGGATAACCATAAGGATAGGGGAACTCGCATTAACCTTATAGGTCTCGTACAAATAGCATAGATAATAATATGCTGGAGAGTTTTGAGACGAGTTCTTCATAAAAACGACTGCAAAGCTCTAGATGAATATAATAATGGTACTGAGTATATGGTCAGGGCATCCAGTGCGATGCAGAGCGTCTGAAAGAGACTTTTAAAGGTGGGGATTGATAAACTCTGATATAAAGGCCCCAATTACTCCGCCATGAACGGCCAGTGCTGTACTCTTTTGCTATGAAGATCTCCTCAACGGTATTCGAGGTCGCCGGAAACCTCTGCAACACGTACCAAACCCCAGCAGGCCTATTACCTCCCCCTGGTACGTCTCCTAGGTATAGTTGAATGCCTGACTTTCCATCCCTCGCGAAGAATCTCTTGGCACCCTCATAGGTTCCATTCAACAGGATTCTAGCAAGTCCACGAACAACATTCGGCATCCTCAGCCTATCTAGGAGTGGCCACACCTCGAACAGGCTCTCTACCTCGAAACTGAAACTCTCCTCGTAGAGCTCGCTGTAGTTGAGCGGCTCGAAGAAGGTGATCCTCTTACCGACTCGGGCGGAGTAGTTGAAATCTGCAGTGAAGACATCATCGCTGTAAAGGACCCCATCTAAATTGATTATGAGAGGCCCTACCGGCTCAGGAATAGTCATCAGGTAGTACCCAAACAATAAAAATATCATGAGTGCTAAGGCGACAGATGCTGCGGTTCAACTCTTCGGAATCCCTTTACTTGAAGCGGATTGATCAGCAGCGACAGAGACCGAGCAGAACACTATATACTTCATGGCTTCATGGAGACATATAAATCAAGGCATGACTGTATACCAGCCATCGTAGGTGCAATCGTCTCCTTTAACTTAAGCCCATCGCCTTCACATCGTGTCCATGAGCCTCTGATACTCGGGTTTTGATGGTCTCCTAAGGCGGCTTTCCCTCCTCCTCATTATTCCTTAGTAATCGTGGTGGAACATGAATGCTGTAAGCCAGTTCTTCATGTGTTTCCTATCACAACCTCCTTGAGGCAGGGGGAAGGGCCATCGAAAACTCTGTTCCATCCTTCAGGTGCTCATCCATCCTCTCCATAAAACCTCTTCCATTCATCACTTTATGTGTGGTGCTCCAGCCTCAGCTACCTACAAGCTAAGAGGCCCTAATATCGCATCGTCCGTATATGTGGGTCTCCTCCTATCCGCTATGGGCGTGGGCCTCTCCACCTACCCCATGGGGAAACGGGTCTCAACTTGATGGACGGCCCAAGCTGCGGGAGGCCTGGAGAGGCCCGTGGAGCAGAGGGAGAGATACACACTGTACAGCATGAACCAGAGCGGGGTCTTCGCACGATAATCCCATACACAGAGAGAGGGAAAGCGAAGACTGCCCTTTAAAAGGAGCCTAGGGAGGATACGAATGGTTTAAAAGGGGCAAGGGCTCGTTCCTATAGCGAAGTCTGGAAGGGTTAGGATAGGCCATGCCGAGGTTCAGGCAGACCGAGGATATATTGAAGCTGATGCATGACAAGGAGCGCATCAGGAATATCGGGATAATCGCCCACATCGACCATGGGAAGACTACCATGAGCGACAGCCTCCTGGCCATGGCGGGCCTACTTGCCCCGAGCAGGGCGGGGGAGGCGAGGGCCCTCGACTACCTTGAGGAGGAGCAGAGGAGGGGGATCACCATAAAGACGGCTAACATAAGCCTCCTTTACGAGGAGGATGGGAAGGAGTATGTCATAAACCTCATAGACACCCCTGGGCACGTCGACTTCTCCGGAAAGGTTACGAGGGCCTTGAGGGCCTTAGACGGCTGTATCCTCCTGGTAGACGCGGTCGAGGAGTTCCAGATAATGACGGAGATCAGGCTGAGGGCAGCCCTTGAGGAGAGGGTGAGGCCGGTTCTCTACATCAACAAGTTCGACCGCTTGATAAAGGAGCTTAAGATGGACGCCGACGCGGTTATGAAGAAGCTCCTGAGGATCATAAACCAGTTCAACACCATAGTCCAGACCTATGGCATAGACGAGATTAAGGATAAGTGGACTGTTAACGCGGCTAATGGCACCGTCGCATTCGGCTCAGCCCTAGATAGGTGGGGATTCACCCTCCCCATGCTCAAGAGGAAGGGGCTGAAGTTCAACGATATTGTCGAGTTCTACAGGGAGGGGAGGGTGGAGGAGCTCCAGAAGCTCCTGCCCCTCCACGAGGCCATCTTGGAGATGGTTGTCCACCACCTACCAAGCCCCCTGGAGGCCCAGCCCTTCAGGCTTCAGGCGATATGGCGCGGCGACCTCGAGAGCGAGGTGGGGAGGGCTATGTTTAAACTCGACGATGAGGGGCCGCTTGTGATATGCGTAACAAACGTCATCATCGACCCCCAGGCGGGGATCATAAACACCGGCAGGATCTTCTCCGGCACCATAAGGAAGGGCGATGACATATACCTCTTGATGGCCAACAGGTCTTACAAGGCTCAGCAGGTAAGCATATACATGGGCCAGTTCAGGGAGGTGGTGGATGCCATACCCTCCGGAAACATAGTGGCCCTCCTGGGGATAGACGCGGGGAGGGCCGGCGAGACCATCGTGGACCTGGCCCATAAGGACAGCGCGGTGGGCTTCGAGCAGATCAAGTACTTCACCGAGCCCGTCCTCACCATAGCCGTGGAGCCCAAGCGCCCCATGGACCTCCCGAGGCTGATAGAAGCGATGACCAAGCTCACCATACAGGACCCAAACCTGGTGGCAGTGATAAACCAGGAGACCGGGGAGTACCTCCTATCCGGCGCGGGGGAGCTCCACCTCGAGATAGCCCTCAAGGACCTGGCGAGGGAGTACAACGTCGAGGTGACGGCAACAGAGCCCACGGTGGTATATAGGGAGTCGATAAGGGAGGAGGCGGGCCCCTTCATGGGGAAGAGCCCGAACAAGCACAACAAGCTCTGGTTCACCGTGAAGCCCCTCGACCCCAAGGTCATAGACCTGATAAGAGAGGGGGCCCTGAGCGAGGCCCTCTCGAGGAGGATGAGGCTAGAGGTCCTGGTTGAAAGGGCTGGGTGGTCATCTAGAGATGCTAGGGAGGTGGTCGCGGTGGACCAGAACGCCAACATCCTCGTCGACGCGACCTATGGAATCCAGTATCTCAGGGAGGTGAAGGACCACGTAGCCGGAGGATTCCACTGGTCCATGGAGTCTGGCCCCTTCGCCGGGGAGGCGGTGAGGGGGGTCCAGGTGACGCTGGTGGACGCCCAGCTCCACGAGGACCCGGTTCACAGAGGCCCAGCCCAGATGATGCCAGCCACGAGGCAGGCGATATATGCCTCCCTCCTCTCAGCCAGGCCAACCCTCCTGGAGCCGATATACAAGATACAGGTGACCCTGCCAGCCGAGGAGCTCGGCAACGTCACATCCCTATTGAACAGGAAGAGGGGGAACATATACAGCGTGGAGCAGAAGGGTCCCCTAATAGCGGTCACAGGCTTCATCCCGGTCTCAGAGGCCCTCGGACTTGCCAGTGAGATGAGGGCAGCCACATCCGGCAGAGCCTTCTGGCAGTGCACCTTCGACCACTGGGCCCCGGTACCCGACAACATGCTGCCCGAGATATTGAGGAGGGTGAGGGAGAGGAAGGGGCTCCCACCAGAGCCTCCACGGGCAAGCGAATACATCGTAAAGGAGTGAAAAAGGCGGCTAACGCCCGATAACGATTTTATCAGGTCATCACCTACTTAAAGGGGTCATGCGGATAAGTAACGAGCTCCAGCTGCTCGAGAACTCCCAAACCCAGGAGCTGAGGAGGCTTAGACGTGACGCCCTCGATATTCTCGGTGTGGCCCTAGAGGAGGTGAACCCGAAGAGGGCTATTCTAAGCCATCTCACTAGGGAGGGGAACCTCCTAAGGGCGGGTGGAGTAG
>JBBIVO010000005.1:0-212 GCA_037439685.1 Candidatus Bathyarchaeota archaeon | reverse complement strand
GGGCTATGGCGGAGGCCCTGGAGGAGATCCTGGGAGACAGGATCTCGGCGGGGTCGGTTAACATTCTAAGAGGAACCCGCTCACGCCGCAGCCTCAGGAGGATAGAGCTGCATGAGGCGTCCCATCCCATCCCGGCGGAGGATGGGGTGAGAGGAGTGCAGAGGATGCTTGAGCTGGTAAGGGGGGCCGGGGAGGACGACCTCGTGATAGCC
>JBBIVO010000004.1:19253-54026 GCA_037439685.1 Candidatus Bathyarchaeota archaeon | reverse complement strand
CCCTACTCAGCCTCATATAGGGGGCTGTCGAGGAGGCGGCCGACATCCTGAAGGACGTAAGATACGAGATGAAGGGGGGTCCCCTCAGGCTGGAGGCCACAGACCTTGGAGGGCTGATCAGGAGGGCCCTAGAGGGGCTCTACCCCCCACCATCCATCTCCATATCCCTCAAGCTTGGAGAAGGCCTCAACCCCGTCACGCTGGATCCAATGAGGTTCAGGAGGGTCCTAGACAACCTCCTCAGGAACTCCATAGAGGCCATGCCCAATGGGGGTTCCCTCACGATCTCGGCGGAATCCATAGGAGAAGAGGCGGTGATAAGGATATCCGACACAGGGGAAGGAATACCTGAAGAGGCCTCGAAGAGCCTCTTCAACCCCTTCTCCACAACCAAGCCGGGAGGCCTAGGCCTGGGACTGGCCTACTGCAAGAGAGCGGTGGAGCCCCACGGGGGGAGGATAGAGGTCGAATCCAAGGTTGGAGAGGGGACGACCTTCACCATAACCATCCCCAAGGAGGGACCCCCTAAGAGAGGGCCTCCCTCACAGCCCTGACCAGCTCATCAGGGGAGATGGGCTTAAGGAGGATCTCAGAGACACCAAGGCTAAGAGCATCGATGCTCTCCTTAAAGGTTGAGTATCCAGTTATCAACAGAACCCTCACCCTCTTATGAAGCTTCCTTAAACATCTTATAACCTCATCACCTCTCATATCTTTAAGCATCACATCTAGGATGATTAGGTCGTAGACCGAGCTGCCGCACATCTCCAGGGCCTCACTCCCTGAAGCCGCAGCATCCACATGATACCCCTCAGCCTCAAGGATCATCTTGAAGGTTCTAACTAAACTCTCATCATCGTCTACGACAAGGATTGACATATTCCTCAACTCAAAAACCATCAATCAAAAATATTTAAAAATTTTGTGGATAAATTTAAAACGTGCAATGAAAATTCGAACTCAAATTAATATATATTACTAATAAATTAAAGCGCTCCATTTTTTTTAATAATGTTTTTTCTGGTAGATAATATAAGAATTTAAGGCCGATGTTCAATGTCTGAGTCTAAAAGGAAGATAGTGATGGGAATATCTGATTTAGCATTAGAGGAATTTATAAAAATAATAAAGGCCCTTGGAAACGAGGATTCAATGAATATTTTTTTGCATTTAGAAAATGGTATAACTAGTTCTAAAGAAAATCTAAAGCTTCTAGGAATTACTCAAAAAAGGTTTTATTCAAGAATAAAAGACCTCTTAGAAATAGGATTAATAGAAAAACGTGAAGGAAAATATAAATTAACTCAATTAGGTAAAATATTGATAAATATGATCAAAAAGGTTGAGCCTATTTTAACGATGAAGGAAAAACTCAAAATTATTGATGAGATGGAAAATTTGGGATATGTAAATGAAGAAAAAAAACTTGATTTTTTAAAGACAATATTTCCAGATGAAATAATTAATATTATTTCAGAAGATGAAGCTTTAATAATTAAAATTCTAGATTTTGACTGTCTAAGAAGCGAGATGTTGGTTGAAATCGAAAAGTCTAAACAGAATATTTATTTAATGTCAAAATATTATGATTTTAATGTAGCAAAAATTCTCGTTGAAAAAATTGAGTCAAACGTTGAAATACTATATATAATGGAAGAGGTTAAAATAGAAAATGCAAAAAAGATTTTAAGTATTTTGCTCTCTCCCAATTCAATTAAAACCTTATATAATTTTCTTAGTAAATATAACAAAAATATAAAAGTTGTAGATAAAATAGTTAATAGTTTTATGGTTGTTGACGATGAGATCGCTATTATTGAAGTTCCAAACCCCTTTAATGGAAGTTTCTTGTTCGCAGTCAAGATAAAAGATAAAAATATTGCAGAAACATTAAAAGGAATTTTCTTTCATATATGGGAAAAGGGAAAAATTTTTCCTTATATATAGAATGCTGTCTTAATCTTCTAAATGAAGTCTTATAATAAAAATTGTAAACTACCTAATAATATTGTAAATAATAGCATTATCCAATATGGATAAGTTCTTTTAACTACAACCTTTTTAACTAAAGATTCATCATTGTGTCTCTGCAGTAATGGATAGATTGAATAGATCCATCCACTTAATATTATTAATCCTAAAACAGGGAACGCTATGTTAAATCCAAACTGGTAGTATCCAAATATGAACCCTCCCATAACTCCAAAGAGAACCCCCAACATCAGCCTGACGGTGAGTTCGGGGCCTAACACTACAGGGAAGCTTTTTATTCCTGCTTCCTTATCCCACTTCAGGTCCCTTAAATCATTCAGAGAACCTAGCCCAAAATAAATTATAAAACTAATGATGACAAAGAATATTAATCTTCCAGAGATTCCTCCAGAGGCGAAGCCTCCAGTTAGAATCGACAATACCGCTCCCGACGCTAATGTTATATATTTAATGATAAATCTTTTTTTCAATTTAATTGGCTCAATGGAATAGGCAAATCCTATAGCTAAAAATCCTAGCTGAGCCAAAAAAGCTTGGATATTTATTAATAATGCCGCACTTAAACCTAAAATCATAAAGAAAATTACAAATATTTTCATCTCTTTTTTTGATATTAAACCTTTGGCTAAGGGCCTCTTGGCTGCTTCGGGTTTTCCAAGATTTATATACCTAATATCATTTTCAAGATCCCATAGATCGTTATTCAGATATATGCTGTAGGCAACCGATGTAACTGCAATGACAAGTGTTATGAGCTTTGAGATCGATAATGGGCCAACACTAGAAATTGAAAAGCCTATTACTGATGGGAGGGTAAAGGCTATAAGGGCGTATTCAGCCCTAGACTTGAGAACCTCGAATGTCAAAGAGAAAACTCTTAATTTTTTCACTGATTAAAAAAAATACATTTTTCAAATATATATTTTTAGCATGATTGAATTTCCGAAACATGATAATTATACACTGAACTCAATCTCTAAATTAAACTTAACTTCAAACCCGCCTCATCTCCTTTTTTTTTAAATTAGTTAATTTTTAGATATTTTTTATCTAAAAATTAATTATTTATGTAATAATTCCGGCTCGGCTCTCGAAATCCTACCTTCCAACGCTGATCTCAATCTATAGGAGGGCTCCTTATCATGAAGAGATAATCCATAATCTTTATTAGAGAATTAAAGGATCAAGCCTATGGCCTTCCATGGCGCGCCGAAGGTCTAAGCTCGAGATCTATCTGGATGTGCTTATGCTGATCAGGTCTGGGGTGAATAAGCCCACAAGGATCATGTATGGCGCCAACCTATCCTGGAAGCCCCTCCAGCAGATATTGAGGTTCCTCGTGGATCAGGAGCTGATAAGGGAGGTCGATGCCAGGGAGGGGAGGAGAAGGGATAGGAGAACCAACACCTACTATGTGATCACTAGGAAGGGGGAGGGCGTCCTAAACTACTTCAGTAGGGCCAGGGAGCTGATAAGGATGGAGGAGATGGCCGACTCCTTAATCCTGCGGGAGTAGGCCTGTCTCCCCTTCAGCCCTGCAGCCTCCCGTGGATTATATTCTTCGGGTCCATCTTGAGCTGGTTTGCCAGCCAGCTCCTCGCCCTCTCGGCCTCGACATCGTAGACTATTCTGTATAGGGAGGCTCCATCCGGCATCCTCGTCTCCTCCCCTCTAACCGTGACCTCTAATCCGCAGTTCAGCCTCCCCCTGAGGGCCGCCGGGACTAGTTCTCTTCCTCCAAGCTCGACCTCTTCTATGAGGAGCCTCTTCTCCCTCTCCTTGAACCTTATCTCCATGTCCGGTATCGCCTCCTCGTAGAGGTGGAGGACTCCCCCCTTGAGGGCTGATACCCTGAGATGCTTATCCTGCACCTCGAAGGATGCGATTCTAGCCCCGGTGCACCTCTCCTTGAACTCTTTCCACTCCCTTACGAGGGCCCTGATGATGGGCCTCTCAACCCTAGCCCCCTCACCTTCCTGCGCGGCCCTCGATACGAGCTCCTCTAATCTCGAAACCAGCTCGTCTAGGCTCTTCTCATGCTCCCTGAGCACGTTTATTATGAGGTCGATGGCGTCCATCTTCTCGTCGAAGCTCATTTAACCGCCTTCGAGGTCTCCAGATCATCCGGGGGTAGCCATCTTTTTAAATACTGTAGCGCCGGAGCCCCAGAATCCATCTCCGAAACCGAGGATAGGCCCAGACCATCTACGGCTACCTTGAACTGCCACATCCCGGATGGGTTGGTCTTCAGCGTTCAGCCTGCCTCTCAGCGCTGCTTCCCGGCCTTATCCGCTGGCGGGGCACATGTCGAGCATCCTTGGGTCTCGTCGATCCATGGCCTAAGTACGCTCATGTGGGGATGTAATTTCAAAATTGAGATAAACATATATGATATTTATTTTGAGATCAGGTCCCAGTAAGGTTTTTATCCTCCCCAAGCCGTAAAAGAGAGAGCCGAGGATGGTGGCAAGCCTCAAACCCTTCCGCCCCCTGAGCCATCCCGGCCTATTCACGTCAACTTCTGTGTGGGAGGCCGATGGTGGAGGAGATTAGGCTCCACGGGACGGGGGGCCAGGGGGTGGTGGCGGCTGGGGAGCTGATAGCCATAGCGGCCTCTATGGAGGGAAAGTTCTGCAGGGCCTTCCCCATGTATGGCTCGGCTAGGCGTGGGGCTCCGGTCGTGGCCTTCGCCCAGATAGGGCCCGAGTCGGAGGCCACCAGGTCGATGATATACAGCCCCGGATACCTGATCGTCCTAGACCCAGAGCTTCCCACCATCATGGATGTCGCGAGCGGGTTGAGGGAGGGGGGAGTGATCATGCACAACACCTCGAGGACCCCTGAGGAGTCCCTGAGGCTCTTCAGGGCCAGCCCATCGAGGATCGGGGTCGTGGACGCCAGTGGGATAGCCATGAGGGTGATGGGGAGGCCCATCCCTAACACCGTGATGCTTGGGCTCTTCGTGAGGGCGACGGGCCTTCTGAGGATGGAGTCGATAGAGGAGGCCATTATGAAGAGGTTCAGCGGGGAGGTTGCGAGGAGGAATATAGAGGCGGCCAGGGCCGGATACGAGTCGGCCGAGATAAGGGTTCTGAGGTGAGACTTTTGGGCCTATTCACATACCGCGAGGGTGCGATAAAGGGCTTCGCCGTCTCGGATAGGACGAAGAGGGGTGGGCAGTATGTGGGTGCCTGGAGGGTTCTAGCCCCTGAGATCGACCATGAGAGGTGTACCGCCTGCATGCTCTGCGCCATGTACTGCCCAGAGGCCGCCATAGTGGCCAACGAGGCCGGGAAGCCGGAGGTCGACCTCAGGTTCTGCAAGGGTTGCGGCGTATGCGCAAACGAGTGCCCGGTCAAGGCGATAGGGATGAGGGGTGAGGGCTGAGGATGTCTGAGTTCGACGTGATGCCCGGCAACAAGGCGGTGGCCCACGGCGTCAGGCTCTCGAGGGCCGAGGTGATACCGATATTCCCGATAACCCCCCAGACGACCATCGCCGAGTATATAGCCGAGTTCATAGCCAACGGCCAGCTGAGGGCAGAGTACATCCAGGCTGAGGGGGAGCACACATGCCTCGGCATAGCGGTGGGGGCCTCCCTCGCTGGGGCGAGGGCCTTCACGGCGACATGCTCCCAAGGCCTAGCCTACATGCACGAGGTGGTGGCCCAGGCCCCCTCATACAGGACCCCGCTGCTCATGGCGGTGGCCAATAGGACCCTTGGCTGGTACTGGTCCCTAGGGCCAGACTACTCGGATATCATGCCGGAGCTCAACCTAGGCTGGCTCATCAACCTGGCCGAGAGCAACCAGGAGTGCCTGGACATGGTCATCCAGCTCTACAGGATATCTGAGGACTGGAGGGTCCTCCTCCCCTCCATGCTCTGCCTAGACGGGTTCTACCTCAGCTACAGCTATGAGAGGGTGAGCATCCCGGATCAGGAGGCCGTCGATGGGTTCCTCCCCCCATACAGGGCGCCCTACCCGGTCGACCCCACGATAAGCGACAAGTGGCCTGCGGCGGGCCTCCCCCCAGCCCTCCACACAACCTACAGGAGGCTCTTCGAGGAGGTAATGGAGGACGCGAAGAGGGTGATCCAATCCGTGGACGAGGAGTTCGGAGAGGCCTTCGGAAGGAGGTATGGGGGCCTCTTGGAGAGGTACCGATGCGAGGATGCGGAGGCGGTCCTCGTGACCATGGGCTCCATGACAACGGCCACCAGGAGGGCGGTTGACAGGCTTAGGGGGGAGGGGGAGAGGATAGGGCTGGTGAAGCTCAGGTTCCTGAGGCCCTTCCCCTCCTCAGAGCTGAGGGGGTTGGCCGAGGAGGTTGGAGCCATAGGCGTGGTGGACAGGATGGTCCTCCACGGCACAGGGGGAGGAGGCGCCTTCTCGGATGTGAGGTCAGCCCTATACTCGCTGGATGATAGGCCACCCGTCATAAACTTCATAGCGGGCATGGGGGGCGAAGACATACCGATCGAAGACTTCGTGGCGATGGGGAGGAGAACCCTCAAGGCTGCGGCTACTGGGAAGCCCGAGAGGGAGGTCGAGTTCATCGAGCACAGGCCTCCCGCTGCCCCTCCCCCGGTGAAGCTGGAGGAGGCCATGCCCATCTACCCCGGAAGCGACGGATGCGCAGGCTGCGGGTCCAGCATCATAGTGAGGCACCTCCTCAAGCTTCTAGGGCCCAACACGGTCATCGTCAACCCGCCCAGCTGCTCGGGGGTCAACTATGGAGGGGTCGTCGCCGTCCCCTGGGTCCTCGCCAACTACGCCGCAGCGGCCGGATATGAGACCGGCCTCTACAGGGCCTATAGGATCAGGGGGAAGGCCGACAAGATATACCTAACCAGCTTCTCAGGGGATGGCGGGACCGTCGATATAGGCCTCCAGGCCCTCTCAGGGGCGGCGGAGAGGAATGAGAGCTTCATCTGGGTCTGCTACGACAACGAGGCCTACATGAACACGGGCGTCCAGAGGAGCAGTTCGACGCCCCTATATGCCAGCACCACCTCAACCCCGGCTGGGAGGGCCTGGTTCGGGAAGCCCGAGAAGCCCAAGAACATGATACTGATCATGGCTGCCCACAGGATCCCCTACATAGCGACGGCCTCCCTCGCATACCTGCCAGACCTGGAGAGGAAGATCAAGAAGGCCGCGGAGGTGACGAGGGCTGGGAGGGGTATGGCCTACATCCACATCCAGCAGCCCTGCGCAACGGGGTGGTACTTCCCACCCGAGAAGACCGTCGAGGTTGGAAGGCTGGCCGTCCAGACGGGGGTATGGCCTCTACTGGAGATAGAGGACGGCGTCCTGAAGGTGAACATAAAGCCGAGGGAGCTCAAGCCCGTGGAGGAGTACCTGAAGCTCCAGGGGCGGTTCAGGCACCTGACGAAGGAGCAGATAGCCAAGATCCAGGAGGAGGTAAAAAAGGACTACGAGAGCTGGCTGACCCTGGAGAAGATGGGAAGGCTCCCATGGTACTAGCAGGCCACAGAGGGCTCTAGAGGCCCGATCCAAGGTCTCATTTTCTGGAAGATTTTAAGGTCCCCTCTCAGCTTCTACGCACCATCTTAGAGCATAAGACCTATGAGAGGGGAATGCTGTGTCTCCATGACCCCCTTAGATGGGGGAGAGGAGGGATGGGATGTCGAAGGGCCTCAAGCCCTCAAAGCCCTCAGCCGCGAGGTCTGGGGTTGCGGCTGGGCTGCTGCTCACCGTGATAGAGTTGACGGGGGGCCTCCTCTCAGGAAGCCTATCCCTCCTCTCCAGCGCCGTAAACACACTGATGAGCCTCCTCGCCTCCATGATCTCCCTTTTAGCCGTTAGGGAGGGGAGTAGACCACCAGATGAGAGGCATCCCTACGGCCATGGGAAGGTGGAGGCCTTCGCGGCCTTGGGCGAGGTCTCCCTCCTGCTCGTCACATGCTCATGGCTGGTATACTCGGCTGCAAGCCGCCTCCTCGCCGGGAGGGCCGAGATAGGCATGTACTGGGTGGCGCTCGGGACAAACCTCGCCTCCATCATCATAGACTCATATGCCTTCACGAGGATGAGGAGGGCCTCCAGCGGCGAGGTGAGCGAGGCGCTTGAGGCTGGAGCCCTCCACTTCCTCAACGACCTCCTCATAGCCCTCATAGTCATCCTCGGATTATCCCTATATGGGGTCGGCCTCTGGTACGCCGACCCATTGGCGGCCCTCGCGGTGGTCTCCTACACCCTCTACTCCAGCGTGGACATATTCAGGAGGAGCCTCGACACCCTACTGGATGCAGCCCCCAGAGGATTGGCCGATGAGATAAGGGAGAGGATACTGGGGGTTGAGGGGGTTAAGGGCTGCCACGGGTTGAGGATTAGGAGGGCCGGCTCAAAGCACTTCATCGACGTCCACGTGGAGGTCGACGGCCACCTCCCCCTCTCGAAGGCCCATGATATCTCAGACTCCATGGAGTCTGAGATATCCAGGCTCCTGCCAGAGGCGGACGTGACGGTCCACGTCGAACCCGGAGCCAGCGAGGATCTCGCCTCGAGGATAAGGCGGGCGGCATCGGAGGTCGGGAGGGTGAGGGGGATCCACGAGGTCGGGGTGAGCGAGACGGGGGAGGGCCTCATCGTCTCATACCACCTGGAGATGGATCCTGAGATAACCCTCGAGGAGGCCCACGCGGCGGCGGAGGAGATGGAGAGGCGCCTGAGGGAGGCCCTCGGAGGGGAGACGGTGATCCTCAGCCACCTTGAGCCCGCCGAGCCCCCTCAAGCCCACAGGTGGGTGGAGCCCAGGGAGATGAGGAGGCTGAGAAGGAGGATCCTAGAGACGGCGGAGGGTTACCCGGAGGCGGTATCGATCCATGATATAAGGAGTCTAGCATCCCGCGACGGCCTCATCGTGGCCCTTCACTGCACGGTTCAGGGCTCAACCCCCCTAGAAAGGGTCCACGAGATATCAACGATGATGGAGGAGAAAATTAAAAGGATCGATCCAAAGATAAGATATGTAATAATACACTGTGAACCAAATAAAAAAAATAGAAGGAATATGAAAAATTAAAAGGTGACATTTATTTTTTATATTAAAAATGATGAATCCAAGGTGATACTTAAGCGAAAGGCTTATATATTTGAGCGATTACACACACCCTTCAGTGTGTAATAAATGAAGAAGGTTTTTATGGTATTCATAATGTTCGGCCTAGTCTCCCTCTTCGCCGATATAACCTATGAGGGGGCTAGGAGCATCTCAGGGGCCTATATAAGGGTGTTGGAGGGGACCGGCCTGATAGCTGGGGCCATCGTGATAGGAGAGTTCCTAGGGTATATCATGCGGTTCATAAGCGGGTTGGCCGCGGACCGCCTCAGATCCTCAAGGATCCTCTGGGCCTTCACCATAAGTGGATATATCATCGCCCTATCCGCCATCCCAGCCCTTGCCTTCGCTGGGAGGTGGGAGATGGCCCTGGCGCTGCTCTTCATGGAGAGGATAGGTAAGGGCTTGAGGACCCCTTCAAGGGATGTCATCCTCTCGGAGGTGGTGGAGGGGTTGGGGAGGGGGAAGGGCTTCGGCCTCCACGAGGTTATGGACCAGGTTGGGGCCTTCACAGGCCCCATAATAGTCACCCTCTCCATAGCCGGCTCAGGGGGGAGCTACTCCCCAGCCTTCCTGGCCCTATCCATACCCGCCATCGCCTCCCTAGCATCCCTATCCGCCGCCGCCCTCATGTACCCAAGGGTCAGGTCCATAAGCGTCGAGAGGCCTGTGGTGGGGTGGGGCCTTGATAGAGATTTCAAGCTGTTCTCCATAGCCCTCTCCCTCATGACCGCCGGATACTTGCCATGGACCATAATCTCATACCACCTCAAAGCGAGCCAGGCGGTGGGAGACCCGGAGATAGCGATGCTATACGCCCTGGCCATGGCCGTGGACGCCATCATGGCGTTTCCAACGGGATACCTATATGATAAGGTGGGTTTCAGGTCTCTGCTGGTTACCCCAATAGCTGCGGCCTTGATCCCCTCCGCGCTGATCAACGGCTCAAGGATGTATATCTACGCTGCGGCCATCCTCTGGGGGGTGGTGATGGGGATATATGAGACGAGCATAAGGGCTGCGATACCAGACCTCGTACAGGAATCGAGGAGGGCCCTAGCCTACGGTGTTTACGGCCTCATATACGGGGCCTCCTGGATGGTTGGAGGCCTGGCCATGGGGGCCATACATGAGCTGAACCCCCTATACCTGACGATATACTCTGTGATCCTCGAGATACCCTCATTAGCCCTGCTGGCGAATCTATCTAGCGGGATGAGGCTCAGAAGATAAATCCTCTCCATTCTTCAGGTTGAGCCGCAAGGCCTCAGCCTCGACCACCAGGCACGGTTTCGCTTCCAGGTTCCCCAAGCCCTCACGGGGATGTTCCTGAACTCATAACTTTTATATATAAATCAATGTTACATAGGTCCCAGTGGGAGGTATGAAGACGGGAAAGGCGATAGTCGCAGAGGGGTTGACAAAGTATTACGGCGACTTCCTAGCGGTCGACCACATAAGCTTCGAGGTCGAGGAGGGGGAGATCTTCGGCTTTTTGGGGCCTAACGGAGCCGGGAAGACGACGACGATAAGGATGCTGACCGGGGTCTCCCTGCCCACGGAGGGTAGGGCCACGATAATGGGGTTTGACATAGTCGAGCAATCGGTGGAGGCCAAGAGGCTTATGGGCATCGTCCCAGATGTCAGCAACATATATGAGGAGCTCTCGGCCTGGGACAACTTCATCTTCACAGGCAAGCTGTACGGGGTTCCCAAGGCTAAAAGGGAGGAGAGGGCCTCTGAGCTTCTGAGGCTTTTCAACCTGTATGAGAGGCGTAAGGAGAGGGTTAGGGGCTTCAGCAGGGGCATGAAGCGTAAGGTTTGCATCGCCATGGCCCTAATGAACGACTCGAGGGTGCTCTTCTTGGACGAGCCGACATCTGGTCTCGATGTCGAAAGCGTTCGAGAGATAAGGAGGCTGATGAGGGAGCTGAACAGGGGCGGCTTAACGATATTCCTCACGACCCACAACCTTGAGGAGGCCAGCCAGCTCTGCGACCACATAGCCATCATAAATAGGGGTAAGATAGCTGCCACCGATACCCCGGAGAGGTTGAAGCAGATAATGAGGGGGGCCCAGTCCGTGGAGGTGGCCTTCAAAGCCACCCCCAGGGATGTCGAGGAGGGCCTCAAGGCCCTGAAGGGCGTCTCACACCTCCAGAAGCTGGGGGACAAGTATAGGCTGTATACGGACGACCCCCCCGAGGTTTTGCAAGGGATCTTCAACTACTCCAGGATGGTCGACCTAACCCCGATCTCCATAAACACCCTCGGCCCAAGCCTAGAGGAGGTATTCGTTAAGCTTACTGGGAGGGAGATGGAGGGGGAGGTCCTCATGGCTCCCGAGAGGGGTGGGGGGAGGATCGGGAGGTGAGGATGGTCTTGGGCGGGGTCTCCATATGGTATGAGCTGCAGCGCGCCTGGGCCATAACCGTGAAGGATGTGAGGATCTACTATCTTAGGCCTCCATCGATAATGTTCGGGATCCTATTCCCCTTCACCCTCTTCCTCTCCTTCACCGTTGGCAGGAACATGCCTCCGGAGAGGCTGGTTCCAATACTGGTGGCCCAGACCGTCTTCTGGGCCTCATCCTCCATCGGGCCGGTCGCCATACCCATGGAGAGGAGGCTCAAAACCTTCGACAGATATCTCTCAGCCCCCATATCCCTATTATCGGTTATATTTGGAAAGATCCTGGCAGGCGTGATCTACGGCTTAGCCGTCTCCATCCTCTCGCTCATCCTCGGGATCTCCATATTTGGAGCTCCCCACATGAACCTTCCCCTCATCATATGTGGTTTAGGCCTAGCCTCCCTCGGATCCTCAGCCCTGGGAATAATGTTCGCCTCCCTCCCATGGGAGAATCCTGGAGAGGTTATGATGCCGATGAACTTTGTCAGGATACCCCTACTATTCATCAGCGGCCTCTATATCCCGCTAGAGGATCTACCCATCCTTGGCCAGGCAGCTGCCTTCCTCTCCCCCCTCACCCACACCTTAGACCTATTGAGGCTTGGCCTCGGCTCCAACTCATTCTACGGCATCACGGGAAACATCTCGATGTTAACTCTATTCGCGATAATATTCATCGGAATGAGCTTCACATTCCATAGAAAAACCATGAAAAAAGAGTAGAAACATAATTATGAATATCGAATTTAATAAAAATTTTTAATGTTACTCTGAAGCTTCTCTTTTAATGCTGAAAACTGAAAATAGAATGAGGCAAGGTTTTCAACTTTTCCTCGATGAGCAGCCTCCGGGCTGCTCCTTTATATAATTCAATGTGGCTTAAACCTTAATGTGGTGGAGAGGAGCAAGGACTGGTTAGACCAAGCCGAGGGGGATCTAGAACACGCCATGAACGATATCAGATCAGGCTTTTACGATTGGGCCTGCTTCTCCTCTCAGCAGTCGGCCGAGAAGGCTGTGAAGGCGGTCTTCCAGAAGATGGGGGCCGAAGCCTGGGGGCATTCCGTTTATGACCTCCTAAGGGCCCTTAGGGAGAGGGTAAGGGTGGAGGAGGAGTTGCTCGACTATGCCTTAGAGCTTGACAAGGCCTATATCCCAACAAGGTATCCGAACGCTCATCCCTCCTCCTCTCCTAGGAGGAGATACACGAGGAGGGAGGCGGAGAGGCTGGTGGCATATGCCGAGGTTATCCTCAGGTTCTGTAAAGATATCATATCCAGAGTTTAGCCAAGAGGAGGTTATCGAGAGGATAAGGGAGGGGGTCTCATCATTAAAGGAGGAGCTGGGGCTTCTGAAGGTGACCCTATTCGGCTCCTACGCGACTGGAAGGCACACTGCGGCCAGTGACATAGATATATTCATAGTTTATGAGGAGCAAAAGTGCGACAAGGATGAGGTTTACAAGAAACTTATGAAAGTCCTGAACCTCCCAAGGGTTGAGCTTCACATCCTTTCTAAAAGAGAATATGAGCAGATGAAAAGCTCTAAATGGATAGAGATAATCGAAAAAGAAGGAAAAAAGATAATCAACTAGTTATATATCAACATCGATGATGAATGGAACCTCTACTTTTCTCGGTTCACCCTTCTCCACAAGCACAACCATGTTGAGAGGCCAGCTTCGCGACTTACAGAGCCATCATATATAAGGTAAATGGTTGCCTCGATGCTCCGGAGAGGAGAGGGGAGACGGCCTGCGGGCTGCCTCCCGAACCCTAAAGGCTTTTAGAGAGAATATTTCCAATTCAAGCGAATAAACTATCTAGGATCATCATGATGGAGAAGCCCATTATAAGCCCGAATGTGGCCTTCCTCCCGAAGCCCTTCCTGTGGCTCTCCGGGATCATCTCGTCTATGACTATGAAGAGCATTGCCCCGGCGGCGAAGGATAGGCCCCAGGGCAGTATGGAATGGGCCACGGATACGAGGATTATTCCCAGGAGGCCTCCTATGGGCTCCACAAGCCCGGTCAAAGTCGCATATCCCAGAGCCCTCCCCCTACTGTACCCCTCCCTCAGGAGCGGGATGGCCACTGCCAATCCCTCGGGGGCATTTTGAAGTCCGATGGCTGTTGCCACGATCAATCCCCTTTGAACATTGCCCGTGCCGAAGCTCAATCCAACCGCCAGCCCCTCTGGAAAGTTATGGATGGTTATGGCCATGATTAAGAGCCATAGCCTCGAGAGCCTCGATGGGGGCCCCTCAGCGCCCGCGACCGGATGGAGGTGGGGGGTGAACCGATCCATAAGGTGCAGGAAGGCAGCGCCTAGAAGTAGGCCCAAGGTGGCGGTCCAGGGCCCATCGAGGCTGATCGCTGGAACAAGGAGGCTGAAGGCTGTAGCGGCCAGCATGACCCCCGCGGCGAAGCCCAGGAGGATATCTGACGTGTCATCTGAGAATTGCTTGAGGAAGAGTATCGGCATGGAGCCGATCCCGGTGGCTAAACCAGCAGCTAGGCTTGCTATGAACCCTAAATGGGATGGGGAGATCATCAGCCCTTCTCACGAATATCCAATTATCACCGAACGAAGATATAAAAATTGCAGCGATCATTTCAAAAAACCAAAACTTATATAAAATATGATGGCCTCCATAAAATCTTTAAAATTCAAAACACCTCCAACTAAATATTAACCAAATAATCATTTCCATTGGCAACATTGACTTATCATAAAAAATTAGATAATCTTAATAACATTTTAATCTATTTTATTGCTGCCTCAATTCTTTTATCCACTTCTTCCCAGTTCACTATTTTCCAGAATGCATCAACGAATTTTGCCCTTTCATTTTTGTAGTCTATATAGTATGCATGTTCAAATACATCAAGAACCATGAGGATTCGGAACATGGGGTAGACATTCACGTTATGCTTCTCTACCTGCATTATAATCGGTCGGCCCGTCTGCCTGCATATGGTGAGGGCCCCCCAGCCGGATCCCTCGACGCTCAATGAGGCCTGGGTGAACTCCCTCTGGAAGCGTTCATAGCTCCCAAACTCCCTATCTATATAATCGCCTATGGTTCCCCCGGGCCTTCCTCCCCCCTTCCCTGGCGGTGCGAGGTTCCCCCAGAAGAGGGAGTGGAGCAGGTGCCCACCTATATTGAAGGAGAGCTCCTTCAAAGTGGATTTGATGTCCAGCTCAACACCCTCCTTCCTAGCCCTATCCAGCCTCTGGAGGAGGGAGTTGGCCCCGTTAACGTAGGCCATGTGATGCTTGCCATGGTGTATCCTCAGCTGCTCCTCCGACATGAAGGGTGCAAGATCACCATATCCAAAGCTCAGCTGTGGCAAAACATAGAACCTAGCAGGCTCCACCAAATCACCAAGACAGCCTTCGCATAACAAGCTTATAACTCTATTTATTATGATTAGACTCGTTTTCTTAAGGTAAGTGTAAGCAAAATGGAGGTTCCATCTGATTTAAGAAGGAGGGATTCATCTAAAGATTATCGCCAAGGATGAAAGATGCTTCTTGGATTTTCAAAGACTTAAAGAGCTTTGCCACATCGGAATCTTATCGGCTTCACAGGATGAACGGGAATTAGCATGAGCCATGTCTCAGTGTTCAAGGCCGTCTTGAGATTCTCTAATCTTGGCAACGGTGAATCTGATGACCGGAGGCCAGTAGCTAAAATACTCCGGTCTCAGGTTGGAAGGTGTCAATAAAAGCTGATATAAGGTGGATAATTACACTCTTTATAGTTTAACATAATCATTTTATTTAAATCAAGTCTAAAATGGATAAATTAAGGTTCTCTGTTGATATTTTAGATCATGAAGGAACATAATATTTCAATATTTTCTATTTTGAAAAGATGTTTTTAGAAGGAGAATCTTGGTGGAAAGTGTTGTATGCGGCTTTCATTTCAGCCTCCGGGCCTTATCTCGAGGCGTAGGAATAGGATGTATGAGGCGGCGAAGCAGGCTACTAGGCCGACGGCTATGGCTGTGATCTGGGGCCAGCTCATCGTCAGGGCTTGGGATAGATCCAGCGACCTGAATGGGGAGCCCCCTCCAGGCCCTATGAAGAACCCTCCCCCGGCCCTGCCCAGGATCGCCTGGGCCGCCTCGTTGTACAGGTATGCTGGGGAGACCCTCTGGATGCTCGTCTGGATGCTGGACCTCCTCTGGAGGAGTTCCCGATATTCAGGGGACTCGAAGAGCCTCGTCATGTTGGCTCCAGGCCCTGAGGGCATGGGAATCGGCACGACCATGTTGGATATGAGGGCTGCGATGATGGAGATCATGACGGAGCAGAGGAGCCAGGTGGCGACGGACATGAGTATCGATGTCGAGGTCTTCCTCGTGACCGTTGAGAAGAGGAGGCCTAGGCCGAGCCAGAAGGCGAGGTAGAGGATGGTGAGCCCCGTTATGAGGGCTATCCTAAGCAGGTCTTCGACCCCCGGGCCGAATCCGAGGAGGGCCGTAGCGAGGCCGCTCATTATAGTTATCGTGCTCGATGCGAGTATGGTGAGGGCCGTAACCCCAGCCAGGAACTTTCCATTTATGACGGAGTCCCGATATATGGGCTGGGACAGGAGCACCGATAGGGTTCCGCTCGTCCTCTCCTTGTTCACAGCGTCGAACCCCAGGGCCAGCCCTATTATGGGGCCGAAGAATACCATCAGATATGTGAAGGAGAAGCCGAACTGGGCTCCCCAGAATATCGCCATGAAGCCGGCCTGGGGGCGGTCTCTGATGTAGAGGGTTCCTTGATATGCGGACATGGTGGAGAGGAGGAGGATGAGGGCGAATAGAACCAGGTATCGCCTGCTCCCCAGGTGGTCTGCAAGCTCCTTCCTGAAGACGGTTTCGACGCCCACCAATTCAGGCTCCCCCCTCATAATATTTCAGGAATATCTCCTCTAGGCTGTACTCCCTGGGCCTCATGAGGAGGATTATGGCGCCGTGTTTCGTTATCGTCTCCGAGACCTCCCTCGACCTGTCCCTCTCCATGTAGACGTAGAGCCTGTGATCCTCCTCCACCACCGAGGTAACCCCCTCGATGGACCTTATCTCCTCGACAAGCTCCGGGGTTATCTCCGTTAGTTCGAGCTCAAGGGTCTTCCCATCTCCCCCCGCAACCTTCTTCGACAGGTTCTCTATGGTGTCGGTGGCTATGAGCCTCCCGTCTCTTATGAAGCCCACCCTCCTGCATGTCTGCTGGACCTCGTATAGCAGGTGGGATGAGTAGAAGACCGTCAGCCCCTCCTCCCTGTTAAGCCTGAGGATTATGTCCCTGATCTCCTTCACCCCTTGGGGGTCCAGGCCTATCGTCGGCTCGTCGAAGAAGGCTATCTTAGGCCTCTTGATCAGCACCTCCGCTATGCCCAGGCGCTGCTTCATCCCCCTCGAGAACTTCTCCACCCTCGTGTCGGCCCACCTCTCGAGACCCACGGCCTCGAGGAGCTCCCTTATCCTCCCCTCCCTATCGGGCTTTGGGATGCCGTTCAGCTGGCCTATATAGTCCAGGTTCTGCCTCGCGGTTAGGTCCTCATAGTATCCCGCCCCCTCAGGCAGGAGCCCGGCCACCCTCCTCACATCCCTGGACTCCTTCACGATGTCGTACCCAGCCACGGTGGCTGTTCCGGAGGTGGGAACCGTCAGGCCCATGAGCATGAGGAGGGTTGTGGTCTTCCCCGACCCATTAGGCCCGAGGAACCCGAACACCTCCCCCTCATATACGGTGAGGTTGAGATGGTCAACGGCCCTCACCTCCCCGTAATACTTGGTCAGCTCATGGGTCTCTATGATGGGTTGAGGCATGCTCTATCGCCTCCTGAACCTCCTGAACGCGAAGAACAGCATGATGACCATGAAGGCTGCCACCCCCAACCCTATGAGCCCCCATGAGGTGGGGACGGTGGCGGTGACCCTCACCTGGACGGGGTCTGATGAGGCCTGGTCGCTCAGGCCCTTAAGGGTGACCATATAGTCTCCTGCCACCGTGTCTCCAGAGGTCTTCAACACGATGTTGAAGGAGTATGACTCCCTCGGCTTCAGGGCCTCCACCATGGTTGGGGTGACCGAGGCCTCCCATCCGCTCGGGGCCTCGACGCTGAGCCTGACGCCTGTCAGGGTGGTGTATCCCTTGTTCGTCACCGTAGCCCTCAGGCTCGTTGAGCCCCCAACCGAGAGGCTCGTCAGGAGGGTTGAGGCCTCCACGCCCAGGGAGTAGGAGCCGACGATGGTCGCCTTCAGCCCAATCTCGGCGTATTTGACCCCCCTCTCAGATATTACCCTGACGGGTATCGAGTACTCCCCGATGTTGACCGTGCTCGGCGGCGTGGCCTCTATCACCAGGGTCTCAGAGCTCTTGGAGCCCAGGTATAGGCCTGTAACCTCCAGCTCTCCATACTTGAAGACGACCTTCCAGTCGCTCGGGGGCTCCACGTTGAAGGATAGAAGCCTATCCACCCCTCCAGAGTTTATTATGGTGATGGGATACCTTATGGTCTTCCCCGCCTCCACGGTCACCTCCGGAGACTTGACGTAGAACTTGACATCCTCCTCAACCTGGGTGAGGGTTACCCGGAGAGGCACGCCTCCCCTGAGGCTTCCTTCAATGGCCTCCGCCCTGAACACCAGGCCGTACTCCTCCCCCATCTTGGCGGCGGTGGGGGATGTGGCCTCCACGATGAGCTCCAAGGCCTGGTTTGCCTCTAGGGTAACCTGGGTTAGGTACTCGCCGGTCGGGCTCTTAACGGAGGCGGACCAGTTCTGGGGCACCGAGTCCACGTAGACCCTGAAGGTCGTCCTCGCCCCCAGGGGGTTCCTCAGGTTTACCTGGAACCTGACGACGTCTCCAACCGTTGAGACCTTTCCAGGGAGCTGACATGAGGCTATCGCCTCGCTGGTCGGCTCTATATTAACCGTGAAGGTGAGGCTGGAGGCTATCTTCCCGAGGGCGCTTATCGTCAGGTTGTTGCTCCCCCTCGCTGTGGCAGGCACCGTGACCTCAGCCTGGAGGCTGAGGCTCCCCCCTGATGGGAGCTCCACCCTGCTCACGCCCCTCCCCTCCTGGCCCAGGATCCTGACCTGCCACCCCTCCGGGCAGGATGCGTTTAGCTCTAAGATCTCAGCCTCCTCTCCCACATTTCTGATGCTGAAGGGGAGGAGGAGCCTATCTCCGGCACTCGCGGAGAGGCTTAGGGTTGATGAGGAGAGCCTTATAGACCTCAGGATCTTGACCTCTCCTAGGTTGAGGATCTCCCCCGCCGACTTGAGAGAGAAGCTCCTCGTGGCCTTTGAGTATCCCTCCCTCGAGAATTGTATGCTGTAGCTCCCTAGGGTTAGGCGCGCCGAGAACCTTCCATCAGGCGTCAGGTATCCTAGATCCTGGATCCTCCCTATGTAGGCCCCCTCAGAGGAGTAGACCTCCACGGATACGTCTCCGACCTCCGCCTCATCCTCGCATATGACCCTGCCGGTGACGAGGGATTTTCCCGCCTCCACGGGCAGGAGGAGGGTTCTGGAGAAGGTGTAGCTGACCCCGCTGGGGCCGTTGCAGCCGACATCGACGCTCAGCGTCAATAGCCCCCCCTTAAGGGATGAGGGGACGTACACCTCTAGGGGGAGGGTGGCCCCCATTCCCGGCTCAAGCCTCCCGAGGTTGGAGGATCCCAACACCTCCACGGGGGCTGAGGAGGAGTAGACCCTGATCACCCTGATGCTCTCCGCCGCGGCGTCCCCATCGTTCTCGATGAGGAGCCTCACCTCCTGGAACCCCTCGCTTAGGGGGGAGGCCGGGGAGGTTATCCTAAGGTTGGGCTTCCCCGTCACCTCGAAGTATACCTCTAAGACCTCGGTCCTTGAACGGGCCAGGTCGGGGATCTCATAGCTGAGCTGGAGATGAGCCATGTAGCCTCCCTTACCGGCCCCGGCTATGAAGATGGGGAAATCCAGCCTTATTATCGACCCCGTTGATATGGATCCGGCGTAGTGAACCCGGGCGGTCCTCCCCCCACCCACCGCCATGAACCCCTCCGGCAGAGCCAGCTCCGCCTCCAACCCCCTCACCGGATACTGGAACCCGTACCTTAGGAGTATGCCCAAGCTGGCCGTGTCCCCCCTCGACACCTCTATGGGCTGCTCTAAGCCCCAGTAGGCCCTTACAACCGAGAAGTAGCCTACGGCCTGGGCCTCGGCTGGAGGTAGGATAAGCGCGAGGGAGAGGGCCGTCACGAGGATGAGGGCCCAGCTCGGCGCCCTAATCCCCTTCCAGGAGCTCAAGCCCCCAGCCTCCCTCCTGGGGGCATCCTCGGCCACAACGGGAGCGGCCACCATCTTTCTCCCATCTTGATTCTTCATTCCAGTCTCATCCCTCCTCACGTCTTCACATACTCGACATGGGACGGTGGAGGCCTCTCCCCCGTCCTAACCACTATGGTGGAGCTCATGTAGTTGAAGAGCCTCTGCCTTCGCTCAACCCCCTCCGGGATTATCAGCCCGATCACCATGTCGAGGGGGAGGAGGAAGGCCTTCCCAAGGCTCTCCACGAGGGCCCTCTTGAGGCCCGCCTCTCCACCTTCAAGGTTTACCACCCTTATGCCTATAAGCCTCTTCCCGAGGGATTGCCCCACCAGCCCCTCGCAGAGGGTCCAATAGATGAAGAGGAGAGCCGCAGCCCCAACCCCGGTGAACCATGGGGTTAGGAACATGAATGGGACGAGGAGGAAGAGGGGGGGATAGGGAGGGATAGGGGGCCTCCTTGGCCACCAGAGGAGCTGAGGCCTCTCCAACCAGGCCAATGGGATGAACCTCCTCATGTACAGCAGGAGGATTATGGCGAGCCCTCCCACCAGTATCACGTCCACGAGCCAGGCGACAAGCCTCTCACCCCAGCTCGCCAGGTAGAGCCTCTTCCTCTCCTCCATCCCCTCTCCATTCCTTCCAGCCTTCATCGCATAAAAAGGAGGGTTATGAGCCCTTCTCTATTACGGTTCTGCTTAGGATGGTTATCTTGGTCACCTTGCCGGCCTCGATGTTCACCTCGACATGGGCCAACCCTGAACTGTTCTTCGTGAGCACTAGGATGGCCTGGGTGGCCTTCAACGTCACCGTTCCATCGCCCTGAACCACTGCCTTTATGATGGGCCTAACCCAGGTTATGTTATAACCCTCACTCAGGAGCCTTTGGACGTCGCCGTCGCCCTCAGCTATGCTCTGAGCCTTCAATCTGAAATCCTCGCTCACCTCGACTCTGGGCAGGCCCTTAGGAAGGCAACGCTGAATCCTCATAGCCAGGGGAGGCCTCTCCTGCTCCCCGCTCTGGGCTACCTTGTAACCTTGGAAGGAGCTGAAGTAGGCGTATGTTGGGATGGCTAGGGCGCCGATGGCTGCGAGAGCTATTAGGCCTAAGAGTAGGAGTCTCTTCATCTCTTTCCCTCCGAGAAGACCCTGAGCTGGGCGGGCGTATTAACCTTCTTGACGAGGGAGCTCTTGTCGAGGAGGCTTTCGATGCTCAGGCGACCCTGAAGGCGTGCTCGAGGGCCAGTGCGAGGGAGCTCTCAGCGATGGAGAAGGCGAAGACCGCCGCAACCGACTGTCCAGAGGTAAGCCTGCAGGAAGTCCTGAAGGCGAGGAAGAGGAGGGCGAAACGCCAGATGAAGAGGGCCGCGTAGACCTGTATGAGGACGGCGTAGGCCGGGTCCTCCACTAGGAGGGGGGAGGAGATGGAGGCTATGGCCTCTAGGATGGAGAGCGTGATCATGGTGTTGAAGACCAGTAGGGGGAGGTAGCTCATCCCTATGGAGGCCAGGAGGCGGAGGAACCCAGGCCTCTTATCATAGAAGGCCCTTGGAAAGGTGTAGCTGAAGGTGAACATGCCCAGGATGCCGGCCAGAGACCTCATCACGGCGGGGATGCCCACCGTCGGGGTGGAGGCCAGGTATAAGGCCAGGATTATAAGGCCGCAGGGCAGATAGGCTCCCAGCCTCTCCTGGGCCTCGGAGAAGGCCTGGGATGGGTGGACCAGAAGCTTGTAGAACCCTAATGGTATCCCCCTAATTAGAGGAAGAACCCTCCTCCTCTTCAGAGTTGGAAGCTTGGGCCTGGAGATTAGGTCCTCCATATGTCTAAGGGCTCGATAGGCGATCTCCCCTTCCCTATTCAGGAGGTACCTCTTATCCCCATCCTGCTCTAAGAGGGGCTCGAGCATCCTCAGGTGATGGTTCAGGGTGCCTGTCTGAAGCCTGAACCTCTCCATTAGAGAGGTGTAGGATTGGGCCCCAGCCTCGGCTAGGTAGCGGACTATTCCGCGCCTCACGGGATGGTTGATGGCTGAGAGCACCAGATCTATCCTGTCATCATACAACCCGCCTTCCCCTGGCCCCTAAGGATGATAACCTTAGGGGCCTTATATCCATGAAGCTAAGATCGATCCCTCGCGTGAATGGGGTGGTGATTCCCCTCCGGGTTGATCCCTCGAAGCCGCCTATCTCGGGCATATGGGCTACCATCCATCGGGCTGAGTGCCTTTACACCCTCCTCATATCCCTTATGGTATAAACGCCTCGAGGATCCCGGGCCTCTACTGACTCCATCAGCGCAGTTTGCGGCTATATGGGCCACCCTTCCATCCTGTATGACATCTCCCAGAACATCCACTCATACCTTGAGCTGGTGGTGAATATCCTCCTATGCATATCATAATCTCCTCCCCTCCACAGCCCATCTACGTTCTCCTTGAGCCTCTCCACGAGCCGTTTATACTCCTCTGTTAGGTATACCTCAGCCCAGGACCTGTAAAGCCCGTTCTGGTTTCTTCTCAGCGAATCCCTGTGCCTCTCCCCTATCTCGAGGTATGACCAGAAGCAGGGGAGCGTCGCGACCAGGCAGTCCAATGGGTCGCCTATCATGGCGGTGGCCAAGAGGTGGTTCATATAGGCCATGTTTGTCGGGGCGGGCTCTATCCTCATCACCTCCTCTAGGCTTAGGCCCATCCTCTCCAGGAGCCTATTGTAGTTCTCCATCTCCGTCGTCGCGTCGAGGTAGGCTATCTCCAGGGCCTCCCTGGCCAGCCCATACTCGGCCTTCGAGGCTAGGATGGAGTAGGCCCTCATCATCCCTATCAGATAATTATAATCTTGGATTATATAGTACCTGAACTTCTCCGGGGGTAGGGAGCCCTCGTAGAGCTCTACAACGAAGGGATGCTCAAGGATCCTCCTCCATATCCCCTCCACATCTCTCCTGAGCCTCTCCGTGAGCCTCTCCAAACCGCTCATCTCCTGACGGCCGAGGCGCCGCCCGCGGCCAGTGCCCCGTAGATCGCCCCGCTGAGGATGGCTGCCAACAGCCAGAGGGCCATCACCTCGGCCGTGGCTATCTCGCCGAAGAGGATGGAGTCGAGGGCGACGCAGGGGAAGGCGGCCAGAGCCCCTGCAAGGGCGCCTGAACCCAAGCCCCATCTCCTGTAGCGGAGCAGCGCATATCCGAGCTCGGAGGCGGCGCCCTGCGCCACCCCGTAGATGAGGTTTGTGAACCCTCCAACCGTGGGCACCAAGGTCTCAACCAGCGCCCCCAAGGTCTCCCCCAGGAGGGCTGCCAGGGGCTTCCTTATCAGAGATGCTGCCATGGGGCCTCCTATGAACCAGAGCCCGTAGGATATGACCCTCGCGATCACGGGCCCTCCAAGCCCCAATCCGAAGTCATAAACGAACCATGTGGCCCAGAATATTATGGCGGCCACTACGCCCACCACCGCAAGCATCGCATAATCGACGGCGGTGTACCTCAGGGGGGGTCCACGCCCAGCTTCCTGCAATCAGACCACCCAGCAGCTCTAGAAAGCCGTTTAAAATAGATAAGAGTTTTCCCCTCCTCTCACGGCTCACCAGCTCCGGGGTGCCGCAATTTAAGGGCTGGGTGGCGAAGCTGGCTGGGGCCTCAGCGCCCATCTGCCGAACTGTGAAGGGCGAGAGGTGTAAGCGCAGGCACCAACGCTGTTCAGAGACAAGCTGCCCGGGAAGGGCTTCGGAACCGCTATTGTTTAGGGCAAGGCTTAATAATCTTATGAGGTTTTAGTTGTTTTGAGCATTTATGGAGCGTATGTGGAGGGTGAGGGAGGTCGCCGAGCTGCTTAGGGTCCATAGGGCTACCGTTAACGAGTGGATCAGGCAGGGCAGGATCAGGGCGGTTAGGGTTGGCAAGCTCTGGAGGATACCCGATAGCGAGGTGAAGCGGATAGTTGAGCGGGGCGTCTGAAGCCGTTAAGCCCATGGCTAGCTTCAAGCCGAGCGGCAGTCCCGCTGGCGTGGGGCCTCATTCGCCGTGTTTGTAGGGATGGTCAACGAGCTGCTGGAATTTACCAGGGAGCCCCTGAGCGGATGCGAGGAGAGGGAAAGCTCTTAGATGCCTCACCGGGCTGATGGCTTAGCTGAATGGTTGAACGGCCTTTGAATCGATTATTGAGCAACATTCATATGGTAGTCTCAATTAAGATTACAATATGGTGAGCCATATGGGTAGGCTTGTCAATGTGTCGGTGAAGGTTCCCGAGGAGGTGAGGGAGCTGATGAGAAGGGTCGATGTTAACTGGAGCGAATACCTTAGGGGGGTCATAGAGGCCAAGATTAGGGTGGAGATGGCCGTGGACTCGGCGAGGAGGCTGGACGAGATCCGTGAAAGGGCCTGTGCTGTGCCCACAGAGGAGCTCGTGAGATGGATAAGGGAAGACAGGGAGAGAAGCCTAGGGTAGTCGTCGACGCCAGCGTGGCAGCCAAGTGGGTTATACCGGGAGAGCCCTGGGAAACGCAGTCCAGAGCCCTCGAGGGGAAAATAGCTTTTGGGGAGGTGGAGGCGTACGCGCCGCTCCTCCTCCTCTATGAGGTGGCCTCAGTCATACTGAAATCGACATTCACAGGCGCCCTAAAACCCGGCGATGGAATCGAAGCCATAGAGGCGCTGGGACACCTAGGCCTAAACATCGAGGCAACCAGCTGGGATGACCTAGCAGAGATCCTGAACATAGCCGCCACAATCAAACTAACCGTATACGACTCAACCTACCTCCACCTCTCCAAGAAGATGGGCGCCCCACTCATCACAGCCGACAACCAGCTAAAACAGGAAGGGGAGAGGGTAACCGAGATCATCCTCCTCAGAGACCTAAACCTGCTTAAGCATTGAGGCTCCAGAATCTGGCCTTGAGAGTTCCCACATCTACCCCCTAATCCCCACTCGAAATCTCGCATGGTTATTTATCTATCTCCACATCCTCTCCATCTGAGCGGGCACTGGAAGGTTGTGTGATGGCCGCGGTCAGGTTCGACATAGGGGAGGCCCAATACGTCTCCGATAGGAAGGTCCTGAGGCAGATATCGAGTGGCATCGAGGAGGGGGGCCTCCTCCTAGTGGTTGGCCCATCGGGATCTGGTAAGACCACGCTCCTCCTGGCGTTTACGGGGGTCCTCTCAAACCTGCTCGGAGGAGTCGTCAAAGGCTCCTCGGAGATCTTCGGCCTCAACCCCCTGACCCCTGAGGGCTTCAGGGGCGTGCCCAGATTGGTGGGGGCCGTCCTCCAGGACCCCGAGAGGCAGCTCGCCATGCCGACCCCATGGGATGAGGCCTCCTTCACCCTCGAGAACCTGGGATACGAGGATGAAGAGATCGGGAAGGCTGTGGAGAGGGCCCTAAAGAGGTTCGGCCTTATAGATAAGGCGCATGTTCACGTTGAGGACCTCTCCAGCGGCGAGAAGAGGAGGCTGACCCTCGCCTCGGCGATAGTCCACGAGCCAAGGCTCCTGATCCTCGACGAGCCGACGGCCTCCCTAGACCCCTGGGGGATAAGGGAGGCGAAGAGGATGGTGGAGGAGGCCAGGAAGAGGGGGGCATCGGCCATCATCGTCGAGCATAAGGCTAGACACTTCATGGGAGAGGCAGACAGGGTGCTGGTGATCGATGATGGGACAGTTAAAGGCGATTATGGGCCGGGATGGGCCCTTAGGAAGGGGGAGCTTGAGAGGCTGGCCTCGATGGGCGTCGACGTGAGGGAGCCCGAGGTCGAGGAGGCACCGAGGAGGGTGGCGGGCGGGGTGGTCCTGGAGCTGGACTCGGTCGATGTGGGGCACATGGAAGGTAAGCCCCTGATAAGGGGAGCCTCCTTCGAGGTGGAGAGGGGGGAGGCCATCGCCCTCGTGGGCCCCAACGGCTCGGGGAAGACCACGCTGCTGAAGACCATCATCGGGGCCGTCAAGCCCCTCTCCGGCTCCATAAGGGTTGAGGGCCTTGAGCCCTCGGAAAGCGGCCGGCGAAGGGTGCTCAAAAGGGTCTTCTATGTTCCCCAGCAGCCAGACCACCTCTTCATCTCCTCAAGCCTTGAGGGGGAGGTGAGGGAGGCCTCCAGGAAGGGCGGCCTGGGATTCGAGGAGGCCGCCGGGATGATCCCCTGGTATCACGAGCTGAGGCGTCAGAGCCCTTACAGGCTCAGCTTCGGCCAGAGGATGTGGCTATCCATCGCCATCGGGAGGTGCTACAGGCCAGATTTGATGCTTTTAGACGAGCCGACGGCCGGCCTCGACTACAGGCTGTTCCGCAGCCTCAAGGGCTTCGTGGAGAGGCTCAGGGAGAGGGGGACCTCCCTCCTCATAGCCACCCACGATGCGAGGGTGGTGGCGGAGCTCGCTGACAGGGCCCTTCTCATCGAGGATGGGAGGCTGAGATGGGAGGATCGCGGCAGGCTTACACAGAGGCTTGAGAGCATCGCTGGTGCATCGGATTGAGGAGGCCCACGCCCACCTCCATATTCCTATACGCCCTGGCCGTCACGGCTCTAGCCTTCATATTCCGGGAGCCCAGGCAGCTCATGGCAGTCGGGGTGCCAAACGGCCTCCTAGGCTTCACTCTCGGCTTCAGGAGGTCTAAGTGGATGATCCTCCTCTTCACCTTGGCCATCTGGGGAACCCTTCTGAACGCCCTGGTCGTGGCCAACACGGGTGAGCTGGTGGCCGAGATAGGCCCCCTCGCCCTGAGGATGGGCGCCCTCATCGCCACCCTCACCATAGGGTTGAGGCTGCTCGCCATAGCGGGGGCGGCGTTGATATTCTTCTCATTCACGAGCCCCAGGGACCTTATAAGGCACCTTGAGGCCGAGCTCAGGCTGCCGAGGGGGTTGGCCTTCTCAATAGCCTACTCCCTAAGGCTTTTCCCCCTCATGCAGAAGGACTTCAGGGAGATACAGCTGGCGAGGTTGGAGAGGGGATACAGAAGGGTCCCCATAACGCCGGCCGATGTGAGGTCCATGATGCTCCCCCTTCTAAGCGTGGGGTATGAGAGGGCCGTGTGGACAGGTATAGGAGCAGAGCTGAGGGGATTCGCATCTAGAAGGAGGAGAGTGAAGGCCAAAATAGGCATCCCAGAGCTCATAGTCCTGGCCTCCCTCACCACACAGGTCATAATGGCCCTAATCCCATAATCTCAATTTCATTAAAACATCATATTTTTTAACTGAAAAATAGTTCGTCTCTCCTTATAGAGGATATAGGTTCGTCAGAGGCGTCTCTGGAAACCGCCCTTGGGTATTCATTTCGCCTTCAGCTCCTTGAACCTTTTAATGGCATACTCCACTATTTTCATCCCTTCCTCAGCGTTTTTCCATTCCTTGAACCTGGCCCACCTGAAGGGCTCAAGCCTCTTGTAGGTTTCGAAGAACTCCTGTATCTCCCGCAGCTTGTGGGGGTGGACATCGCTTATGTCCCTATACCCCTCGAACCTTGCATCATTCACGAGGACGGAGAGTATCTTCGGGTCTTCCCCCTTCTCGTCCTCGATTATCAGCGCCCCTATGACCCTAACCTTAACCAGGCATCCAACCTCGAGGGGCTCGTAGCTCAAGGCCATTATGTCTAGGGGATCCTCATCGTCGAACCAGGTCTGGGGAATAAACCCATACTCTACTGGGAAGACCACAGATGAGGGTATGATCCGGTCGAGGACAAAGGCCTCCCAGTCGGGGTTATACTCGTATTTGTCCCTAGAGCCGCTCACAACCTCGACCACCATGTTCACGACCTCCGGAGGCCTCTCCCCACATGGGATATCCTTCCAAAGATTCAACTCCCAAACACCCAAAGTTGAACGGCGGAAAGGCTATTTAGCCATTACCTAAAGCCCCAGAATGATTAAGAGCACCAATCGGTTAATGTTATAATATCCGGTCCTCACCCCCTTGCGATCTCCAGCGGCTTCACACTCATTCATTCAAGCCATTTAGCTACCATAATAGAGGCCCTACGGAAGGCGAAGCATCATCCGTGAATGTAGACCTCAGGGCTGAGGCATACTGCCTAGGAGACGGGGGCTCATCATCAAGATTGCCCAGGCTCTTCTGGGAAGTATATGGCCTTGCTCACCAGTTCAAAAGAGCAGGCATTATGATTTGAGCAATATTTTTGACAGGCCCTTGCAGTCTCTTCGTCGCGATATCCAAGCCCGCAAACCTCGCATATATATATAATATTCCCTTCAATCTCCATCTTCCTAACCATTACAATCATCCAATGAAGTTATAGGAGTGTTATTTAAAGTTTATTATAAGGTTTGGAGAGAAAGCAATTATATAAAATCTATGAAAAATGATATTAGTTCCTTGAAGCCTTCTTTATCGAAATCATGTGGTTTTCGGAATATCTAAATCCTCCTTTGAACCCTCACAGCAAGAGATGAAGCAAGAGGGTAAATCTCTATTAAAATCTCTAGGCTTTTAAACCCCCCTTTAGGTATAAACATTGGTAGGATCTAAGGTGGATGTGAAAGCTAAGATTAGAATTTATGGTGAAGTGAAGGTGTTTGAGGGTAAATCTTTAGTCTATACTGGAGCCACTGGTATCATAGCTGATGAAGTCCTTGTAGCAGAGTTGGGGCTAAAGAGTTTCGGCAAGGCTAAGGTCGCTACCCTAGGCATGGCAGTTGAATGTCAATTTACGGTTCTGAAAAGTGTTGTCATCGAAGATTTTGAAATTGGGCCTAGAAGGGTAATGGTATTTAGATTTCCAGATGAGATTAAGGAGAGGCTTAAATCGCTAGGTGGCTCTGAGAAGATAATCCTAGGAATATCAGCCATAGAGGATGCTGGATACATATCAAATACTGTAAAAGGAGTATTAGAAAAAGTAGTTTTTCTAGCGCTCTAGATTCGTTAATCATTTAAGAATTCGATACAACAAATGACATTGTAGAAATGATTTAATTTGCTTTTAGAAAGGGAATAGCTTATTACGCCGCTTAGGAAATATTCACGGTGAGCCATCTTGGCCATCGTCCGGGCAAGATTAAGATTGGAGGGTATGAAGGGCAATTCGGAGGGTGTTGCCCTCGTTGACACCGGTGCCTCGGTAACCATAGTCGATAGAGAGGTGGCTGATAGGGTTGGCGTCAACTATGTTAAACGTACACTGATGCTCACAACAGCCTCAGGACATAAAATGGAAGGTGAGTTAGCAGTCATTGAAAAGCTTATTGTTGAGAAAGAGGAATTACCCTATGCTCATTTACTCATTATGAAGATCCCCGAGGAAGTTAAGGAAATGTTAAGGTCAAAGCAGTTAAGTGATTGGGGGATAATTGGTTTAACAACCTTAGAGCTTTTAAATCTAATGCCAGACACAACAACAGGAAAACTTAAGAAAACAGAATCCTTCATGCTAATTTAGCTCCCTATTCCTGTTAGCTCATCTTTGATCAATGTTGGATTCAAGCGTTAATTAAAGTATTGGAGATGGAAGCATATAGGAGAGCCAAAGCTATCCTATAAAAGAATAAATAAAGTTCAATACTACATTTGTGAATATCGCTCTAAAATCCAGGAAATACTTATCAAGAATTAAAAGCTTTCACGCAAAGACTGCTTATCTCGCCCTGGAAAATATATATCTTTAATCGTTATTTATAAAGAGCAGGAATTATATTTTGAGCAATATTTTTGACACGCCTTCGCAGCCGCTTAATCGCAATATCCAAGCAAACAAGCCTCACACATATATATTTCTCTCATCAACCTTTATCTTCATAACCATGAAGACCCCTCCAATGAAACTCTAAGAGCTTATTTAACGTTCATTCACATTCAGAATAGTTTTAGAAATCAAGCCAAGCTATTATAGAAGAATGAATAAAGGTGAACACACCTAAATCGGAAATTGGTGTTAGAGGGGCCGTTTCCACTCATATACCTGTTATGACATATTTCATGGGAAAAGCACAGTTTCTCGGCAGAGAGAACATGTCATGATGTATGTAACGACATATAGCTAAAGTTATATGACGTAGTTGAAGTGATATAGACTATTTTATGAAATTTATCTTATCTCGACAAATCCACATAAACTTCAGGCACTCTAGAGCTACTTTCTCAGCTTATCACTTAAGGGGACGCAGGTGAAGGGGTTCTTCGGATTGGCACAACGGAAAGATGGTATGCATCTAATGTGTATCATTTGGAAGGGATGTGGCAGAGTATTAGTTAAGATTGTGGAATAAATATCGCAAAGAAGGAGGACAAGGTTAGAGATTTACTCTACCAATGCAGCTAGCTTCATTGCATCCTTAATGTAGTCCACCGTCTCTATTATCCTTTTGATATTCCTTTCCAATGGCTCACATATCCCTTCATAGAAGCATGCTCCATGTAGGCTATCGGATCGTACGCAGTATCTCTCATACATTCTAAGCTTCTCTACCTCCTCATCCTCAGACTCAAGCTCATCCAAAAGTGTTCTTCTTGGACCTGCATATTTCACATCTTCCCATCCTTTGGCTTTTCCTCTAGCTATTAATAACGCAGCAGTAGCCCTTATTGTAGCACACCAAGCATTTTCCGCAGCCTTCCTTATTCTGCCAGCTTCTAAATCTCTCAGAGCCTCCTCATACAGCTTCATAGCATCCTTGGATAGCTCTTCAATCTCTGTACCCATCTCATCCCCCTAAATAGATGAAGCATGGAAGTTTTAAATTTTCGCTCTTTAATAAGATTTTTGTGGCCGTTTCTGATGTTCCTTTATAGACATTTTTGACCCTCTTTCGGATGAGGTGGCCTGTTCTAGGCTCTTCAGGATGGTTAGGTGGCGCGGTGGGGTTTGCTGCCTAGGTGCGGCTCTGGGAGGGTGAAGGGGCATGGGAGTTATGGGCAGGGCCTCAAGCGCCACTACTGCAAGGCTTGGGGAAGGGCCTTCAACGACAGGACGGAACAATGTTCCACTATTCTAGGCTGAGCTTAAGGGAGTGGTTCATCCTCATCCTCCTCTTCTTGGGTCTGCACAACTCTGGCCTGGGCCTGAGCTGGCTCCTAGAACGAAGATGCATGACCGTTTTCAGGCCTTGAAGAGGCTGATGCTCAGCCTCAGGAGGGGGGAGCAGCCGGTTAAGATGGGTGGAGCCGTGGAGTTCGACGAGATCTACTTGACCGCCGGCCTGAAGGGCAGGAACAACAGCCACCGCATCAAGCGCCTCGGCAGGGCTCAGCGTTCGATCAGAGCCTACTCCCAGAACGCTAGGAGGCGGAGGGCTGCTCAAGCCCATCGCTATAGGGGCTTAATAGTAGGGATGTCTGGCATAAAGATGTGGGCCATTAAAAAGAAGGAGTTCAAAATCTTTCGGTGTTTTACGTCTCCGCGGGAAAGGCTATCTTAGTATTTGGATATGGTTTGGTGAAGTATGTTATCATCCTGGTTCGAACCTCGAATAATTGTTCAGCACTCTAATAGAACGCCATAAAAATCTCTCATAGATCGATTTTCGAGTAGATCTAAATGCACATGGTAAGAGATATTCTCCAGTTATATTAATTCAAGCCCCAAACTTAAATTAAAATAGTTGATTCTGCAAAAACTTATAAATAAAAATTATCAGAGCAAAAGTAGTGTCATTGGTTTCAATTGCTTAGTCACGGGATCTACTTCTAACCCGAGTTCTTCAAGCGTAGTTACTCCTAACACAGGGGTATCTTTGTCTTCGCCGAAAATCACAATTGTTCCGGCTACTCTATCCATGTACTCGACTACAACTACTCCGATGTCGCGTTCGATCTTCTGCTTATTCACCGTTTGAAAAACCCTCCTTCCCCTCCTCTTAATTTGAAGTTTTTCTAAAATATCCTCTGAAACTATCGTGTACACCGCACCCGTATCCACGATCAACTCAACCACATCAGAGAGACTGGGCTTCTCCGCATTCACTATCCTCACTTTTACGTAGGTAAACCCCAAAGGCCTTACACCTATTGTTAATGGAACCCAGACATCCAATTAAGGATTTTCCAACAAGCTTCAACTAAAATTTGGTGGCGTTACGTTGTAGGTTATCTTTTTGCGCATTCATTCGCTCAGCAGAAAAATGTCCGAGGGGGCCGCCGTCTCCTGAAAAAGCCCGCTTCGCACATTCACAGAACTTCATGAGCTAGGTTGACTAGTCAAGCTCTCATTAAGAGTTTTGCAATAGGCTCATAATGAACATTCAAAGGAGCAAGAATAACAAAAAGATAACCTACAACTGCACAGCACCAAGATTTTTCTTTTTCAATCAACTCGATCGCCCTCAAAAAGCATTTTACACACCTGCATTAGGCTACTTCACCACAAGAACGGGGCAACCTGCGTGTCTTGTCACTCCATCGCTTACGCTTCCCAAAAGTATTTCTTTCGTCTTGCTTAGGCCCCTTGCACCCACGACAAAGTCGATCTGCCTTCCCCACATGCTTTAACTATCTGCTCAACTGCGTGTCCCTCTATCAGCAATGTTTCAATTTGAACCTTTCCAGCCTTTACCCTCCTTTCACCATCTGTCAAGATGCCGGTGCCAACCTTACGAATTGCCTGAATGAAATCATGGATTGCCGTTAGAGATATTGCAAGGCCGCAAATTGAATATACATATATTAAAGTGATTTTTCAATCTAATTTTTTAGTTACTTGAATTGCAACATCTAAGGCTCTTAAAGAGTGCTCAGACCCGTCTAACGGAACTAGAATTTTCTCAAACAATATTATTTATCCTCCATCATTAAGTTTCGTAAGGATGTCTTTCCCTGTCATGCCTTCTGCAACACCTAGTACACGAGCTCTTAATGTGCAAGATTCTATCTTCGCTTCTAAGGCGTCCTCTATCTTTGTCAACCCTTCTACTCTGGCCGCTGTCACATTGCGTTCATCTAGAGCGCCCATATAAGTCCCTTCTTGGCTATTAACGCGATGACGGCCAGCTTTCCGGGAAAATCTGGATCTCCAATTGACACCCCAACAACCGTATTTCCGTTTACGCTAACAGGTTTAATCTCTATCACGCCGATTCATCTCCTATAAGAATCCGCTTAACACTCCATACGAGCCCAAATATCACGCTGCCTGCCCAAGCTATGACCATGTATGTTAGGACTACCTTCCAGTGTACTATCCTTGAGACAGATAATGCGTTAGCCACATCGTAGGGTTGTCCCACAAGCCAGCTAAGCAACACGCCTTTTGACATCCCTAGATCCAACATTCCCTTGCCCAGAACAATCTCAACAAGCGTAGGAGTGTGAAGTGGCCCGCCAATCACGGAAGCAATCAAAATTCCGGTGACACCTGTCAGGTAGGTTCCAACTATGTCTTCCAGCAAATACATCAAGCAAGACGAAGATAAAGTATCTTTATACCTGAAGGTAAACCAAGTTCGGCTTGTTCATCTTTAAGAAATTCTTCAGTTTTCTTCAATTCGAATCATCTAATGACTGAGAGGGCCTCTTGAACCAGCAAGATGCGTGTAAATACCTTGGCTTGTATGAAGATTTCTTACCAGGTTTTCTTTTACATGCTAGATGTTAATAAAACGGCGTTAAAGATCACAACACCCTCAGCCAGAAGGTCACCTGACACATCCACGGCGTGAAGACTAAGATGTATCATTGGTGTATCATCAGGGGTGTAAGGTCGCCGCTCCATTTTAAGACCCATATACCCTGAGCCTTAGCGTACTCTAAGGCCGATGGTAGGGCGTAGTCGGTGTACACAACCTTAATCAACCTAGGTTTCAGCAGCTCTGGTCTCATCTTCCTAATGAGATCTATCTTCTCCTCAAGATCAACCAACACCTTAACACCCAGCCTAACAGTAGCCTCGCCCACTACAGCGAGCTCATCAGATGCCCCGTAAATGTCAATCTCCTTCTCATCAACCCAGATCCTGTCCAGCTTTAGGTCAACATTTAATTCAGCCTTCAGCCTGTGTCTAATGACATCCCTAGCCTCATCCTCGACACTCAAAGTAAGCCTTTCAAAACCAACCTCAAGATCCCTCAAATCCCTCAAAATCTCAGCCTGACCTTCCCTCAAGCTCCTGACCTCCATCCAAAGCTTCTCCTGATTCGCTTCAAGCCTATCTAACCTCTTCAATGTCTCTGAGATGCCGATTAGGCCTGCTATGGCGTATCTGAATTCAGCATCCTCTTCAAGCGCCTTTAGTATCCTACTCTTCTCCTCGTCGGACAGAGGTGTAATCAACTTTAATAATATTCTGTCCCTCCCACTTATTAACGTTATTTTGTGTATTAGAGGAGGGTCGATAGCCTTGCCCTAACACCCCCTAAAAGGCACAGAAGCTTACATCTCCATGTATGCTCATCTTCTCATGAAACACATACTGCCCCTACAGGTTTCCCCTCGCTCCGGCTCCAGTGGAAAGATCATCCAAACCTGCTAGTGAACTACAGTTTAACCTCCGGAGCCCGTCGTCCCACCTATCCAGGACTCCACAGGATGCTTGCTAGACTACGTCCCCACATATGGTAAACCTTGTATACGCGGTGCGTATGGGAGCAAGATGGCAAGCGTCTACATTCACCTGAGCAGAAGAGACATAGAGAAGGTTATACTAAAAATTCATGGGAAGGTTAAAGAGGAACCAATTAACGATTGAAGCAATGACATGCTTGATATGAAGCTATGAGAATGCGCCTGAAGTAGAGCTCTAATTGAAGTAAGGCTATCGAGTGTGAAAGCTGTCCTTAGGATAGAAGAAAGGGAGAAGAGCTACTTAAGATGATGATACTGGAATAATCAAACAAATGATTCAGAAGAAGGTTGAAGAAATATTATCTAGAGATCTGCCCCAAGAATAATTCTGACATCAAAAGATTAAGGTGATGATGTGAATGGGATGGAAGCAAACGACCTGAAATAGGATGGTGGTGCGGGGGGTGGGATTCGAACCCACGCAGGACTTGTCCAGCAGGTGTCTCAGGAGCCCCAT
>JBBIVO010000004.1:4222-19205 GCA_037439685.1 Candidatus Bathyarchaeota archaeon | reverse complement strand
CCCTAAGCCTGCCCCCTTTGGCCCCTCGGGAACCCCCGCCGCTAATTAGATTTTCCATGGGAGATTAAAATCTTCCTGAGGCTCTGGGGGGCCTCACATCAACGCATTATATTGGTTTTCTATGGCCTTCGGATATGATCCGAGGATCTTTATGTATGTTGCCGCCCTTTCGAGCTCGGTGAGGGCGAGCCTCACCTGCCTCTCCTCCCTATGCCCCTCTAGGTCTATGTAGAAGGTGTACTCCCAGGGTCTTCCTGGGATGGGCCTCGACTCTATCTTCGTCAGGTTGACCCCGTTTTCGGCGAATCCTTTGAGGGCCCCGAATAGGGTTCCTGGCCTGTGCTCTATCTTGAAGGCTAGGGTGGTCTTGTCCCTACCCGTTGGGGGGTGGTCCTCATGGCCTATTATGAGGAAGCGTGTGTAGTTCTCTGGGTTGGCCTCTATCCCCTCTGAGAGGATCGTTAAGCCGTAGATCTCGGCTGCCCTCCTGCTCGCGATGGCCGCGGCATCTCTGAGGCCCTTCTCTTTGATCATCCTCGCGCTCCCCGCCGTGTCGTACGTGGGGACCTCCTCCAGGTGTTTTCTCTCTATGAATAGGTGGCACTGCCCGAGGGCTTGGGGGTGGGAGTATACCCTTTTAACCTCTTTCAGCGAGACGCCTGGGTTGGCCATTAGGCAGTGGGCTATCCTGAGGATGGTCTCCCCTCTGACCTTGAGCCTCGACTCTAGGAGGAGGTCGTAGGTCTGGGTGATGCTCCCCTCCAGGGTGTTCTCAGCCGGCACGAGGCCATACTCCGCCTCTCCCTCCTCCACGGAGCTGAACACCTCTCTGAGGCTTTGCCTCGGCATCGGCTCCGCGGCCTCGCCGAAGGCTCTGATGATGGCCTCCTCGCTGTATGCTCCCCTCTCCCCCTGGAAGGCTATCCTCATGTTTTAACCCTCTTTTGGGCCTCTCTGCAGAGCCCTATTATCTCCCTGAAGATCCTCTTCACCTCCTCCACGTCCAATCCATGCCTCTCGGCCATCTCCCCCACCATCTCTATAACCCTCACCTCCCTCTCAGGATCCTCTATGGGCCTCCCCATCCTCCTCTTGACCTCCCCGATCCTCGTGGAGATGGCCACCCTCTCCGAGATCCTCCTCAATATCTCCTCGTTCAGCCTGTCTATCTCCATCCTCAGCTGCTCGAGCTTGTCCTCACTCATCCCCTCGCCCCCTCCCCAAGACTCTTGGTATGAGGCCGGCCCTCATCGCCTGGTCGACGAGGACCACTGCCACCATCGCCTCCACAACCGGGACGGCCCTTGGGACTATGCATGGGTCGTGGGCGCCTCCCACCTGGAGGGTGGCCTCCTCCATCCTTGAGAGGTCGACGGTCCTCTGCGCCCTCCTTATGGATGGGGTCGGCTTGAAGGCCGCCCTGCACCTTATCGGCATCCCGTTGCTCATCCCCCCGAGGATACCGCCCGCGTTATTGGTGAGGCAGGTGACCCTTCCCCCTGAGAGCCTGTACTGGTCATTATTCCTCGAGCCTCTCGTCCTTGAGGCCTCCATCCCGAGGCCGAACTCGACCGCCTTGACCCCTGGTATGGAGTATAAAGCCTTCGAGATCTCCCCCTCGAGGGTGTCGAATACGGGCTCTCCCAGGCCGATTGGGGGGTTCTCGACGATGCACTCCACCACCCCGCCCAGGCTGTCCCCCTCCGCTGAGGCCTCCCGGATGGCCTCCTCCATCCTCCTGGATGCCTCTAGGTCGGGGCATCTCACGGGGCTCTTCTCCACGCCCTCCCTGGCCTCCTCTATGGTTAGATCTCGGGCTTTTATCCCTCCGATCTCCCTCGTGTAGGCTAGGACCTCGACGTTTAGCCCTTGGCGGAGCGCCAGCTTGGCCAGGGCTCCGGCCATGACATATCCGGCCGTGATCCTCCCTGAGAACCTTCCCCCGCCCCTTGGGTCGTTGAACCCCCCATACTTCACGTTGGCGGGGTAGTCTGCATGTCCAGGCCTTGGCCTCCACCTCAAGCCATCGTAGCTTGATGGGTCGGCCCCCCTGTTCCAGACGATCATGCATATCGGGGCTCCGGTGGTGAATCCGTCGAAGACCCCTGAGAGGATCTCTAGGCGGTCCTCCTCGGCTCTAGGGCTGGTTATGGGGCTCTGGGCCGGCCTCCTCCTGTCCAGCTCCACCTGTATATCCTCTGCTCTTAGGCTCAGCCCGGCTGGGCAGCCGTCGACCACGACGCCTATGCACCTCCCATGGCTCTCCCCGAAGCTTGTAACCCTGAATAGTAGGCCCAGGGTGTTGCTCAACTCATCCCCTCCTCATGTGCATCCCGAGCATCTCCATGGTCTCCCAGAAGTGGGGATATGACTTGGAGACGCATTCCGCGTCGAGGATGGCTGTCTCCCCCTCGGCTGTTAGCGCCAGGATGGAGAATGCCATGGCTATCCTGTGGTCTCCCCTTGGGTCTATAGATCCGCCTCTTGGTTTTCTCCCCACCACCGTGACGGCCTCCCCCCTCCTCTCGGCCTCTATGCCCATGCCCCTTAGGCCGTCCAGCATCGCCTCGACCCTGTTAGACTCCTTGTACTCTAGGCGCCTCACCCCTCGGATGGTGCTCCTCCCCTCGGCGACGGCGCAGAGGGCGGCGAGGATGGGGAAGAGGTCTGGGCAGTCGGAGACGTCCGCCTCGATGGCCTTGAGCCTTGAGGCCTCCGCCTCGGCTACGCCATTCCAAACCCTAACTGATGCCCCCATCCTCCTCAGGAGCCCCATTATGGCGGCGTCTGCCTGGAGGCTCTCCGGGTCTATGTTTGTCACCCTCACCCTCCCCGAGATGGCGCCCGCCGCGAGGAGGTATGCTGCGGATGACCAGTCCCCCTCCACCTGGAATGTTGTGGGCCTGTATTCCTGCCTCTCGGCCTCGAAGAGGCTCATATCGCCCGAGGCCTGGACCTTGACCCCGAACCTCCTCTGGGCCTCCATCGTCATGGAGATGTAGGGTCTGGACTCGGGGGGCGTGGTCAGGATGATCCTCGTCGGCCTCTCGGCGAGGGGGGCTATGATGAGGATCGCCGAGACGAACTGGGAGCTGATGTCTCCCCTCATGTGGACGGTCCCCCCACTTGGCCCTCCCCCCTTCACCGATATTGGGGGGAACCCTCCCACATCTGAGCAGTCCACGCCCATCCGCCTCAGCGCATCCACTAGGGGGCCGACGGGCCTGCGGAGGAGGGATGGGCCCCCGGTCAGCCTGCTCCATCCCCTCACCAGTGAGCAGACCGCTGCTCCCAGCCTTAGGGTGGTGGCCGAGCCTCCGCAGTGGAGGTGGGAGGTTGGAGGCCTGAGTATGCCTCCCCACACCTCCCAGCGGCCCCCCTCGCATCCTATCTCGACCCCAAGCCTCTCAAGGATGCCCCGCGTCGCCTCCGTGTCCTCTGAGGTGAGGGGGGAGACTATTCGGCTCCTCCCATCGGCGAGGGCTGAAAGGAAGAGGGCCCTGTGGGTGTAGCTCTTGGAGGGCGGGGCCTCGGCCTCTCCCTCCACCCTCCCCCCTCTAATCACCGCCTTCACGCCTCGCCCCCCATCCGCCTCATCACCTCGATGGCGACCTCCTCAGGCGTCAGGTGGGAGGTGTCCACGGCGATGTCGGCTGATGCCATGTAGGCCTCCATCCTCTGGAGGTATAGCTCCCTCATCCTCTCCGGCGGGTCGCCGGCCCTTAGGAGGGGCCTGGAGCCTTCCCCCCCTCTCAGCCTCTCGGAGATGACCTCCAGCCTCGCCGTCAGCAGGACGATGATGGAGCTCTTCCTGAGGAGTCTAAGGTTATCCGGGTCTAGAATGGTCCCCCCGCCGCAGGAGATCACCTGCCCGTCTCGGGCTGAGAGCTCCCTCGTCACCTCCCTCTCGATCATCCTAAAATGGGGCTCTCCATCCTCCTCGAATATGCTGGAGATGGGCTTCCCGGCCAGCCTCTCCACCTCGGAGTCTAGGTCGACGTAGGTGAGGCCCAGCCTCTCCGCCAGGATCCGGCCCACCACGGTCTTCCCTACCCCCATGAAGCCGACGAGGGCTAGGTTCATCTCCTCGCCTCCAGGGCCTCCTCGACCGCCCTCCTCATCACGCCCGTTGGGGCCTCCCTCCCGGTCCAGAGCCTGAAGGCCTCGGCCCCCTGATAAACGAGCATTCCAAGCCCATTCAGGGTTTTGGCCCCAGCCATTTCCGCCTCCTTCAGGAGCCTCGTCCTTGGGGGGTTGTAGACGATGTCGAAGACCATCATGCCGGGCCTTAAGAGGTCCCCGTCCACGGGGGTCTCATCCACCCTGGGCCACATCCCCACGGATGTCGCGTTAACCAACAGCTCTGCCTCCCTGAGGGAGGGCCTCAGGTGGGCCCTGTTGAGGGGCCTAGCCTTGAGGGAGGCCCTGCCCTCCGGGAATCTCCTCAGGGCCTCCACTACTCCCTGAGCCCTCTCAAAGGTCCTGTTGATTATCGTGAGCTCATCGGCCACCATGGATAGTTTGTAGGAGATGGCCCTTGAGGCCCCCCCAGCCCCGAGCACCACGGCCCTGACGCCCCTCAGGTCGCCGAAGGCCTCCTCGAGGGCCCTCATGGCCCCCACCCCGTCCGTGTTATATCCCCTTAGGATGCCCCTGCTGTTCACTATGGTGTTGACCGCCCCCACCCTGGAGGCGACCTGGTCGAGATGGTCTAGGTATCTGAGGGCCTCTATCTTGTGGGGGATGGTGACGCTGGCGCCCCTCACCCATGGGGCTCTCAGCTCCGAGAGAACTCCCTCCAGGGCGCTTGGGGGAACCCTGAGGGTCTCAAACCTGTACTCCATGGAGAGCTCCTCGAAGGCCGAGTTGTACATGACCCCGCTCATAGAGTGTTCAACTGGATGGCCGAGTAGGTAGCAGAGCTTGACCAATTCATATCCCCATCAGGCGGTATATCTCCCTCAATGTGGCTATCGATATCTGCCCCGGGGCGCAGGCCGCCCCATCCACGGCCGAGGCGTAGGTGAAGAGGCCCCCCATGAGGGGGGAGAGCACCCTGGATGGTATCCCCATCCTCCCCATCCCGAAGCTGACGAGGCCGAGATCCCCCTCCTCCGAGATCAGCTTCAGGTATGTGTGGTTATCCTCGTATCTCCTGGCCGTGCCCACGACCTTGAGGATGTCCGCCTTCAGGCTTCGGCCCCTCCTAAGGATCCTCTCCATCTCCCATATCGGCGGTGTCCCCTCGAGGTCGTGGTATGAGATTATCGCCCTCGCCCCCCACCCCCTCAGCTCCCTCAACGCCTCATCCAATCTAGGGGTCGAGAGCTCCAAGTCAACGTACTCGAATCCCTCCCCGCACGCCTCCCTTAGGGAGTTCAGCCTCCCCTCCTCTGAGCCGCCGTATCTTCCTCCCTGGTCGGCCCTGCGGCACGTGGCGATGAGGGGGTATGGAGAGGCCTCCCTCACCATCTCAAGCCCCCCTATCTCCTCCAGGTAGTCAAGCCTCACCTCTACGAGATCCGGCGCATAGGGCTCGAGCTGGATGAGGGCTCTGAGCACCCCGTCCAGGGTGGTGGAGGCTATCGAGGCGCAGATCCTAGGCTCAGGCATGGAATCGGGCCTCCAGCTCTCGGGTTATCTCCTCCGCTGAGACCTTAACCAGGGCGGGGGGCCTCCCTATCTCCGTTGGTAGGACAAGCCTGATGGAGCCCCCCTCCACCTTCTTGTCCCTCCTCATAGCCTCCAGGACCCTCGACGGCTCTAGCCTCGGAGGCCTCCCTCGAAGTCCCAGGGCCCCTATTAACCCTATTATCCTCTCCTCATCCTCCCGGGTGAGGAGGCCTAGGCTCCTGGAGATCCCAGCCTCCGCCTCCATCCCCAGGGCCACGGCCATCCCATGCCTCATCCCCGTGAGGTGCTCGATGGCGTGGCCCACGGTGTGGCCGTAGTTGAGGGTGGCCCTATACCCCCTGGTGTCCCTCTCATCCAGCTCGATGATCCTGGCCTTTATGGTTAGGCATCTGAAGATCACATCTTCTAGGAAGGGCATCCTCCTCTCCAGCAGGCCCTCCGGCGTCGACTCTAGGGCCTCGAACAGCTCGGGGTCTGCCACGACCCCATACTTTATCACCTCCCCCGCCCCCGATGCGAGCTCCTCCCTTGGGAGGGTCTCGAGGAGGGTTGGATCCACGGCCGTGAGGCTTGGCTGGTGATATGCCCCCACCAGGTTCTTGCCCTTAGGATGGTTGACGGCCGCCTTTCCACCTATGCAGCTGTCGACCTGGGATAGTAGGGTGGTTGGAACCTGAACGTGCCTCACCCCCCTCAGGTAGATGGAGGAGATGAAGGCGGATAGGTCCCCGATGGAGCCGCCGCCGAGGGCGATGATGGCGGATCCCCTCTCTAGGCGCAGGTCGATCAGGAGGCCCAGCGCCCTTCCCGCCTCCTCCCACGTCTTTGAGCCTTCGCCGTCTGGGACCAATACGAACTCGAAGTCCACGCCCGCATCCTCAAGGCTCTCAGCGATCCGGTCTCCGAAGAGCCTTCGGAGGGGCTCGCTGGTGATGACGGCGCATCCTGCTAGGTTTGGGAGCTCCTCGGCGATGAGTTTCCCCAGCCTCCTGAGGAGGCCTCTGGATATGTATGCCCGATAGCTCCTCTCCCCGAGGTTAACCTCAACTATTCTGACGGTGGCATCGAGCTCCAAGTTGGATCCCCTACATGCCCCTTCCGGCCGCCCTGGCGAAGGGCCTTAGCCCCCTCATGAGGTTCCTGAACCCCTCGAGGTCGAGCGATTGGGGGCCGTCGCTAAGGGCTCTATCGGGGCTTGGGTGTACCTCCACCATCAGCCCGTCCGCCCCCGCGGCCACCGCCGCCCTTGACATCGGCTCGACGAGCTCTCTCCTCCCAGTCCCATGGCTGGGGTCAACCATGATGGGTAGGGGGGTCACCCCCTTTAGGAGGGGGATGATGGAGAGGTCTAGGGTGAACCTGGTCGAAGGCTCGAAGGTCCTTATCCCCCTCTCACAGAGGACAACCTCCCCGTTTCCCTCCCTGAGGATGTACTCCGCCGAGCTCAGCCACTCCTCGAGGGTGGAGGAGAAGCCCCTCTTGAGAAGGACCGGGATCTTGGCCTTACCCGCCCTCTTGAGGAGGGGGTAGTTCTGCATATTTCTGGCGCCTATCTGGAGCATGTCAGCGTATCTCTCCACGAGCTCCACCTCCATGGGGGAGAGGGCCTCCGTCACGACGGGTAGGCCTGTCTCCTCCCTCGCCTCGGCCAGGATCCTCAGCCCCTCCTCCCCCAGGCCCTGGAAGGAGTATGGGGATGTCCTTGGCTTGAAGGCTCCCCCCCTCAAGATCGAGGCTCCAGCCTCCTTCACCCCCCTGGCGGTTTGGAGGGCCTGATCCCTGCCCTCGACGGAGCATGGCCCGGCCATGACTGCTATCCTATCTCCTCCTATCTCGACCTCTTCAACCCTGACGATCGTCTTCTCCTCAGGATCCCTCCTCAATGCAAGCCTTATCTTCGATGAGAGGGAGGTGAGGAGATCCTCTAGGGTCATCCTCTCCTCTCCACGACCGTGCGGGCGGCCTCCGCTATGGCCCTCGGGGAGAGGCCGAGGGCCTCGAGGAGCTCCCCATATCTCCTGCTCGACTCTCCAAACCTGTCTCTGATGCCTATCCTCCTCATCGCCGTGGGCCTCACCTCAGCCAGGGCCTCGGAGACCGCGCTCCCCAGCCCCCCTATGACGCTGTGCTCCTCCGCCGTGACGATCGCCCCCGTCTCCCTGGCCGCCCATTCCAGGGCGTCTAGGTCTAGGGGCTTGAGGGTGTGCATATCTATCACCCCCACATCCAGCCCCTCGTGGGCCAAGGCCTCGGCTGCCTCTAGGGCCATCGATACCATGATCCCATTCGCGATTATGGTGGCGTCGGAGCCCTCTCTCAGGATCCCGGCGCCCATCAGGTCGAACTCGGCCCCATCTTCGTAGACCTTGGCCTCCCCCTCCCTCCCAAGCCTCATGTATACGGGTCCCCTGTGATGGGCTGAGGCCCATAGGGCCATGGCGGCTGAGGGCCCATCCGCGGGGACCACTATGGTCATGTTGGGGATGGCCCTCATCAACGCCAGGTCCTCAACCGATTGGTGGGAGGAGCCGTCCAAGTGGTCTGATAGGCCAGAGTGGGTTACAGCTATCTTCACGTTGAGTTTTTGGCGGGCGACCGTGTTCCTCACCTGCTCCCATCCCCTCCCAGCCACGAAGATGGAGAACCCCGTCGCGATGGGGAGCATCCCGGAGGAGGCCAATCCTGCTGCCATCCCTATCATGTCCTGCTCCGATATTCCAACGTTTAGGAACCTGTCTGGGAACCTCTCAGCGAAGTAGCATGTCCTGGTGGACTTGGAGACGTCGGGGTCGAGGACCACGAGCTCCTCCATCTCCTCCCCGAGGGAGACCAGGGCCCTTCCGAACTCCTCCCTCAAGCCCTACTCCTCCTCTCGGCCTTTGAGGGGAGGCCGCTGGCTGTGTAGGCGATTATGGCCGTTGGCCTCCCCCTGATGGCCTCAGCCTCATCGAGGGCTCTGAGGATCATCCCCGGAGACCTCCCATCCACCTCTAGGGCTTCCCAGCCGAAGGCCCTCCACTTCTCGGCGAGGGGCTCGAGGGGCTTCACCTCCTCCGTTGGGCCTGTCAGCTGGAGGCCGTTGCGGTCTATTATGACGGTCATGTTGTCTAGGCGATGCCTTGCGCCGCTCATGGCGGCCTCCCATATCTGCCCCTCCTGGAGCTCCCCATCCCCCAGCAGCGCATAGACCCTATATCTCTCCCCCCTCATCTTCGCCGAGAGGGCCATCCCATTGGCTATGGAGAGGCACTGGCCGAGGGAGCCCGATGCCGAGTCAACGCCTGGGATGGAGGCCTCAGGATGCCCCTGGAGGAGCCCCCCTAGGCAGATCAGCCTCGTCAGCTCCTCCTGAGGGAAGTAGCCGCATTCGGCCAGCACGGCGTAGAGGGCAGGCGCGGCGTGGCCCTTCCCCAGCAGGAACCTGTCCCTGAGCTTCCAACCTGGGTTCTTGGGGTCGTGCCTCATCTTGGCGAGGTAGAGGGTCGCTATGATGGGGAGGGAGGAGAGGGATGAGGCGAGGTGGCCTGAGCCCGACTCCTCCACGATCCTTGAGACCCTCCTCCTCAAGATCCTGATCCTCCTCGTCAGCTCTTTGATGGGGATCCTGGGGCTGCCGCGGCCTCCGCTGGGCCCCCTCACGTAATCCTCCTTGAGGAGGTCTAGGACGAACCTTCCAAGCTCTGTGAGCTCAGCTCCGTTAGAGGCCTCTCCATACCTTATGAGGTTGAGCCCCCTAAGTATCTTGGCGTTGAGCTTCAGGGTGGATAGGGGCTTACCGTTCCTCTTAGATGCCTCATTCAGAACTGAGGTGATCCGCCCGGAGTTGGCCTCAACCTCAGAAAGTATCAATATCTGGTTATCATTAAGGGTTCTTAGGAGAAGCCTCCTTAGATCCTCTATCTGGCTCTGAGATATTGGAATTGGAGCACCTCAACCACCACTTGGCAGATGGTATCCGCCAGAAACGTATTTAATCGTATCGGTCAGCTCTACCTGGCCTACCCTCCGTGAGCCTCTTCCATATCGGCTTTCTTACTTAAATGCCGGCTTTCCCTTCTCTGGCCTCCCCCCATCTGATCAGTGATCGTCTGATTTTAATCTCCCCTAGCCTGGGGGGCCTCTATCGGCTTTATCTGGAGGATCACCTGACCCTTTGGGTCTGGGCATTCAACCTCCCAGGTGTTCGGGAGCCAGTCCCCCGGCTCCTCTATCCTCCTCTGCTTTGCCGGTATGAGGGGGAGGATGCTCTGGAGGGCGTAGAAGCAGAAGTGGGGGCTCTCCGGGATCGAGAGGCGGCTCCCCCTAACAACGCAGTAGTAGCCCACCTTCATCGTGTCGCATGAACCCCTTATCTCTTTAACCCGTATCATGAGGTCTTGCATATTTCCCCCTCCTTCCAGCCCTCTTAAAAGCTTGTGGTTCAGCCGCTCTAGCGGGGGCCTTCCCTTAGAGTCCAATCTCCTCTGCAACGTATCCTAGGCCCAGCCTCTCCAGGGTCTCCCTCCTTGGGATTCCAGTCTCCGGATCCCACCCCCTCTCCCTGTAGTACTCTTCAAGCATGGGCTCCTGCTCAAACACGTTTCCCTTGCTGGCCCCCTCGGTTAGAGCCTCCTCCCTGAACCTCCTTGGGAGGCAGTCGTCTCGTCTAGTGATTCCCTCCCTCACGTTGAAGCCCCTCTCCAGATTCACTATCCTCTCCCCACACCTTCGCACCTCTGCGGGGGATAGCCTCATCCCCGTCGCAGCCTCTAAGACCGCGGCCGCCCTTTCGAAGGGGAGGATCTCCATGTTCTCCATTATGTTCTTGCAGACCTCTAGGGAGTCTATGACCGCGCACCAGTCCTCGAAGTAGCTGACGAGCCTCCCCTTCCCCCTATATGCCAGCCTCATTGTCGCCTCGGGCATCCCGAACATCTCCTCCCCCCTCCTTGGGTCGTCGCTAAGCTCCACGAAGGGCTCGCTCCTGAGGTGGTCCCCTCCCCTGCTGGCAACCGCGAAGCCCAAGCCGAAGCCCTTTAGGCCCCTCGGGTCGGCCATGATCAGGTCTAAGCCCTTCACCTGCATCGTGAACTCCATGCCCCTGCCGAGCCTCTCCGCCGCCATCCTCGACCCGTCCGCCAGGATGTTGCCGAATCCCTCCCTCCTGGCTATCTTCTCTATAAGGGTCAATATGGCCTCCCCATTCCCCCATGAGAGGTCGAGGCCATCTGCCTCCCCCCTCTTCAGGATGCCCTTCTCGTAGAGCTCCATCGCCCAAGATATGCCCTCGGAGGCTGTTAGAGCGTCTAGGCCCAGGCGATTACACATGTCCACCGCCTTGAGGGCTAGGTCCAGGTCTGGGTTTCCAACCCTTGCGGTGAAGGCTCCTTGGGCCTCGTACTCTGGCCCCTCCCCGAAGAGGCCTGCGAACCTGCCCTTCTTCACCACGTAGAAGCGGCTGCATGGGATGGTGCATGCGAAGCATCCCCTGCCCTTAACGTTGTACTCCTCCGCGAGCCTCTCCCCGCTCACCTCCCAGGCGTGCTCGAAGACCCCAGCCTGGTAATGTCTCGTGGGGAGGAAGCCCATGGCATTCGCCATCATAAGGATCCTGGTGGTCCCCATCCTCCTCCTCGGCCAGTACTGCTCATGGGCGTAGATCTCCTCCTCCACCTCCTCAACGAGCCTCTCGAACCTGCCTGGGTGGGCCACCTCCACGGAGCCGGTTCCCCTGACCGCCAGGGCCTTAACGCCCTTCGAGGCCATCACGGTTCCCATCCCAGTCCTCGCAGTCGCCCTCATGAGGTTGGCGAAGACCCCGGCGTACCTTACCCCATTCTCGGCCGCAGGGCCCACGACGGTGGTCTGTATCCTCCTATCTCCTATCTCGCCCCTGATGGCCTCGTCGGCCTCGTAGACATCCATTCCAGCGAGGTGGGAAGCGTCTCTGAACTCCACCTCATCGTCATCTATGAATATGAAGGTGGGCTCCCTGCTCCTCCCCTCTATTATCACCTGGTCGTATCCCGCGAACTTCAGCTCAGCCGCGAAGTGCCCCCCGGCGTTGCTGTCTCCGAGGATTCCGGTGAGGGGTGACTTGGCGGATACGTTGAACCTTGAGGCCGTTGGGAACATGGTTCCGACCAGGGGGCCTGTCGAGAAGATGAGCTTGTTCTCGGGGCTGAGGGGGTCCACATGCCTTGGGACCTCGTCATACAGCCTCTTCGAGTTCAGCCCCCTCCCCCCCAGGAAGCCCCTTGCCAGCTCCCCCTCCAACTCCTGGATTCTCGCCCCCCTCTTGGTCAGGTCTAATCTGAGGATCCTCCCCGCATATCCATAGAGTCTAGCCATGGATGCCCCACCTCTCCATGAGCCTCCTCAAGGCCTCCATGGGCCTCTCATCGAACTCCTCAGCCTCCTGATATGTGAGGGCCCCTGTGGGGCACCTCTCAACGCATAGGGGCTTCCCCCCGCAGAGGTCGCAGCAGATGGGCCTCGAGGAGCCTCCGATCTTAAGGGCGGAGTGGGGGCAGGCCTTCACGCAGATCCCACAGCCAGAGCAGCCCTCCTCATCCAGCCTCAAGGTTCCATCGGGCGACCTTTTCAGGGCCTTACTTGGGCATGCATCCACAGGGGGGCAGGCATCGCACAGGCGGCAGAGGATGGGGTAGTCGAATCCAAATCTGTCCTCCTTAATCACGGTTATTCTGGATAGGCTGGGCGAGAATCTCCCCTCATGGCTGAAGGAGCAGATCATCTCGCAATATCTGCACCCTGCACATCTTTCAGCATCAACCAGTATCCTCTTCAATCTATCCACCCCGCAGATATCATTATCTTAATATAACAAGGGAAGGGGCTTGGTTCAGATAAGGTTATTGTGGTGGAGCCCTCAACCCATTTAGGGTTGTCGGATGAGGGTATCACCAAGGCTAGATGGGCTCTTCAAGGGGTTAAAGGTTTTCGAACGGAGCAGGAGGGCTTCGAGGTGAGGTTCCACATACAGGGCCATGGCCAGGAGGCTGAGGAGGTTCCTGGAGCCAGGTCTAAGTCGGCTGTGGGGTGTTGGGTGAAGACCAGGGATGGAGAGCCTCTTCTACAGCCTCAAGGCCCAAAAGAGGCGCCTCCACAACATAAACTCTAAGGAGGAAGAGTTGAGGTGCTGGAGCATCTTGCTTCCAGCAGGGAGGGAGGCCATCACATAATGCATATTTGGACAAAGCCAGGGAAGTATCAGATAGATTTATTCATAATGATTTTGTTTTGGGCTTGAGATTTGGAAGAGCTTGGGATGATGAAAACCGGTATGGCTGTTCGCCTCGATGAGGCAACCATGGAAGAGAATGCTTGCTGGATGTAAAGAGACCTATCTTAACTGGTGGTCTCGGCCCTCGACTCGGCATAGGCTGTTGTAACACCCGGACTAAAATAATTTTTTAATCGATAATTTTTATTCATAATTAATTTTCACTTTTACTGGAATCCCTTTTCTGACACTTTCAGTTACTATGCAGAAGTCCTCGAATATTCCGATGCATCTTTCCATCTCCTTTAGGTGGATCCCCTCAATCGTTGGTTTCAGCTCTACATTCATCTCCTTTACCCTCCACCTACCCCTCTCATTTCTGGCCAGGATCCCCTCAACGGTCGCCTCCAGCTTGGAGGCCTCCACCCTAGACCTCCTAAGGCAGTATAGGAGGCTAGCGCTCAGGCAGTTTCCTACCGCGGCTGCGAGGAGCATCGATGCGCTTGGGCCGGACCCCTCTCCCAGAGGCTTAGGCTCGTCCAGGTAAAGGCTCGGGATCCCCTCAGGGAAGTCCGCCTTGAACCTGAACCCCTTCTCGAGGCTCAGCTCGACAGTGAAGGGCCTCTCCTCAGACATCCCCTGATCCAGCCCTCTAGGATGAATATAAAAGAGTTGTTGGGTTACTCTTCGAAGAGCTTCTCATACTTCGAGTACGGATTGTACCCGTGCCTCCTCTTGTAGCGGGCCTCATATCCGAAGCCCCCTATCACCAGTGCGAGGGTGATGCCCATGAAGACCCAGATCATCCACTCGGAGCTCGTATCATCTGAGGCCGTTATCAGGTATATCAGGGCGAAGCAGGCGCCCATGGAGAGGCATGCCCCAACGTACATCATCAGCCAAATCATTCGCCCAGCCCATAGAACATCTCTAGCCAGTTCTCTCAACCAACTTTTCTGCATCAGGCATTTTAACCTTTCCCCTCCCAAAAGCGAGGAGGTTGAGCCCCTCCGCCCGGCCGAGAGGTCTTATGGAAAGGGTTATGAGGGTTGAGGGAGGCCCAATAACTCGTGTTGGATGGGGAGGTCCTCCGAAGGATCGATCTGAGATACTGCCATAGGGTTCTAGAGGAGATGGTCTCGATCCCCTCAGTAGTGGGTGGGGAGGACGACCTAGCGGAGTATTTGAGGGGGAGGCTTGAGGCCCTTGGGATGACGGTCCGCCTCCAGGAGGTGGAGGCTGGGCGCCTCAACGTCATAGCGGTCCACAGGTCTCCCAGCCCTGGCCCCCTCCTCATGTACAACGGCCATCTCGACACCGTCCCCGCCTGCGAGGGCTGGACCCTCGACCCCTACAAGCCCTCTGTGAGGGGGGCCAGCCTATATGGGTTGGGCTCGCTCGACATGAAGGCCGGCATCGCATGCATCCTCGCCCACCTCAAGGCCATCATCGAGTCTGAGGCTCCCATCAATGGGGCCCTAGCGTTCACCGGGGTCGTCGACGAGGAGGGCCACTCGAAGGGGGCGAGGTCCCTGCTGAAGACCGAGATGGCGAGGGCCGACGCCGCGGTCATAGGCGAGCCCTGGACCGGGATAGGTGATAGGGGCATCCCCCTGGGGATAACGGGCAAGCTCCTATACGAGCTCACGGTGAGGGGGAGTGCGGCCCACGGCTTCTCCCCCCACCTAGGGGTCAACGCCATAGAGGAGGCCGCCCGCATACTGGTAAACCTAGACAGGCTGGAGTTGAGGAGCCACCCAAGGTTTGGGAGGGGGAACCTCTGCACGTTGAAGATCGAGGGGGGATACAAGGTCTACTCGGTCGTCGTCCCGGAGAGGTGCAGGGTCGAGGTGAACAGGCTTCTGGTGCCTGGGGAGTCCACATCCACGGCCCTGGAGGATATGAGGAGGCTCATAGCCTCCCTGGGCCTGAGGGCCGATGTCGAGGTCGGCCTGAAGCCACCCTACTACGAGCCCTTCGAGATGGATGAGGGGCTCCCCATCGTGAGGGTCTTCTCCGAGGCCTTCAGGGAGGTCTATGGCAGGCCTCCGGACTTCCAATACGCGAAGAGCATCACAGACGGCAATGTATTCATGGGGGAGGGGGGGATCCCAACCATCTACT
>JBBIVO010000004.1:2815-4191 GCA_037439685.1 Candidatus Bathyarchaeota archaeon | reverse complement strand
CCCACCAGCCAGATGAACACGTCGACCTGAACACCTTAGAGCCGACGATAAGGGTCTACATAAAGACGACCCTGGGCCTCCTATCAGGGGAGGCGGGATTGGGGCCTCCTGGATGTTGTCCGTGAACCTGCCTCCATCATCGCTCAGAGCCTTCCAGCCCTCCGAATATGTTAAAACCCTTGGAAGCCCCCTTCATGTTGGCATGAGGGAGGATCTGGAGCTGTTGAGGGGGGCCCTAGACATCCATGTCCACGCGGGCCCAGACCTCTTTCCAAGGCTCCTGGACGCCTTCGAGGCGGCAGAGGAGGCTAGGGCCGCGGGCTTGAGGGGGATCGCCCTAAAGCATCACCACATCCCAACGGTTGACCGAGCCTACTTCGCATCCAGGGCGGTTCAGGGGATCGAGATCTACGGCGGGATCACCCTAAACTACGCCGTGGGGGGGCTCAACCCCTTCGCCGTGGATGCGGCCCTCAGGATGGGGGCGAGGATCATCTGGATGCCGACGGTCGACGCCAGAAACCACCTGAGGTGCTTCGGGGAGCTTGGAAGGTATGGCTCCAGGCTATCCTATGGCAGGTCTAGGCTATACGAGGAGGCTGAGGGGATCTCCATCCTAGAGGATGGAGGCCTCAACCCCAGCCTCGCCCCGATATTGGACTCCATAGCGGAGGCAGATGCCGCCCTGGCCACATCCCACCTATCAGCCGAGGAGTCCAAGGCCTTGGTGGAGGAGGCCCTGAGGAGAGGCGTCAGGAGGATCGTCGTCACTCATGTAGACTTCACGACGGCAAACCTCAGCATAGAGGATCAGAATTGGATGGCTGATAGGGGGGCCCTCCTAGAGCTCTGCTACTCGTCCATCTCCCCAGCCTGGCGCTGCTCCTCCATAGACCGCTCAGTGGAGGCCATCCGGAGGGTTGGAGCGGAGAACTACATACTCTCCAGCGATCTAGGCCAAGTTCACAACCCCCCTCCCCCCGAGGGGTTGAGGATCTACATCAGGCTCCTCCTAGAGCACGGGATAGGGGCTGAGGATATCAGGGTGATGGTTAAGGAGAATCCCGAGAGGCTCCTCGGGATAGGCCCTAGACGGGCCTAGTCGAGAGGCTCATCGAACCATCGCGGCCTCTGCTTACTACCACGGCCCTCAGCCATCCCCCATCCTCCTCCGGGTAGTCAACCCTGAAGTGGGCCCCCCTGCTCTCCCTCCTCTCCAAGGCCGATCTTATGATCATCTCGGCCACCCTGAGGGCCATGGAGAGCTCAAGGGCCTCGAGCATCTCCCTACCGGATAGGGCCCTGAGCCCATACTGCCTCTCTCTCATCCTCTCCACCTCCTCCAGGGCCACCCTGAGGCCTCCCTCATCCCTGAT
>JBBIVO010000004.1:0-2794 GCA_037439685.1 Candidatus Bathyarchaeota archaeon | reverse complement strand
GCCCTCTACCACATCACCTCCCTCAGCCTCCTCATCTCAGCCTCGGATCTAAGCCCCCCGCCCCCTCCACCCCTGATCGCCTCATATCTCTCCAGCTCCGGGGAGGCCAGGGGCTTGACATCGATTCCAGGGGCGGCCCTCGCGTAGGTGGCTGCCGAGGCTCCAGCCCTGGCTCCGAAGACTATAACCTCTGTGAGGGCGTTCCCCCCATGCCTGTTAGCTCCGTGAACCCCTCCCACAACCTCCCCAGCCGCGTATAGGCCGGGGATCCCTGTCGAGCCATCCTCCCCTATGATGACCCCACCCATGGAGAAGTGGGAGACGGGAGCCACCCTCAGGGGCCTCTCGTCGGCCCTGAGCCTCTCCACGAAGAACCTGTAAGATCCCGTGGAGAACCATCCCTCCATCCCAAGGCGTCTTATGGGCTCCCTCGCGTCTATGAGGACAGCCCCTTCGACTCCCCTCCCCTCCAGGATCTCGATCATGACCGCCCTTGAGAGATGGTCCCTCGACTTGAGGGCGAGGGGCCTCGCCTTGACCCCATGCTTCTTGGGTATATCCTCACCCAGCCTGTTGATGATAAGCCCCTCCTCCGTCACGTAGCCTCCCAATAGGTATGGTGGCGCCCCCTCCTCGGCCAGGGCGATGGGATAGAACTGGACGAACTCCATGTCCCTCAGCTTGGCGCCGGCCTCGAAGGCCAGGGTGTAGCCATCCCCCGTCGTCCTGATGGGGCAGTCGGTCCGCTTGTAGAGGGCTCCAGCACCCCCGGTCGCCAGGACCACGGCCTTCGAGGAGAAGATGATGGGCCTATCTCCCTGGGCTTCATATCCGACCGCGCCCACCACCCTCCCATCATCCACCAGTAGCCTCGTCACTATCACGCCCTCGAGGAACCCTATCCCCCTGGACCTGGCGTACTCGAGGAGGGGTATGGTGAGGCCCATCCCCTGGGCCCCGCCGCGCCCCTCCACGTATATGCCCCCCTCCCTCTCCCTCACCTTCACCCCGAAGCTCCTCAGCTCGAGTAGGCGCTCCTCCCCCTCCTCGGCCATTACCTCGACCAGTCTGCGGTCGTTTAATCCCTTCCCAACCTCCACCGTGTCCCTGACGTACTCATCCCTGCTCAGGCCCCCCATCGGGGCTCTGAATCCTCCTCCGCTGACGGCTGTGGAGTTGTTCACCCCGGCGGGGGCTTTGGAGGCCACCAAGACCGAGGCTCCTCCCGCCTCGGCCTCTATCGCGGCCCTAAGCCCAGCCCCCCCTGAGCCTATGACGAGGACATCCGACTCCATAACAAGGGCCATGGGAGATCACCATCCCAGCGTTTAGGATCCATATTAAAGCGGTGAATCTTCTCTGCACATCTGGATCCCACTGTCATCATCCCTTCTAACACGTTCGACCGATGCTCAATCCCTTGAAGGGATTTATATGGCTGAGGCCCTGCGCAGGAGCTCTATCTCCTCATCTGAGTATCCCGCGATCCCCTTCAGGACCTCCTCGGTGTGCTCCCCCAGCGTCGGCGGAGGGGAACCCACGGTGCACGGCGTCTCTGACAGTTTTATCGGCGGGCCTATCTGCCTTATGGTGCCTATCTGGGGGTGCTCCATCTCTATGAGCATCCCCCTGCTCAGGACGTGGGGGTCTCTGAAGACCTCATCCAGAGTGTATACCGGGCCGCATGGGAAGCCCAGAGCCCTCAGCCTCTCAAGCCAATCGTCCCTGGGCCTCTTCTTGAACTCCTCCTCCAGGATGGGTATCAGCGCCTCCCTGTTCTCGACCCTCCTATCCATCGTGGAGAACCTCGGGTCGTCGATCAGCCTCTCAAGCCCCATCACCTTGCAAAGGGTGGCCCAGAGCCTGTCGTTCCCGGCGGCTATGAGGAGGTATCTCCCATCCCCCGCCTCGAAGGCCTGGTATGGGACCATGCTGGGATGGGCTGACCCCATCCTCTCGGGGGGCCTCCCAGTCGCGAAGTATATCCCAGCGGCGTAGGTCATCCAGGAGATGACGCCGTCCAGCAATGAGATGTCGATGTGCTGCCCTATCCCCGTCCTCTCCCTCACCCTCAGGGCTCCAAGGATGGCTATAGCCGCCCACATCCCCGCCCCTATATCGGTTATGGCTATGCCGACGCGGACCGGGGGCCTGCCATGCTCTCCGGTTATCCCCATGAGGCCCCCCATCCCCTGGATTATGATGTCATACCCAGGCCATGAGGCATAGGGGCCCACCTGCCCGAAGCTCGAGATGCTGCAGTATATTATCTGCGGGTTGACCTTACGGATCGCCTCATAGTCTATGCCCAGGCGGGCTGTGACCCCGGGCCTGAAGTTCTCTAGGAAGATGTCGCACCTCTCAGCAAGCCTGTATAGGGCCTCCCTCCCCTCAGCCCTCTTCAAGTCCAGGGTTACACTCTTCTTCCCCCTGTTCACCGACATGAAGTAGCTGCTCATGCCTCCAATGAACGGCGGATATGTTCGGGTGTCATCACCCTCCCCAGGCATCTCAACCTTTATCACCTCCGCCCCCAGGTCTGCGAGGATCATGGAGCAGAAGGGGCCTGCGAGGACCCTGCTCAGATCCAGAACCCTAACCCCCTTCAGGGGGGGCCCATCAACCGAAGGTGACATATCTGAAGAGATTACGCATAATTGTTAATAGAGTTTTCATAGGGCTTCACTCAACCGAGCCTCTGGGCGGAGATGGCTAGATAAAATTAATCTTCATCCACCCATACAATATTGATGTGTTCCATCTCAATGGGGTGAGGGGTGAAAAACTAGGCTTT
>JBBIVO010000003.1:24276-54365 GCA_037439685.1 Candidatus Bathyarchaeota archaeon | reverse complement strand
TTCTAGAGGCCCTATCTAAGAGGTATAGGCTAGCAGTCATCTCCAACACCATGAGTGATAATCCAAGGGTCTTCCTCAGCCGGGCTGGGCTGATGAGGTACTTTGACCTCGTCGTATGCTCAAGAGATCTGGGGATGAGGAAGCCCAACCCCAGGATATTCCATCACGTCTTGGATAGGCTTGGGGTTGAGGCCGAGGAGTCCGTCCACGTCGGAGACGAGCCTGAAGCCGACATCCAAGGTGCCATCCGAGCCGGGATGCGGGCGGTTCTAGTCGAGAGGGAGGGGAGGGGCTCTGGCTGGTGCGTCCCCTCCATCAGAAGCATATGCCAGCTCCCCATGGTCATAGAGGAGCTCGCAAAGGCCGATCCCTAAACACATAAACCTCGATGGCGAACCTTAATCGTTCCATGAAACGCTTCGGCTTCAAGGAAGAAGATTATTTAGAGAAAAAATGGGGTTATGAGATTTTCCGTTTTATGGCTTTGGTATTGCCAGGTCGCTTGCGCCTTGTTTGGAAATCTTAGCTTCTGGGTAATGTTTATCGATGAGTTCCCTGATTATCTCGGCGTATTTGACCTTCTCCCTTGCCAGAAATGCAAGCTTCTTCGGGTCCGTCCAAGGCTTGTATGCCTCTCCAGAGGAGGTCTCGGGCTCAAGTTTGAAGTAACATGGGGAGGCTATCCTGGCGATCTCCGGGGTCTCCCAGAATCTGTTGCTCCCCCCAAATGACTCGAAGAAGTAGATGTAAACATCCATCGGTATATTCACGACCCTTCTAATGGATGCCAACATGGGAAGCGTCAGGTCGCCCACGGGGTTGAATGTGTCAGCCCCCAGCCCCTCGATGAGCTTTGCTCCAGCCGGGTTTGCGCAACCAGCCCAAACAGAGAGCTTCACCTTGATGTCTCCAGGCAGCTCTCCTATCTTTTTGAGCTCGCTGATGGCCCATAGGAGCCCCTCATCTGTGACCATCACGCCTCTGATCCCAAGCTCATAGCACCTCATCATATCTGAGATGAAGTAGTTGAGCTGGTCACACCCCCTGTGCCTAAATCCGCTTCTCTTCCCCTCCTCTGTCCAGACCTGCCTTCCTATATCCCAGGAAGGCCTCGGGCCTGGAACAACTATTACCTCCATCTTTGCGTCTCGAGCGAGTTCAGCGAACCTTATTATCTCTCCATCATCGAGCAGGGTAGCCCCCATACACATGCTTATGAGCCTATGGACAGGCACATCTCTCTTATCTCTCTCATCGATTAAAGCCTCTAATACCTCAGGCCTCTCGACACCTGAAATCTCTATTCTATAGTTACATCCATCTGGAAAGGTTTTATTCGATGTTGGAAGATCATATAAATCTCTACCTGGTATTCCGATCTTTTCCAAAGCCCTTTTTATTGACTCACTCAATTTATATCAAATAAAGGGGTTCCTAGATCCTAATAAGATTTTGCCTCAAGAATTGAAGGTAGAGGCTGGAAGGGGGAGAATTGGGATCCTCCTCGGGCCTCCCCCTTCCAGGAGATGACTTAGGAGCTCTGTCTCCTCCATGGTATTAACGAAGCCCTGAACGGCCTTTGAGGCGTCTCTCACCCCTTGACGCCCTGTCTAGCCCCCTCGCTAGGACGCCATACATAGAGGTATATCAGATGGGTTCTGTATTCTCCCTGAACCTTTAGGCTGCCTTTAACCTCCCATTTAGGGATTAGGAAGTCGTGGGTGACAACTCGAGCGCCGGGCTTTAGCTCCTGCTCCAGCTTTGGCCTAACCTTCTCGTTGGCGGATGTGGTTAGATACATGGTTACCACATCCGCCTGGCTGAGGTCTATATCCAGGAGGTTGCCGTGGATGATCTTCACCCTATCTTCGAGGTGGAACTCCTCCACCCTCTTACGGGCCTCTCTCACCAGATTTTGATTTATATCCACGCCTACTCCCCTGGCGCCGAACTCGAGGGCAGCGGTGATGGCTATCCTTCCATCCCCGCACCCAAGATCGTACACGGCCTCTCCTGGCCTCACATCCGCTAATCTAAGCATCTCCCTGACAACTTTCACCGGCGTCGCCACATATGGGGCCAGAGAAACGCTGTGGGCGAACAGATCCATCATCTCCCCTTTTTTATCTCTAATCCCTATCGGAGGATGGATAAAAAGGATCTGTGCGGGATCCCCCAAGCGGTTCAACCCTCCATGATGCTGGAATTCTCAGCAGATGAGGCCGAGGCTATTTAAACTATTTAAATCTGGGGTGACAATACCTCTTTTGAGGGAGATGAAGTTCATCCGTTTGAGGTCGATAAGGGACCTTGTCATGCTCGTAGCCTCTTCGCCTTCTTTGAATGCGATTCAGCACCTTCAGTTTGGAGGGTCTCACATCTATTTCATTATAGGAGGAACCATGAGCGAGGTCTTCCTCTTCTTCGTCAGGGAGGAGGAGCCCCTCCACGGGAGCTTCGTCATCTACAACAACTTTTCGGGGGAGATCTCCTACAGCGACAGGCTGAGGACAGATCCCAACATCAGCTGCATCCCGATCGTTGAGGTGATTAGTCAGGACTTCATTCCCCCTGATCTTCTTTCCAGGATCTCAGGCGATTAGGGAGATTTGGGGATGTCCGCGAGAAAGCTTCAGATAAGTATTGAGAACGTAGTGGCCTCTGCAACCCTGGACCAGAAGATAGACCTCCTCTCCATCATGAAGGCCTTCAGAAATGTGGAGTATAGGCCCAAGCAGTTCCCAGGTTTGGTGTTCAGGCTGAAGAGGCCTAAGACGGCCACCCTCATATTCGCCTCTGGGAAGATGGTCTGCACCGGGGCCAAGTCTGAGAAGCAGGCTAGGGGGGCCGTGAAGAAGGTCGTCAGGGAGCTGAAGAACAGTGGGATCGTGATATTGGGGAGGCCCGAGATAGTCATCCAGAATATCGTGGCCTCGGCCAACCTGGGGGGAAGGATAGACCTCGAGATGGCGGCGAACGTGATGGAGAACATAATGTACGAGCCCGAACAGTTTCCGGGCCTCATCTACAGGATGATGGACCCAAAGGTCGTTATGCTCCTATTCGCCAGCGGGAAGCTCGTCTGCACGGGCGCAAAAAAGGAGATGATGGTTCGTGAAGCCGTCGAAAAGCTCCACGCCCTCCTCCAGAAGGAGGGCCTGATATACTACGACTGAGGAGAGGAGGCCTGGGAGGTGCCCCACAGAAATAATGGGCTGGAGGAGAGGGCGTTGAGGCTGATAATGGAGTCGGAGGACGGCATCCTCCAAAGTGAGATGTGGAAGAGGCTTGGCCTCAGCAGCAGGGAGGGGTCTAGGCTAGCCCAGAGGTTTGAGGAGAAGGGGGAGATCGAGAGGGACCGGGTGCTTCACGAGGGGAGGTGGACCTATAAGCTCTACACCAAGAGGAGGCATGCAACCTTAGACTCCATTAGGGATAGCCCATGCCTGAGGTGTGAGGATATAGATAGATGCTTCGAGGGAGGGGGAAGGTCTCCCATCAACTGTGAGCACCTGACCAGGTGGATAATGGAGAGCTCGGAGAGAGGCTGAGGGGCGCTTGAAGCCTCGTCGGAGGGAGCTGGCGGGGCAGTTAGCCTCCATCATCGCCTTCGCCGCCATCATATTCGGAGGGGTCCACCTCACCAGGGCGGCGTTAGGGACGGAGCACCCGGTGATGGTCGTCGTATCCCAGAGCATGGTTCCAACCTTAGGCGTGGGAGACTTCATATTCGTAGCTAGGATAGAGGACTTCGAGGCTGTAACAGCCGCCCCAAGGCCTTCAGGAGAGATAATAGTCTTCTCGAGGAGCGGTGGCTCTGAGGAGTACATTGTTCACAGGGCTGTCGAGAAGTATCTCTACGGAGACCAGTGGTGGTTCGTCACGAAGGGGGATAACAACCCCTTCAGGGACAGCCAGCCAGTCCCGGAGGAGAGGGTCATAGGGAGGGTTGTGGGGAGGATCCCGATAATTGGATACCTCCCCCTATTCATCAGGACCTTTAGGGGGCTCCTCTTCCTGGCGTCCATCATAGCCACAACCATCCTCATGGACAGAGCATTTCCCCCAAGAGAGGCCTCAAAGGTGGATGGAAGGTTCCCCTTGATCTCCATCCCACCACTATTAGCCTCTCCCCTCACCCTAGTGGCCACCTCCCTTTTAGGCCCCCTCAATATAGGCCTAGAGGCTCTGTCCCTGGCCCTATGGTACCTCTGGTGCCTCATAGCACCCTTATCCTTCAGGGATGATGACCTCTGCACGATGTTTTGGCTCTATCACCTAATCCTCATAGTGCTGCCAATGGCGTGCGACATCTCCACCAGGTACACCGGGATAACCCCAAACCTTTGGTGGTATGATAGGGGAGGCCTCATCACCATCGGATGGCTCATCTTGGGAGAGGCCCCCCCCTTCCATCCTGTCTACGCCCTCGTCATATCCCTCCTAATCCCAGGAGCCGCCTTATTCTTCTCCTCAATGGCATCTAGGAGGAAAGGCTTCAAAAAAGCTGTTAGATTAAGCAGATGGCTTCGATCACATGCTTAAATTATCTATTAAGGTTCACCCTCTATGGGAGAGGCGGGCACCCCTTCCAGCATTAAAATGGTTCTCGGCTTTGATAACTAAGCCTCTAGAGTCAAGGCATGAGGCTTCTAGAATCCAACTTTTAAATCGATCTGGGCCCATTGGTGGAGATGGCCATGTCTAGAAGGATCGTGATAATTGGGGCGAACGCGGCGGGGTTGGAGGCGGCCTCGGCGGCCAGGAAGGCCGACCGGGAGGCTGAGATCATCCTCGTGACTGACGAGCCCCACCTCGCCTACTCCAGGTGTGGTCTCCCCTACGTGCTCGCAGGTGAGATACCCAGCTTCCAAGACCTGGTCGTCTTTCCACCATCCTTCTACAGGATGATGAGGCTAGAGGTGAGGACCGAGACCCGAGCCCTCTCCATAAACCCCAAGGAGAGGAGGATCGAGCTAAAGTCCCAGGATGGAGTTGAATTAGAGGAGTACAACTCCCTGATACTCTCGACCGGAGCCAGCCCGTTCACACCGCCTATAAGGGGTCTGGAGAAGAGGGGGGTCTTCACCCTCAGGACCCTCGAAGACGGGGTGAGGATAAAGGAGGCTATGGAGGAGGCTCAAAAGGCCGTCATAATAGGGGCGGGCTTCATAGGGATAGAGGTGGCCCACGCCTTCAGCAAGCATGGAATAGAGACGACGATGGTGGAGGTCCTCCCCCACATCCTCCCAGCATCCCTCGATGGGGAGATGGCCCAAATCGTCCAGAGGATCCTCGAAGAGAGGGGGGTTAGGATACTCACAGGGGGAGGTGTGGAGGAGATCCTAGGAGGGGAGAAGGCCGAGGGGGTTTTAGCCGGGGGAAAGAGGATAGATGCGGACATTGTCATAGTCTCAGCCGGCGCTAGGCCTAACACCGAGCTGGCCAGGCAAGCTGGGGTTGAGATCGGACATACGAAGGGAGTGAGTGTGAACCCCAGGATGATGACCTCCATACCAGACATCTACGCCGCAGGAGACTGCGCGGAGTCCTGCAACCTGTTGACCGGCCGGCCAACCCTCAGCCAGCTCGGGACAACAGCGGTCAGGATGGGCAGGGTAGCGGGTATAAACGCGGCTGGAGGCTACTCGACGTTCCCGGGGGTTCTCTCATCCGCGGTGACCAAGGCCTTCGACATAGAGATCGGTTCGACGGGTCTCACAGAGTCTCAGGCTCAGAGGGTCAAACTTAGAACGGTCTCAGGAGCCATCTCCTCAAAGACCAGAGCCAGATACTACCCAGGAGGAAGGGAGATAAGGGTGAAGATCTTGGCAGAGCCGGAGTATGGGAGGATCATAGGGTGCCAGATAATAGGAGGAGAGGATGTGGCCCAGAGGATAAACGCGGCATCCATCGCGATACAGAAGGGGATGACGGCCTATGAGCTTGCCAAGTCCGACACATGCTACACACCACCCCTAAACGAGACTTGGGAGGCATTATCCCTTGCCGCCGAGACGGTGGCCAGGAGGATGAGGGAGGCTAGATGAGCCCCGATCTACCTGAAGGCCCTTGTCCTGCCCTCCCAGGAATCTTTTTCATCCGCGGCCACTCTCGAAAGGGGGGCTCATTGGTCGCAACCTAGCATCCGATATGCCTCTTGGCTATCCTCTCAACCACCTCGAACTCCCCAAGGCGAAGTCTTCAACCCTCTAAGGCGCATTCATTAGAGGTTTCAGGCGAGGCTTTAAGAGGAATGGGCAATGGGCCTACGAAAGGGCGGCTAACACCCCTCATGGGGGATCACCATGATAGGAGGCAGCCCCTCCAGTAACCTAACCACATATTAACCATAACTTGTTCCTCTTTTACATTTATTCTATTACTAAAATCATTAATAACTACCACTATTAGATGCTTAGCACTTCTCTTCAATCATCTTCAAGATCATTAGAGTGTCTCTCTTTCCCTCCGTTACAATCTTAAAATTTTTAGATATGGATTAAATCATCTTTCAACAATAGCAGCCATGGCCTTCATATCATATACCCGCTACTCAAGCCGCACCATCAATAAAATTTTATTAAACATTTTTAAATGAGTTCTATTTGAATGGGAGTTTAGATATAACTCTCAGGTGAAGTATAAAAATGCTAAAGAAAACTCCTCTGAAAGTTGTGGTGTTGGGAGAATCTCATAACTCGAATAGTCTAAGGCTCACGCCCACCTATTTTCGGAGAACTAACCCCCTCCATTAGGTACGCGATACGGTTAAGTGCGATATTATCGATCATAAATGAGGCCCTCGATAGTTTAAGGGGAGAATCTAGTCAAAACCTGTGAATACTTTAAATCCTGGGCAATTACAAAGAACTACCATCAACAAAAACTAATTTATAAAGAGGTCTGCCCATAATATAACCGAACCTCAGATGGATGCCTTGAAGAGGGAGTTCCTAAAGCTCCTCGACAGTGACGTAGAGTTCAGATACACGGTCGCGGGATATCTAGGCCTGTCTGAGATACTGAAGAGGCTTGACTCCCTGAGCGAAGAGCAGGTTAGGCTTAGAGAGGAGCAGGAGAGATTTAGGGAGGAGCAGGAGAGATTTAGGGAGGAGCAGGGGAGGGTCTGGAAGGAGATTCTGGCTCTTAAGGAGGAGCAGGTTAGGCTTAGGGAGGATTTCAACAGGATGTTGATGGTTATTAATAAGATGGACATGAGGCTGAATAGGGTTGAAAGGACTTTGGAGAAGCTCACGATAGATGTTGAGGATGAGGAAGTCCATTCTGAGTCGGAGGATTAGAGACGAGTTTGGGGTCGATCTCGAGTTGACATCGCTTATTCTTCCAGGCCTAGAGTTGAACATCTATGGTGCCTCCGATGAGATATGTGTGGTGGGGGAGGCGACTGTTAGGGGCGGAGCGGAGATAGCCGAGGAGCTATTAAGGAAGATAGAGAGGCTAAGGCTGGAGCATCCGGAGATGCTTAGGAGGAACCTGATAAAGGTTGTATATGTCTGCCTCCCATTGCCAGAGCTCGTAGATAGGGGAAAGGAGGATGGGATATGGATTTTAAAGGCTACGGAGGAGTTCCACAGACCAGAGATGAAGATCGGATGAGAGAAACTACACCCAAAAAGGTTTATTTATGATATTCTTGAACTCTTTCAGTTCCTAGCGATGAACATCAAAAATCAACCTTATCATCTAAATCGCAAATTATTGGTTTTCATATATCCTTTATATTAATCTTTTTTATATATCATAGATTGACATATATTGGATCTCGCAAATCCTTAAAAAGTTTCAAAATCTCTAATTCTCCCAGTTTCTCCTTATAACCATACACTTCTCAGTCGCCGCCTCAACAGCCCTCATAAGGGCTGTCCTGAGCTTGCCGTCCTCCAGCTGGTAAAGCCCCTCTATGGTTGTGCCTCCTGGAGTGGTCACCATCTCCTTAATCTCCGAGGGGGTGAGACCCCCCTCGAGGATAAGCTTGGCGGTCCCTAAGACGGCTTGGGCAGAGCTGTAGAGGGATAGCTCCCTCGGCAGGCCCACCTTTAGGCCCGCATACATCATCGCCTCTATTACCGTGGCTATGTAGGCTGGGCCGCTCCCGCTAAGGCCCGTCACCGCATCCATGTATCCCTCCTCAACCTCCTCACAGGGGCCCAATCTCTCCAGGATCCTTCTAACCAATTCTCTATCCAGCTCTGTCACCCTCTCATCGCAGCAGTAGGCGGTGAAGGACTCCCCGACCAGAGCTGCGATGTTTGGCATGGCCCTGACGAATCTGGCCCCTGAGGCTATAGACCTGTAGAGGGATAGTGGGATGGTTGCAGCCGTGGAGATGACCAGTTTACCCTCCACCACCCCCCTCAGCTCCCTGAGGAGGCCGGGTACATCCTTGGGCTTGACGCAGATGACTATCACCTCCCCCTCCCTAGCCGCCCCCACATTATCGTCTGTCACCTCTACACCCAACTCCGATAGGGGCCTCAGCCTTTCGATCCGCCTCCTCGTGGCTATTATCCGGCCGAAGGCCCCGCTCCTAACAAGGCATCTGGCGATGGCCCCTCCTATGACCCCCGCCCCTATTATTGCGATGGTCTCCCCCACACCGATCCCCTATAAGTGTTGCCTCAAGAGGCGATCCATCATTTTAAGCCTTTCTGTGTGCTCAATGAAGGATTATTAAACAGCCTCTCCGATTTTTAGGTATGCAAAGCTTAGACATCCCAGCGCTCATCTCCGAGAGGGTCAAAGCCATCAGGAGGGCCGTTGGAGAGGAGAAGGCCCTCGCCGCGGTCTCTGGAGGGGTGGACAGCACGGTCTCCGCCGTCATAGCGAGAAGGGCCTTAGGCGATAGGCTCCTCTGCATATTCATCGATGACAACTTCATGCGTCTAGGGGAGCCGGAGAGGGTGAGGGGTCTCCTCTCCTCCCCTCCCTTGGGCCTCCCCGTGAGGATAGTGGACGAGAGGGAGAGGTTCATGGAGGCGCTTAAGGGTCTGAGAGATGCTGAGGATAAGAGGAAGGCCTTCAGGGAGGCCTTCTACGCTACCCTGAGAGATGTCTCGGAAAGGGAGGGCTGCGGGTTCCTAGTTCAGGGAACGATAAGGGCGGACATCGTGGAGACCGAGGGAGGTATAAAGACCCAGCATAACGTCCTTGAGCAGATAGGGATAGACCCAAAGGAGAGGTACGGCCTCAGGGTGTTAGAGCCCATCTCAGACCTATACAAGTTTCAGGTTAGGGAGGTGGCCAGGCTTTTAGGGGTTCCCAGGGCCATCTCTGAGAGGCAGCCCTTCCCAGGTCCTGGCCTCTCGATCAGGGTTGTGGGGGAGGTCACTCATGAGAGGCTTGAAGAGCTTAAGGCCGCCACGCAGATCGTGGAGGAGGGGCTTGAGCCATACCATCCGGACCAATACTTCCCAGCCATCCTGGGAATGGGGTCGGAGGCCTCGAGGGAGTTATCATCAGAGGCCTCAAGGGCCTTGAACCTGCACTCATCGGAGGTTGAGGTTAGTTTCCTGAGGGAGAGGGCCACCGGGATCAGGGAAGGGAGGAGAGCCTACGGCCTGATGGCGGGGTTGGAGATACTGAACCCCGTGACAAGGGCGAGAATCTTCGATTCCGAGGCGCTGGAGAGGGTGAGGTCGAGGATCCAGGAGGAACACCCAGAGATCACCAGGATACTATTCTTGGTGGATAGGAGGGAGGGGAGGGGATACCGGATGGCCTTGAGGGCTGTTAAAACAGAGGACTTCCTTAAGGCCCTCCCCGCAGAGATCCCGTGGACTTCCTGGGAGGAAATATCGAGAAGGGTCCTTAACGGGTGTGGGAGGGTGTCAAGCGTCTACTTTGATGTCACCCCGAAGCCTCCGGGGACGATAGAGTTCGAGTAGAGCCCCTTTGCACTCACTTAGCCCTTCCCAGCCCCCTCAAGACCTCCATGGCCCCCGCCCTCACGAAGCCTAGGTCATTCCCCACCGTGATCAGGTTATATCCCTTCTTGACCCTCTCGATGAGGGGCTTTCCGGAGCCCATGTGGATGCCCGTCGCCACCCCGGCCTCCCTAGAGGCCTCGAATACCCTGTCGATCGCATCCTGAACCTCCGGGTGCATCATATCCCCCATATGTCCATACGAGGCCGAGAGGTCCGATGGCCCTATATAGGTTACATCTATCCCATCCACGGAGACGATCTCCTCTATGTTCTCCACGGCCTCCCTGGTCTCGATCTGGGCTATTATCAGGATCTCCTCATCCGCCGTCTTTAGATACTCCGGGTCCAGCAGGGCCGCCCTCCTAGGGCCGCAACCCCTTACCCCTCTAGGGGGGTATAGGCAGGCCTTCACGGCCATCTCAGCCTGCTCCCTATTGTTCACCCATGGGATGACCACCCCATAGGCCCCTATGTCGAGGGCCCTCTTGATGGCGACCATGTCGTTCCACCAGACTCTGACTATGGGGGTGGTTCCTGCCCCCCTAATGGCCTGCATCAGGGTCTGGGACTGGTATATGTCAAGGGGGCTGTGCTCCGTGTCGAAGACCAGGTAGTCGAAGCCCAGGGTGGAGAGGAGCTCCGTGACTATGGGGCTCTCTATGGTCACCCATACGCCCAGGGCCTGTCCACTGGCCTTTAATCTCCTCTTCAACTCATTCCTCAAGGTTAACACCTCTAAGCAGATCCATCGAAGGGGTTTTTAACCTCTATATATCCCTATCCGAGCCGATGGGGCAAGAGACCCGGATCTCCTCGCATCGAAGGGTCCCTCTCGCCCCTTTGGTTACAAGCCTTCCCGCGGTCCATAAGCCCTTTATGGTCTTCATATCTGGGCTAGGAGGCCTAAGGCTGGCTGGGCTAGGCTCTTAAGGCTTGCCAGTCCCCTTGGATATCTGGCGGCGGATTCGAGCTCCTCCTCTATCCTCATGAGACGATTATACTTTGAGGTTCGCTCCCCTCTACATGGGGCTCCTGCCTTTATCTGGCCGCAGCCTAAACCGACCGCTAGGTCTGCTATGAATGTATCCTCCGTCTCCCCCGACCTGTGGGAGATCTGGATCTTGTAGCCATGTCTAATGGCCATCCTCGCCACGGCGAGGGCCTCGCTTAGGGTTCCCACCTGGTTCACCTTTAGCAGGAGGGCGTCGGCGGCCCCTGCCTCTATCCCGATCCTCAACCGCTCTGGGTTCGTCGCGAAGAGGTCGTCTCCCACTATCTGGATGGATAGGGCCTCCCTCGCCTCTGAGAACCCCTCGAAGTCCTCCTCGTGGAATGGATCCTCCAGCGAGACCAGATGGAACTTCTCCACCAATTCTCTATAATAGTCTAGGAGCTCCCCCCCATCCAGGTACCTACCCATGAGGTGGTATCCCATTCCAGGATTGTAGAGGTTCGATGCGGCGGCGTCTAGGGCCAGGGAGGTGGCATCGGCATATCCAGCCTCTGATATGGCCTCTGAGATCGCCTCCAGCGCCTCCTCAGCATGGCTCATGGGAGGGCTGAAGCCGCCCTCATCCCCTATGTTTATGGCTGCCTTTCCATACCTAGATGAGAGAATCCTCCGCAGTTCATGGTATATCTCACTCCCTATCCTCACGGCCTCCCTTAGATTATCAGCCCTCTCCGGGAGGATGATGAACTCTTGGAACTCCAGGTCGTTCCCGGCGTGGCGCCCCCCATTGATTACATTGAAGAAGGGGATTGGAAGGAGGGATGCCTCCTCTCCTCCTATATATCTGTACAGGGGCTTCTCCTCGGCTGCGGAGGCCGCCTTCGCACAGGCAAGGGATACTCCCAGTATGGCGTTTGCGCCAAGCCTAGACTTGTCGATGGTTCCGTCGAGTTCTATCATGATGTTATCTATCCTCAGCTGATCCCTTACATCCACCCCTATGAGGCGGGGAGCGATGGCCTCGTTGACCGATGTAACCGCCCTCAGAACCCCCTTACCATGGTACCTGGCCCCACCATCCCTGAGCTCGAACGCCTCATGCCTCCCCCTGGAGAGCCCGCTTGGAACGGCTGCCCTTCCAGAGGTCCCATCCTCTGTGAAGACCTCTACCTCGATGGTGGGCTCTCCCCTAGAATCTAGGATCTCCCTCCCCCTGATCCTCGAGATTGCTCGCTTCAAGCGGTTCTTCAGCCCCGGCCCCTTACTCTTATCCTCTCCCTTCTATAACCATATCGATGAATATCCTATATCCATTCCTCAGCACCTCAACCCTCACACGCTCTCCCACCCTTTTTCGGGCGATCTCCCTCCTCAGATCCTCCGCCCCCATTATCCTGTTTCCGTCTAGGGCTTGGATGACGTCCCCTGCCTGGAGGCCGGTTCTGTGGGCTGGGCCTCCCAGTATAACGTTCGTAACCAGGAAGCCGTAGGATGCTGCAACGCCATAGTAGGAGGCCAGTTGAGGGGTTAAGGAGAGCCCATATACCCCCAGCCAGGGGGATAGGAACCTTCCATGGGTCTTTATCTGATTTAGGCACTCTTTCACGGTGTTTATCGGGATGGCGAATCCAATTCCCTGGGCGTAGGGTATGATGGCCGTGTTCATCGCCACAACTCTGCCTTTAGTGTCCACCAAGGGGCCGCCGCTGTTTCCCGGGTTTATCGGGGCATCTGTCTGGACCAGATGGGCGAGGGAGACCTCGCCGCTCTGTATCGACCTGTCCAGGGCGCTTATGACCCCAGACGTGACGGTTGGCCCTCCCTCGAGGCCGAAGGGGTTGCCTATGGCGTACACCCTCTGCCCAACCCTCAGCCGGTCCGAGTCTCCTAGCTCTGCGGCTGGAAGCCCCTTTGTATCAACCCTTATCACGGCCGTGTCTATGCTCTGGCACTCTCCGATTATCACTCCCTCGAGGAGGCTTCCATCGTTGAGGATCACCCCGATCCTCTCCGCCCCCCTAACCACATGGGCGTTCGTGACTATCAACCCATCGGGCTCAACGACGAAGCCGCTGCCCATCCCCTTAAGGGGCATGGGCCTATAGAACCTGTCTCTGAGGACCCTCACGGTGTTCACATGAACCACGCTCTTTGTAACCCTATCCAGAGTCTCTAGGATCTCATCCTCACTCGACAAAATCAGCTCATCAAATCGTGGGATCCGCCTGATTTTTATCTCTTCTCTCGGTGGGAACCAAGCCGATTTCACCCCTCGCCTTCTCGGTCTTGGGCATTGATGGGCATCCAGTCACAACCTCGAGTTGTGGAGTGAAAATGGAATGTTTTAGGTTTTAAATCTCTCCTCCTTCCATCGATGGAGTTTTCTTTCTCTCCTTTTGCCAGAGTCTAATAATTCCCAGCCCTATAAGCGAGTATCCTCAATTGAATATTTAGAGAGGCTATAAAGGTTGATTAAGGGATTTATATGAGTGGCTTAGGATGGGTTTGGACCTGGTAGTCAGGAATGGGATCGTGTATACTCCATATGGCCTCACACAGGCTTCCATAGGCGTTGAGGATGGAAAGATAGCCTGGATGGGCAGGGCGCCTCTCAGGGGGGAGAGGACCCTTGACGTTGAGGGGAAGCTCGTTCTTCCCGGGATGGTGGACATGCATGTCCACTTCAGAGATCCGGGATCCCCTGAAAGGGAGGACTTCGAGACGGGGACGATGTCGGCAGCGGCCGGGGGCGTAACTACGGTAGCTGAGATGCCGAACACCACCCCCCCGGTGATATCTGCAGAGGTCTTCAGGGAGAAGAGAAGGAGGGTTGAGGGGAAGGCATATGTGGACTATGCCCTTGTCGCGGGCGCTGGGTCGGCGAGCAGGGAGGAGATAAAACCCCTGGCAAGGGAGGGGGCTATAGCCTATAAGATGTTCATGATCTCTAGATTCAAGGAGCTCGCCGTCTCGGATGCCGACATGCTGGATAACCTCTTCTCCATCGCCGAGACCGGTCTCCCCTGCCTGGTCCATGCGGAGAACGAGGAGCTCGTCTCGAGGGGTATAGAGCTGGCTAGGGGCCTCGGCAGGAGGGATCCTCTGGCCCACTCTGAGTTCAGGCCTCCCCTGGCTGAGGCCGAGGCCACCATTAGGGCCATCCTCTTCGCGAAGGAGGCCTCAGCCCGCCTCCACATATGCCATATGAGCTCCATTGAGGCTCTAGCCTTCCTCTCGTGGGGTAAGGAGAAGGGGGTTAAGGTGACGGGTGAGACCACTCCAAGCTACCTGCTCCTATCGACAGATGACCTAGAGAGGCTTGGACCGTATGGCAAGATGGATCCGCCGCTGAGGGGAGCTGAAGACCGGAGGGCTCTCTGGCAGGCCTTAGGGCGCGGCCTCATCGACGTGGTGGCGAGCGACCATGCCCCATACACCGGGGAGGAGAAGGGGACGGGGTGGAGAGATATCTTTGAGGCTCCATCCGGGAGCGTGGGGGTGGAGACGACCCTCCCATTGATGCTCGACTCCGTGGATAGGGGTCTTATAAGCCTAGAAAGGCTGGTCGATGCCTTCTCAACCAATCCGGCCAAGATTTTAGGATTATATCCGAGGAAGGGCTGTATCTCTATCGGCTCAGATGCAGACCTTGTGGTCGTCGATCCCAAGGCCGAGTTTGAGATAAGGGGTGAGAGCCTTCACTCCAGGCAGAAGAGCACGCCATTCGAGGGATATAGGGGGAGGGGCAAGCCCTTAACCACAGTAGTTCGTGGGGAGGTCGTGGTGGAGGATGGTGAGATAGTGGGAAGACACGGGTATGGGGTGTTCCTATCTCCAACCCTTAAGAGGGATGGCGTAGACCGTTCTGCTTAGATCTAAGGGTTTGGAGGTATCTGATCGCCGCTATTCCAGCCCTCGCTCCATCTCCCGCCGCAGTAACGACCTGGATCCCCCGCCCACAGGTGCACTCCCCAGCGGCGAAGACCCCAGTGATATTCGTCTGGTTGTAGCCGTCCACCATGATGCAGCCCCCCTCATCCATCTCTACCCCCGCCTCTATCAACATGTCCATCATCGGGATATGCTCCTGTAATATGAAGATGCCGTCGACATCTAGCCTTCTCCTCGGTTCTCCCCTTATCCAGATGTGGGTTACCATGTCTTCCCCTCCTATGGCCTCTACGCCGGCCCCTTCAACTACCTCTATGTTTGGGCTGATGGCCAACTCCTCATGGGCCAACCTGTTAGACCCCTCAGCCCCTAGGATGAGGTATATCTTCCTAGCGATCTTGGAGAGGGCCAATGCGTCCTCGATGGCCTCCTTTGACGATCCCACCACGGCGACCACCCTCCCCTCGAATAATGGGCCGTCACATATCGTACAGTAGGAGACCCCTCTCCCCTTGAACTCTTCCTCCCCTGGGATCCTCAGCCCTTTCCGCTGGATGCCCGTGGCGATTACTATGGCCTTAGCCCTATAGGTTCCCTCCCTCGTGAAGACCCCTTTATTCTCCCCGTGGAGGTCTAGGCCCACTATCTTATCTATCTTGAGCTCGGCGTTGAACCTTTTTGCGTGGGCTATGAACCTTTCCATGAGCTCCTTTCCGGAGATGCCCTCAGGGAATCCTGGGAAGTTATCTATGAACGAGGCCTCCGAGGCCCTCCCGCCGTGCCTCTTTCCGTCTAGGATCAGCGTCTTTAGGCCGTGCCTAGCGGTGTACATTCCGGCGGTGAGGCCGGCCGGCCCTCCCCCCATAACTATGACGTCGTAGAGCTGCTCCATCTCCTCACCTCATAAGGTTTCCAAGAGAAAAATTTTTCACGTCCATATCAGGCTGGGTACTCCTTAATCGCTTCTGCCATCTCCTCGAGCCTCCTCTGGACTAGGTAGTTGATCGTACCCTCCTCGAAGGATCCATCTGGCCTCCTCTTCCCAGCCTCCAAGCCTGTGAGGATCTCCATCCCCTCGTCTACCGTCCTGACGGGGTATATGTGGAACTTTCCCGTCTTTATGGCCTCTACCACCTCGTCTTTCAAGATGAGGTTCTGCACGTTGCTCTCTGGGATGACTACTCCCTGCCTCCCATTTAGCCCCTTCGCCTTGCAGACCTGGTAGAACCCCTCAACCTTCTCGTTGACCCCCCCTATGGCTTGGACCTCCCCCTTCTGGTTGACTGAGCCCGTGACGGCTAGGTACTGCCTTATCGGGATCCCTGAGAGGGCTGACAGGATGGCGTAGAGCTCTGCGCTCGAGGCGCTGTCACCCTCCACCCCCGAGTAGCTCTGCTCGAAGACGAGCCTTGCGCTTAGGCTTAGGGGCTTATCCCTCGCGTACCTCCCGTTCAGGTAGCCGCAGAGTATCATGACCCCCTTGGTGTGGATTGGCCCCCCCATCTTCGCCTCCCTCTCTATGTCTATCACCCCCTCCCTTCCCAGCCCAACCGATGCCGTGACCCTGCTGGGCCTCCCGAAGCGGTAGTCTCCGAGGTCAACTACTGAGAGGCCGTTCACCTGCCCCACGGCCTCCCCCTCCGTATCTATCAGTAGGATCCCCCTGGCTATCATCTCCTCTATCTTATTCTGGATGAGGCTTGACCGGTGAACCCTCTCCTCCAGGGCCTTCTCCACATGCCTCCTTGAGATGTAGTCCACCCCTTCCTCAGAGGCGTGGAAGTTTGACTCCCTAATTATATCTGAGACGTTGGCGAATAGGGTTGAGAGCTTCTTCTTGTCCTCGGCCAGTCTAGAGCTGTACTCTATGACGGCGGCTATCCCGGATGGGTCTAGGTGTCTAAGCCCCTCCTTCCTGCAGAGGGTGCATATGAAGGATGCATACTTCATGATGTTATCCTCGTTCCTCTCCATGGTCGTGTCGAACTCGGCCTTCACCTTGAAGAGCTCCTTGAAGTCCTTGTCCAAGACATAGAGGAGGTGGTATAGCCATGGGCTCCCTATGAGGATCACCTTCGCGTCGAAGGGTATGGGCTCAGGCCTTAGGGTCTTCGCCGTCCAGAGGCCCAGCCTCTCAGTTATCTCCTCTATCTCGAGTCTGGAGTTCATTAAGGCCCTCTTCAACCCCTCCCAGGATAGGGGGTTGGAAAGGAGCTCCTCGACTGGGACCACGAGGAATCCTCCATTTGCCCTATGCGCCGAGCCGCACCTGATCATGGTGTAGTCCGTGAAGAGGACGCCGAACCTCGCCTCCTTCTCTATCTTCCCTAGGAGGTTATGATAGGCCGGGTTAAGCTCCATCACAACCGGGGCCCCCTTCAGTCTCGAGTTGTCAACTATTAGGTTTACCCTGTACCTCTCCGTGGGGTCCTCAGAGGCCTCAGGTATCTGGATGGGGAGCCTCTTCTGCTCCCTTCCCTTGCTTAGGATCAGGATCAGGTTCTCCAAGATGTCCTTGTGCACCTCTCTCAGATAGCTCTTAACATCTTCCAATGAGCCGTATTTCTCCAGCAGGGTGTTTAAGAGGGGCTCCATGGCGAAGATGGCCACCCTCCTGTTCAGCTCCCTCACAGCCTCATCCACCTTCCTCTCCGCCTCCCTCAACTGGCCTAGGACGACCCTGACCTTCTCCTCAAGGGCCTCACGCTTGGACTGGATCTCCCTCCTAAGGGCTGGGGGGAGCAGGCCGAACTCCTGCTCCGTCACCGGCTTGCCCTCCACAACGGGTATTATGAGGAGCCCGATGGGGGACCTCTGCAGTAGGAAGCCCTCCCTCCGCGCTATCCTGTCGATCTCCTCCGCCAGCTCCCTGCTCTCCCTCTGGACGGCCTCTACGATCTCCTCCCTCCTCCTGGCGTACTCCTGGCTCTCGAAGGCGGTGGTGAGGGCCTTCCTCGCCTCGGAGACGAACCTCTCCATATCCGATCTTAGTTCGGCTCCCGTGCCTGGAGGGAGCTTCAGGGCCTTAGGCCTCATGGGATCCCTGAAGTCGTATACGTAGCACCAGTCGGGTGGAACGGGCATGCCCTTAGCCATCTCCTCGAGGAAGTCGGAGATCGCGGTCACCCTCCCGGTCCCCGGCATGCCTGCCACATAGATGTTGAATCCCCTCTCCCTCGCCTTCAGGCCGAACCTGAGGGCTCTGACAGCCCGCTCCTGCCCTATTATCTCCCTTAGGGGAGGCATCTCGGCTGAGGTGCAGGCGATCATCCCCTCGGGAAGCCTGATGGTAGCCTCCTCGTACGAGAGCTCTCTGACCAAGCTGAACCACCTGCTATAGATAGATGCGAGGCCTGGTTAAATCTGGCCTTCTCTATTATTCTCTGATCTTCTATCTAACCCTTATGGGTAGGGTCTCCAAGGGATATCCTTCTCAACAGCTCCCTTAGGCTTATCCCTCCCCCCATCCTGATCGAGTAGTCCATCGGCCTCTCGGTTATTATGAAGGCCCAGCCCCTATATCTGAACTTGGCCGCCAGAATGGCTAGCCTCCTAGGATATTGGCGGTGGATGTTCAGGAACTCGTGGAGCTTGGCGACCTGCTCCCTCTTGAAGTAGGTGTAGCTCCCCTGGCTCTTCACCTCGAAGGCCAGTATGGTGTCCCCCCTTACGGCGAAGACGTCTGGAAGGGGCTCGCTGCTAGGGGCGCTCACCGGGATTCTAACGGCCTCGAAGCCCGCATCTCTGAGCTTCTGGACCAGCTCCCTCTCAGCGTCGTATCCCCTCTTCTTCATCCTCCTCACCTCTCCCTCCGATAGGAGCCTCCCCCCCCGGCTCTTGCCCCCCCTCCCCCTAGCCAGCTCCCTCAGAGACACGGCTATCCTCCCCCCTCCTCCGGTATCTTCAGGATCCCAGCCTCTAGGGGGACGACCGCAAGCCTTATGAGATCCCTCAGCCAGCCCGAGAAGGTTCTGGCGTTGGAGTACTTCTGATATCTCCTCCTGTGGGGGACCTTCGTCACCATCCTGAGTTCCACCATCTTGTTCAGATAGAACTTCGCCGAGGATGTCGATATCCCGCACGTCCTGGCGAGGTCCCCGCTGGTGAAGGAGGAATCGAGGCTCGCATATCCCAGAATCACCTTCGGAGGGAATGGCAAGGCCTTCTCCAATATCTCTATGAGCTCCCTCTCCCTAGACAAGAGGATCCCAGCGCAAGGCAGGATAAATAGGAGGGGAGACATAAAAATGGTCTTCGGCTCCAGCTCCTATAGGCTAACTTTCCATCTTTAATTGGGGCTTGACTATTGGAATCTTAAACGGGCGAGATGAGGGTGGAGGATGGGAAGATAAAAGGCTGGTTGATTTCACCTCTTGAGGAGCCAGTGGAGGAGGCCCTTCTGGGCGTGCATCCTGTTCTCAGCCTGGTCGAGGACAACCGAGTTAGGGTAGTCCATCACCTCGCTCGTTATCTCCAGACCCCTGTGGGCTGGCAGGCAGTGCATGACGATGCAGTCGGCCTCTGCGTGGGATAGGAGCTCCTCGTTCACCTGGTATGGTGGGAAGGCCCTCATCCTCTCCTCCCTCTCCTCCTCCATCCCGGCGCTCACCCAGACGTCTGTATAGACGACGTCGGCCCCCTTCACCCCTTCGTAGGGGTTATGGAAGACCTCAACCCTCCTGCCCGAGCGCCTCTCGATGAGCCTTAGGATCTCGGGGTCCGGGCTGTATCTGGGGCTCTCCGGGCAGACCACTGCGACCTCCATCCCCACCGATGAGCATCCTATCATCGTAGAGTTGGCAGTGTTGCATCCGCCATCGCCGACGTAGGCTATCCTCATCCCTTCTAGGTCCCCCTTAGCCTCCCTTATGGTCAGTAGGTCTGCTAGGTTCTGGCATGGGTGGAACCTCTCCGTCATCCCGTTTATGACGGGTATGGTCGATGAGGCCCCTATCCTCTCCATGTCCCTCTGCTTCAAGACCCTGGCCATTATGCAGTCGCCATATCTGCTTAGAACCTTCACGCCGTCCTCTAGGCCCTCTCCTCTGGTGAACCCCCCGCCCTTGATGTCGTAGAATATGGCGTGTCCTCCCAGCTGGGCCATCCCAGCCTCGAAGGAGATGTGGGTTCTCAGGGATGGAAGCTCGAAGAGCATTATTAGGACCTTCCCTTCGAGGGATCTCCTATACTTCGAGGGGTTTTGTTTGATCCTCTCCGAGAGGTCCAGGATCTCCAGAACCTCCTCTTTCGAGAGGTCGAAGTCGCTGAGGAGATGCCTCACCATCACGCGATCCCATCCACCCCGCGGGCGGCGTCGCCTCAACCCCTCGTGGAGGTGTTCCCGAGCCTCTTCTTCAAGGCCCAGGCCGTGACCGTGGGGAGGCCCCAGAGCTTGATGAACCCTATGGCCGCGGTCTGGTCGAAGGTCGTGGATATGTCATATGTTGCTAGGCCTAGGTCGTATAGCGAGTATGGTGAGCTCCTCCCTGTGACCTGGGCGTTCCCCTTGAAGAGCTTCACGGTCACCTCTCCGGTTACCCTCTCCTGAGTCTTCTCTATGAAGGCGTTTAGGGCCTCCTTCAGCGGGTCCACCCATAGCCCCACGTATGTTAAAACCGCCCATTCATGGTCTACGTGGCGCTTGAAGAGCTTCTCGTGCCTCGTTAGGACCATCTTCTCGAGGTCTGTGTGGGCCTTTATCATGACGGTGGCCGCTGGGGCCTCATACACCTCCCTCGACTTTATTCCGACTATCCTGTCCTCCATGTGGTCTATCCGCCCTATGCCGTGCTCTCCAGCTATCGCCTGTATCTTCTCTATTATGCTTAGGGTGCTCATCTTCTCCCCGTTCAGGGTGGTCGGCTTCCCCATCTCGAAACCTATCTTTATGTAATCGGGCTTGTCTGGTGTCTCCTCTATCGGCTTAGTCCACTCGAAGACCTCGCCGGGGGGCTCCAGCTCCGGGTATTCCAGGACCCCGCACTCTATGGATCGCCCCCAGAGGTTCTGGTCTATGCTGTATGGGGATTTTACGGTGACGGGTATGGGTATTCCCCTCTCCGTCGCCCACTCTATCTCCTTATCCCTCGTCATGCTCCACTCCCTCACGGGTGCTATTATCTCCAGGCTAGGGTTGAGGGCCTTTATCGTCACGTCGAACCTCACCTGGTCGTTCCCCTTTCCGGTGCATCCATGGGCGACCGCCTGAGCCCCCTCCCTCTCCGCCACCTCGACCAGCTTCGAGGCTATCAGCGGTCGGGATAGGGAGCTGCTGACCGGGTAGGCATCCATGTAGAGGGCGTTCGCCTTTATTGCGGGCACCACATAATCCTCCACGAACTCCTCCCTCGCATCTATGGAGTAGTGGTTCAGGACCCCGAGGCTCCAGGCCTTCTCCTCGATGGCCTCCATATCCTTCCCCTGGCCCACGTCGACGGTGACGGTTATCACGTCGCTCTTATACCTCTCCTGGATCCACTTCACGGAGACGGAGGTGTCCAGCCCTCCGGAATAGGCGAGCACCACCTTCTTAGACAAGTGCTTCAACTCCCCGATTTGTTGGGTTGATAAAGCAGGATAGGTTTATATATTTTATGGCTTAAATATTGCAAAGATGAGTTATAATGACGTAAATGAGACAAGATCGGTCGCGAGGCTCGTCAGGGAGACCATCCAGATGAGGCCCTCCATCCTCGACGCCCTGAAGATGAGGGTGGTCAACTACTCAGCCCTCGCCAGGAGGCTGAGGGAGGAGATGGGCCAGGGGAGCATAGAGGCGATAAAGGCGGCGATAATCAGGATAGGGGAGGAGCTGGCCTCTGAGAGGGGCCTCCAGGAGGAGGAGGTCCTATCCATCCTAAGGGAGTCGAAGGTCAGGCTCCAAGACAAGATGGCGGTCATCATCTCGCCGGAGATGCTTGAAATCCCCTATCTGGTGACGGCCTATCTCACCGACAGCTACGTCTACGTGGTTGACCAGACCAAGCTGAAGGGGGGCCTCCCGAAGAACGTTCGGGTCAACAGCAACCTGGTTGCCCTCATCCTCATAAGCCCTCCCAGGGTGGAGAGAACCCCTGGATTTGTCGCCTTCATAACCCAGCTCTTGGCTAGTAGGAACATCAACATCGTCGAGTTCATAAGCTGCTCCACTAACACCGTCATCATCTTGGAGCCTAGAGACGCCCTAAAGGCCTTCTCCCTCCTCCAGAAATACTTTTAGCCCCTCCTCGAGGCTTTAGAACAGTAAAGCTTTTAGAACATGTTGCATGAATAGGATTCGGTAATGGCTGAGATCTGTCCCGTCTGCGGCTTGCCTAAGGATCTCTGCGTCTGCGAGGAGATGAGCAAGGAGGAGCAGAGGATCAGGATAAGGCTGGAGTCGAGGAAGTGGGGGAAGATAATGACGGTTATAGACGGATTGGATCCGAAGGATGTCAACCTGAGCAGGATGGCGGCGACCCTAAAGGCTAAGTGCGCATGCGGAGGAACCGCTAAGAACGATCAGATACTTCTCCAAGGGGATCATAGGGAGGCTGTGAGAGAGGCCCTCATCCACATGGGATTCCCAAAAGAGAACATAGAGGTCCATTGAGGTGAAGCCTCTGAGAGAGCTGTTGAGGCTTCTAGGAGAGATAAGGTACCGGAAGCCATCTCCCAAGCTCTGCCCGAGTTGTGGAAGCCCGAGGATAAAACTTGCCTCTCTTGGGATTATCCCCCCCACATATGTATGTGAGAGCTGCGGATATAGGGGCTCATTAGCCCTCGAAGCCGAGGAGGATGGGGAAGAGGATGAGGAGGGGAGCCTCCCGGGGGTCGGGGGGAGGAGATGAACCTGGCTCCACACCCCCCTTCTCGCCGGGCTCGTGAATCGTTTTTAAGGATCCCGAGATAGAGATATTAGGAGGCCCTCCGGTTGAGCGAGGGGCAGGCGGAGTACCACAAGCAGAGGTATCAGAGGCTTGAGGATCTGCCGGGAGTGGGACCGGCGACCGCGTCCAAGCTGAGGGAGATAGGATTCAAGACCGTTGAATCCCTAGCCACGGCGGCGGTTGGAGAGCTCGTGGAGGCGGGGATAAGCGAGGCAACGGCGGAGAGGATCATAGAGGCCGCTAGGAGGTCGATGGCCATAACCTTCGTGAGGGGGGACGAGCTGGTGAAGCTCAGGAGCAGCGTCCGCCACCTCACAACGGGGTGCTCCAGCCTCGATAGGCTCCTAGGGGGAGGGATAGAGACTCAGTCGATAACCGAGTTCTACGGGGAGTTCGGGACTGGGAAGTCGCAGATATGCCAGCAGCTCTGCGTCACAGTCCAGCTCCCATATGAGAGGGGAGGCCTCGAAGGAGGAGCCCTATACATAGATACCGAGAACACCTTCAGGCCTGAGAGGATAATGCAGATAGCCCCCTTCTTCAACCTAGACCCTAAAGAGGCCCTGAAGAGGATAATCTTCGCCGAGGCCTACACCTCGAGCCACCAGATGATACTCCTCGAGAACGCCGATGAGGTGATAAAGGAGAACAACATCAGGCTGATAATTTTAGACAGCCTGACCAGCCACTTCAGGAGCGAGTATATAGGGAGAGAGATGCTCGCCTCGAGGCAGCAGCAGCTCAATAAGCACCTGCACAAGCTGATAAGGCTGGCCAGGGCCTTCAACGCGGCGGCGGTCATCACCAACCAGGTCATGGCCCAGCCCGACGTCTTCTTCTTCAAGGGCGTCCAGCCCGTGGGAGGGCATATCATAGGCCACACGAGCCACACAAGGGTCTTCCTGAGGAAGGGGAAGGAGAACATCAGGATCGCAAGGCTCATAGTGAGCCCATTCCTACCCGAAGGGGAGGCTCCGATAAGGATCACGGAGAGGGGGATAGAGGGTGGGGAGGAGGCCTAAGGGGAGGGAGGAGGCCAACTACACCCTAAACGCTAGAGATGAGATCCTAAGCTTCTTCGGCTCCCTCCTTGAGAGGCGGTTCTCAGAGGCCGAGAGGTCCCTAAAGGCGATAGGGGAGAAGGGGATGGTGGGAGACGAATTCAGGGAGGGATACCTGGATGCCCTCGGAGGCCTCTATCTATCCCTCAGGACAGGAGACCAGAGGGACTTCGTAAACAGGGTGTTAACAGAAGTAGACTCTCTGGGTAATTTAGACAGGATGTTCAGGGCAAAGGCCAGGGAGTACGACAGAACCCCCTACGACTCGGGTTACTTCTCAGCCTGGTGGGACTTCATACGATATTACATGAGTATTGGGAAAAAGAAGGTGTCCCGATCCGCATAGCCCTCGATCTACACGCGTCCTTCTTCCGGAGGTCGATCCATCGAGGTCTTCCTAGGCTTGGCCTGCTCCCCATGAGGATATTTCTGTATGCTAAAGGCCCGTCGTCTTCATATCAACGGTGCAATTTAAGGGCTGCCCTTCTAACTTGGACAGATGCCCGTAACTCGGAAAGGCATTGCAGGTGTTCATGGCGTTAATTATGATGCCTCTATTATCCGTTTCAGTCCGTCTTCTACTCTATATACTGCGGTATTATCTGCATGGAGCGTTAAGGCATCTCGGTTTTTAAACCTTTATTCTTGTAGTTTTGTGGCCTATACCGTTTAGATCTTCAAGGAACGGGGTCAACCCTTCTTCAACAAACTCTCCATTCAGCCTAGTCTTCATTTTACGATTCACGTAGTTAACTCTGCGCTTGTCACTCTTCGAACATTTCCCCATAATCTTCTGGGGGTATGGGCTTTGGAGAACTCTGAAGCAAACCAAGTGTCCCATTTTTCCAGCCTTGGATATTGGGTATCCTAAACCTCACATCGGGCGGCCTGAGGTTCTCAACTTACCTCCCTAATCCCTGGCTACGGGTGCCTCGTGAGGTTTAGGGGCTCGGCGGCCCAATTCGCAGCGCCTCCGATTCCATATCAAGCTGGTTAACAAGCCCTCAAATCCGCTATTTGAAGACCGCTGACAATGGAGGCTCCAGGCTCTGAGCGGGATCGAAGTGGGATTTAGAACCTAAAATAGGGTGTATAGGATTATCCAGGCGGTTATCCAGGTGAAGAAGTAGGCCCCGACACCTATCTTAAGCCCCTTAAACCTATCAAACCCCATCATCCGGGAGATGATGTTTGAGAACAGGAGGTATATGAGCACGCCCATGAGGAATGATGACACCTCGCTCAGCCCTGCATATGTCTGCATAGTATATGTGAGGAGGGCTCCCGGGAGGGAGATTGAGACCTTGCTCCACCAGATCCTCTCGGCCTGGTCCATCCAGTTCTTCCTCTCCTATAATTCCATCCTCGAGCCTCTAGCTGATGTACCTCAGATTCTTATCATCCACCTTCAGGGCCCCTTCATATCCCTGTCTCATGCTTAGACGCCTATGGATGAGGCCTTCAAACCTCTCAGCCCTCTTCATGAGGTAAGAGGTGTCCACATCTATCCCGAGAAGGGAGGCCAGCTTGTCCAGAACAACCTTCGATGAGAGGTGCTGTGGGAGGTTGGTATACTTGATCTCGGCCATGAGGCATATGCCCTCTATACCCCTATTTTTGGCCACCCCTATCAGTATGCCGTTCAAACCGTTTATAGCCCCTTCCCCCTCCAAGAGCTGGATATCCTGCTTCAAGAGGAGGCCTCTAAGGCGCTCGTCGGTATATATCCCGTAGACCCCAGGCTTCTCCTGGTATTCGTTTGGATAGGCTGCCAGGGTGTATATCCTCCTAACCTTTAACCTCTCAGCCACCCTAACTATCTGCCTTGCAAGCCTATAGGCCTCCTCAGGGATGGAGGGCTGGGCCTCTCCAACGCAGATTATAAGGTCATGCTTTGATGAGGCGTACAGCCTATGCCTCACATATGACAGCTCAGCCAGTCCATTCACGTAGATGACCGCGTTCTGGTAATATCTGATCTCCGCGAAGATCCTGGCGTTAAGCCTCCTTCTTAGATAGTCTCCCGCCGTCTTGGCTAGGTGCCCCATTCCAGGCCAGACGGCGACCATGCTTGGCCTAGAAAGCCTCGGCCTTCGATAGTATATCGTCTCCATCTAACTCGATCCCTTAGGGCGATGAGGCTCCATTAAACCTTTCGGAGGTGGAACCCCCAGAGTCTCCTCTAAAAGCCCGCCGCTAGAACCTCTCCAGCTAAAGCTTAACACGAGGCCCCTCTCCGCGTTTAAACGAAGCTTATGCCCCCTCCCTCTGCTTGGACTTGGAAAGCCCTAAAGGTGATTCTCAGAGGGGGCGATTTTTAACAGTTTATTATAATTCAACTTGGCGTCCAACTTAAGAGTCGGCAGCACATCCGATGATTATGAAGATCCGCGGAATGGCCGGGGGAGGCCTAGCCTGCTTAGGCCGTGGGAGGAGGGGAGCCCCTCCTCAGGAGGCGTTCGGCCATACCGCGGTTCACGAACCGAGATAGCCCCCGTCCCTGTAGGTGGGAAGATGACCGGGAGGAGGTGGACTGAGGAGGAGATCAGAAGGCTTAGAGCCTTCTACCTGTCGGATGCCTCTATGGAGAGGCTATCAGAGGCCTTTCCCGGGAGAACCCTCCAAGCAGTTAGGCAGAAGGCCTCCAGGCTGGGGCTTAGGAGGATGGCCTCCCAGCCTCAATACCCCTCTTCCCCCATCCTCCTCTGCAGGGGGGAGGGGGGCGCTGAGGGCCTCTTGCTCAGATGCTCTAACTGCGGGAGCTGGATCAGGGTATCCCTTGAGAAGGGTTCTAGGGATGAGAAAATCGGGTGTGGGGGCTGCGGCTATATCCTCAAACTCGCTGAATAGTCCTAAAGGCCCTCGGGTCTACGTCTGTTAAGCTTTTTACCTAGAAGTTAAATCTCCTATCATGTCGTGAGGGCTGATTGGAGCTCGAGCTGACATATAGGTTGGTCGTCAGGGAGGCCATGTCCAGCCCCGCCATAGCCGTCGGTGAGGAAGAAGGGATAACGGAGGTGGCGAGGATAATGGATGGGAACAAAATAGGGGCTGTCATCGTACTGGACAGGGAGGCCAGGCCCCATGGGATCGTGACGGAGAGGGATATAGTCGTGAGGGTTGTAGCCAGGGGCCTCTCGCCTAGGGATGTTAGGGTTGGAGAGGTCATGTCCTCCCCCCTAATAACGGTGGACTCCGAGACCCCTCTAATAGATGCCATGATCAAGATGAACAGGCTGAACATAAGGCGATTGGGGGTCACCTATAAGGGGAGCCTCGTTGGGGTTGTGACGGAGAGGGATATCTTGAGAATAGTTCCAACCATCATCGAGATAATACGTGAGCGCTCCCAGATCCTCCCCGAGGTTGGATCCACCTCCTCATTAACGGGTATATGCGAGAGGTGCGGGGCATACTCCACGAACCTGAGGGAAGTAGAAGGGATGTATATATGCGAGGATTGTAGAGCCGATGAGACGGCCTAGTCTCCACCCATTAGAGTCGGATCAACCCCATTAACCCTAGAACCCTTTAAATCCCCCATTCCCGTTCTTCATGGGAAGAGATAGGGTTGTGGAGGGGTCCCCAAGGTTGGAGCGAAGGTTTCTCCTCGATGCGATGCTGGGCTCCCTCGCTAGATGGCTGAGAATATGCGGCTACGACGCCGAGTATCCTGGAAATATCTCCGACGATGAGCTGATCAGGCTTGCATCCCTGGAGGGGAGGGTCCTCCTCACGAGGGACGAGCTGCTCTACAGGAAGGCTATGAGGGAGGGTTTGGAATCCTTCCTCGTGGAGGGGGGGAACGACGCGGAGATGTTGAGGTCCGTCTCCGGGAGGTTCAACCTTAAGCTGGACCCGGAGAGGTCGAGATGCCCGCTCTGCGGAGCGGAGCTCAAGGCTGCCGACAGGGAGGCTGTCAGGGGCAAGGTTCCCACCGGGACCCTAAGGGCCTACGGCGAATTCTGGATCTGCACCTCCTGTGGGCAGGTATACTGGAAGGGGAGCCACTGGAGGAGCATCCTCGAGATGGTGGAGGAGGCCACCGGCGGGGAAAGACCCTAATAGGCTTACAGGATATCTGATAAAAGGCTGGGCAAAGGTTATGGAGGGAGGGAGATTGAAGCTTGAACTGACCCGCGAGGAGGGGGAGTATCTCGTTAAGCTGGCTAGAAGGGCTATAGAGGCAAGGCTGAAGTCAGGGGAGGCCGTCAGGCCGGTGGGCGCATCTGAGAAGCTTACGCAGCACTGCGGAGTATTCGTCACCCTTAACAGGGTTCAGGGTGGCGGCCACACCCTCAGGGGCTGCATAGGTTTTCCCTATCCGGTCATGCCATTGGCAGAGGCGGTCGTGGAGGCCGCCCTAGGGGCAGCCTTCGAGGACCCCAGGTTCCAACCCGTCTCCTTGGGCGAGATGGGGCACATCGCTGTGGAGGTGAGCGTCCTCACCCCCCCAGAAGCCATAAGGGTAGATGATCCATCGAGGTATCCCGAGAAGGTTAAGATAGGGAGGGACGGCCTAATAGTGGGGAGGGGAGGTAGGAGAGGGCTTCTCCTCCCCCAGGTTGCGGTTGAATGGGGCTGGGACGCTGAGGAGTTCTTGACGAACTGCTGTCTGAAGGCCGGCCTCCCTCCGGACGCCTGGCTGGACCCGAGGACTGAGGTCTCAAGGTTCCAGGCGATAATCTTCGCCGAGGAGAGCCCTGGAGGACCCGTTAAGAGGCTGAGCCTCACCTCCTGAGCGGATGGGGCCCCGTTGGGAAGGCTAGAAGGGGTGAGGATCTACTTTAGCCCATGTGGCCTAGGCCTAGGCCACGTGGGCAGATGTCTACCCATAGCCGAGGAGCTTCGGAGGAGGGGGGCCGAGATACTCTTCTCCACCTACCGGGAGGGGCTGGAATACCTCAGGAGGAGCCAGCTCCCCGTGGTCTCAGCCCCCTCCATGAGGATGGAGGTCTATGAGGGGCGCATAGACCTCAAGATGTCATCCGTGAAGGGGGGATTAAAGGCCCCGCCTCGTTTCCTGAACCAAGTCAAGGTTGAGATAGAGCACATGAGACGGTTCAAGCCCGAGGTCGTCGTCTCGGATACGAGGCTCTCATCGATCTTCGCGGCGAGGCTGCTGGGGCTGCCCTCAGCCCTCATCCTTAACCAGTTCCAGCTTATAGTCCCCAGAAGTAAGAGGAACTTCAACCTTTCAAAGGTGGCCGACGGCTTTCTGTTAACCCTCATCGGGGGCGGATGGGCTACGAGCGACATGATCCTCATCCCAGACTTCCCGGAGCCTTACACCTTAAGCCTAGACCACCTCAGGATCCCCAAGAGGTATAGGAACCTGGTCAGGTTTGTGGGGCCCATCCTCCCAAAGAGGCCCGAGGAGTATGACGAAGAACTCCCGGGTTTGGAGGGGGGGAAGCCCCTCATACTGGCCAGCATAAGCGGCCCTGAGGAGGAGCGCATCCCTCTACTATCTAGGCTCATCCCGATACTAAGGGGGTTCCCGGATGATTATAGGATCCTCCTCTCCATGGGGATGCCTAGCCTCGACCCTAAGCCCCGTTCATATGGCTCCTTGACGATCCTTCCATGGATATCAGACCGCTTCAGATACCTCAAGGCCTGCGACGCCGTTATCTCAAGAGCCGGCCATGAGACGGTATTGCAGAACCTCTGCTACGGGAAACCCCAGGTCCTGATACCGACGCCAGGGCACACGGAGCAGTATGCGAATGCAAGGAGGGCGAGGGAGCTCGGGATCGCCGAGGCCCTCCATCAGAGGGACCTCACGATGGATAACCTCCTGAGGCTGGTGAAGAGGGTCACAGAGGAGGAGGTTTACATGGAGCGCATAAGGGAGGTCCTCTCCATGAACCTGGGAGACGGCGTCTCCAACGCCGTCAGGGCTATAGAGGAGTTGCTGAGCCGCCAAGCTTAAGGGGCTGGTCAGCGGCCCCTCCGACTTCTAGCGTGGCTGCTCTCCTCTTCCCAGTAGGGCTTGGTCCTCAGGTACTGGATCTTGGCCTTCAGGAGGTCCTCGTAGAGATCTCTCTCCCTCCTGTGCATCCTCGATAGGATGCAGAAGGCAGTTGAGGGTCCCACCCCCTGAACCGTCAGGGCTATTATGGCCCTCTTCCCATGGGAGAGGACCAGGTCAGCCGTCTTCCTGCCATACGAGATGTCCTCCATCTCCACCTCATCGAGGGGTTCTCCCCTCATCCACCTCCTTAGGGTTGAAAGAAGGGTTTCCGGGCTCTGATGCCTCCTGAGGACCGCTAGGAGCCTTGAGCCGCAGGCCTCGCAGGTCGGGGCCTCAGCGAGCTCTCTCACCCTGATGGAGCGGCTCCACCCCCCACAGCCCATACATGCC
>JBBIVO010000003.1:0-24251 GCA_037439685.1 Candidatus Bathyarchaeota archaeon | reverse complement strand
ATACTTCTCTTCATGTATTCCAGCTGGTCATCCACCGAGAATTTGGGGGCCAAAAGCTCAGGGGTTTCGGCATACTTCTCCAGGATGTGCCTGGCGAGGGGGCTGGGCCTCCCCCTCATAATCCTTACCACCTCTATATCTCCGGCCTCGACCCGGCTCATGATCCTCTTAGCCTCTTCCAGGTCCAGCTTCTCCCTGTATGCCTCCCTGAGGGTCTCCATGTATATCGGGGTGTTCCTGAACCTCCTATAAAGCTCCTCGAGCTCCCTTGGGCTGAGGGCTCTCCCCCTCGGGATGGCCCCGAACCTCTCAGCTACGAACCTCATCCTATATCCGAAGGGGAACCTCCCCTCCATGAACTCTAATAGTCGCCTCTCCACGTCCCCGGGAGAGTTGTGGAAGAGCCATGACTCCATGCTCTCAAGGTCATATCCGCCTATCCTCCTCGGGGCCTTGATCAATATCCTGTAGGCGTCGTTCCACCAGCTGTATATCATATCATGCTCCGAGAGGATGGCGTCGAAGACGCAGCCCAGCGTCCTGTTCACCCTCTCCCCAAAGGTGCTGTGGATGACCACGTAACTCTCGTATCCCTCTAGTACAATCCTCCTCTTAGATGGCAGTGGGAAGCCCTGGGATAGCTGCTTGTTCACCTCTTCGACCATGGCCCTCAGGGCCTCCTGGTCGACCCCCATCGTGGATGATAGGCTAATAACAACCCTCTCGGCTGATCCCACCCTGGACAATTCGGAGGCTATCCTCTCCCTCAGCTCTCCCACGTCCATCGCCACCTCCTTTGGGACTGGGATGAGCTCCCCATCCCAGCCTGGCAGGGCCCCGAGGGGATCCTCCGAGGGGAGGGCGTATAGGATGCCCCTCTCATCGTCTATGTGGATTATCCTCCAGACCTTGCCCCTGAGGATCACGTTGAGGCCTACCCTGGCCCTGAGGGTCCAGAACTCGTCTCCGACGGTTCCTATCACCCTATCCGTGGCCAGGTTGACGAAGGGGTAGCGCCTCTCGTCTCGTATCATGCTGAGGTTCATGTAATAGTATCTACGCCCCCTCGAGGTGGGTCTTAGGATGCCTCCATCCACGGCTATCAGGCCTCTTGAGGAGATGAACTCGACCACCTCCTCGAGCTCCTCCCTCTCGAGGCCTCTGTAGGGGTAGGCCCCCTTGAGTATCCTGTAGGCCACATCCTCGTCGATCGCCTCCATGTCAAGGGTCAGGCCAACCAGCTGGTGGGCCAGGACGTCTAGGGGCCTCAGCGGTATATCCAGCCTCTCAGCCTCCCCCCTCCTCGCCCTCTCGACGATGGCCATCGACTCGAGGGCGTCCTCCCCATAAGCCGATATGATGACCCCCTTGGATCGCCTTTCAAGGGCGTGGCCAGACCTTCCGATCCTCTGCATCAGGGTTGATACGCTCCTGGGGCTGAGATACTGGACGCAGAGGTCTATGGCCCCTATGTCTATGCCAAGCTGGAGGGTTGAGGTGCAGACCACTCCCCTTAGGGCCCCGGCCTTGAGCTTATCCTCTATCTCTTGCCTCTCCTCCCTTGAGAGAGAGCCGTGGTGGACATCGACGCGGGTCTCGATCCTTGAGAGCCTACTCCCCAGGAGCTCCACCTGCCCCCTCCCCTGGGCGAATATGAGGGTTGAGGCATGCCCCTCCATCAGCTCCCTGATCCTCCTGAGCCTGGATACGGCCTCCGGCGTGGTTCCAAGCTCATCTGCCAGGTCGAAGTCAGCCTCATCCGGGGTTGGATACTCTAACCTGTACTCAAATGGCTTCTCCACCTCCACGAAGATGACCGATATCTCACGTCCTCCTCCCAGGAGGGAGGCGACCTCCTCGGCGTTCCCAACCGTGGCTGAGAGGCCTATCCTCTGGAGGGGCCTCCCCGCTAGGAGCTCAAGGCGTTCAAGACCCACTGAGAGCTGGGAACCCCTCTTGGAGGATGCTATCTCATGGATCTCGTCCACCACCACCCAGCCCAGGGGGTGTAGGTAACCCCTCATCTCCCTCGATGGGAGGATGACCTGGAGGGTCTCGGGAGTGGTTATCAACAACTCCGGGGGCTCCATCGACTGCCTACGCCTCTCCCTGAGGCTCGTGTCCCCATGCCTGACCTGGATATCTATCCCCAGTCTATCTCCCCAGAACTCGAGCCTCCTCATCATATCCCTGTTCAGGGCTCTTAGGGGGGTTATGTATAGGCCCCTTATCCCCCTCTTGCCCTCATCTCTCAGGAGGCGGTCGAAGAGGGGGAGGAGGGCCGCCTCCGTCTTACCGCTGGCGGTGGGCGCCACCAGAAGGATGCTCTCCCCTCTGAGGATCGGGCCTATAGCCCTCTCCTGGGGAGGCGTAGGCCGAGATAACCCCAACTCTTCAAGGGCCTCTCTTATGTGGTGGTGGAGCTTCCCGAAGACGGAGAGCATCCACAGCAGATTGATACCATGAGGAATAAAAAGGTATTTCAGAGCCTCCTGGCTCGGGGCCGACTCACAAGGTATATATTCATCTTAGCGCATCGTCGAGATCGAGGTCATCAAGGGGAAGGATGGAGGAACTCGACGAGCCTCCGGATAATTCCCACCGGATTGGTGGGACACCTCTACTCCGTTCTAGAGGCCTCGAATCCCTGATCGGGTGCAGGCGCCTCTACCTCAAACTGGAGGGTTTCAACCCCACAGGCTCCCAGAAGGATCGGGCAGCGGTGGCATGCCTAGATGAGGCCAGGGAGGGAGGCTACGCCTCCCTCGCCATAGCCACGTGCGGCAACTTCGGGGCCTCCTTCGCCTACTTCGCCCCCCTCTACGGGATTAGGGCTCACGTCTACATCCCGTCGAGCTACCGTGGAGAGAGGCTCAGGGAGATAGGTGGATATGGGGCCGAGGTCCACCTCGTCGAAGGAACCTATGAGGATGCCGTGTGGTTTGCCTCGAAGGAGGCGAGGGAGAACGGCTGGTACGACGCTAACCCGGGCTTAGAGCAAAACACGAGGGCCTCCCTGAGAGGCTACGCCTCGATAGCCCGTGAGATCTACACCGCTCTGGGGCATGTCCCCGATGTGGTGGCGGCTCCTGTAGGGAACGGCACAACCCTTTCAGGGGTATATCACGGCTTCAGGATGCTCTGCGATATGGGGTTAACCGATGGGGTACCTATGATGATCGCCTCGAGCACGCCCCACGACAACCCCATATTGAGGAGCTTCCTCCTCGGGAGGAGGGTGATCAGGGACCTCTCACCCTCAGAGATAAAGGAGACCGACTTTAACGAGCCTCTTGTCGCCTGGCACTCCTTCGACGGCCAGCTAGCCCTCGACGCCATATGGGAGAGCGGAGGCTCCGCATTCCCGGTGCCAGATCAGGAGATGGCCTATTACTCAGGTTTACTCGCCTCTTGGGAGGGCTTATCGGTGCTGCCGGCCTCAGCCTCAGCCCTCGCCTCCCTGAGGAGGTTCCTGGAAGAGGAGAGGCCTGAAATAGATGCCTGCGTCGCCGTCCTCACGGCCAGGAGGCCTAAAGACCCTTGAAGCGTCTTGGAAGGGATCCATTGAGGTCTCTGACCGTTAACGCTGAGCAGACTGGAGACGGGTTCATCATCCACTTCGGGGGGAGGACCTATGGGACCTTCTACCCCGACGGCATCTGGAGCGAGTACCATACTGAGGCTAGGGAGTTCCTGGTGGACAACCTCGTATACGCCCAGACCATCCATCTACCCCTGATGATGGGGGCTGAAGAGATATCGTACAATACCTCCCCCCCATACTTCCAGACCTACTTCTTCCAGAACATGGTTATGGACTTTCCGAGCTGCGCCGATGTCGACGGGAAGAGCACATCTTCCTACCTGAGGAGCTTCATGAACCTGAAGGTCAACTTCAGGGATAACAGGATAAGGCTTCCAACGTATGAGGGGGAGGCCAGGGAAGACTCCTCGGTGGTCAGCCTATCCTTTGGAAAGGACAGCCTCTGCACATGGGCCGTATCCAGGGAGATAGGCCTCAATCCCCAGATCGGCTACATAGTGGAGCCCTCCTTGACCTATGAGGAGAAGCATAAGACGGCCCTGGCCGAGGCCTTCCACAAGGAGTTCGGCGTGAAACTCGTCAAGGTGGATCACTCGGCCGGTGAGCTGAGGGATGGGGTTAAGCTGGGCGTTGGTAAGACCGAGCTTGGATGGGGCCTCCAGTCCACCGAGTACGCCCTCACCCTTCTGCCTGTCGCCCACAGGTACGAGGCTGGATACATCCTCTTCGGGAACGAGCAGAGTTGCGGAGAGCACTACTACGACGGAGAGGGATACGTATGCTACCCCGCCTACGACCAGTCCCACATCTGGACCCTGCAGATAGACTCGATGACGAGGCAGGCGACGGGGGGGAGGGTGAGGACCATGAGTGTCATAGAGCCCCTGAACGACATCGCCGTGGTCCTAGTCCTGAACAGGAGGTATCCTGAGGTGGCCAAGTATCACATGTCATGCTTCGTCGAGACCGAGGCTGGGAGGGAGAGGCGCTGGTGCCAGGAGTGCACGGTATGCGGGAAGATGTACCTCCTCCTGGTTGCCTCAGGGTTCGACCCTGGGAGGGTCGGCCTCGAGAGGAACATGCTGACCCGGGAGTGCAGGGACTACTTCTCCCTATTCGGGGGGAGGAGCGTCATGACCTACGCCCTCACTGGGAGGGGGAGGGACGAGCAGCTCTTCGCCTTCTACCTTGCATGGAGGAGGGGGGTTAAGGCAGAGCTTGTCGAGGAGTTCGAGAGGCGATTCTTGGACGAGGCCCTTGAGAGGGAGGACGAGCTATACGGGGAGTTCTTCGGGATCCACGAGAGCATCACCATGCCCCCGAGGATCAGGGATGAGGCCGTGAGCATATACAGGGAGGTGCTCGGAGATCCACTCTGAGAGGAGGCTTAGGGTGGCCCTGGTCTGCAACACCAGGAGGCAGGAGGGAGAGTTCGAGGTGGAGTACGACCCACCCGACACCATCGAGAAGGTGAGGAGGGGGATAGAGATGGCCGGGTACGAGTACCTCTTCATAGAGGCGGATGAGGATGCCTACGAGAAGCTGAGGAGGCTGAGGCCAGACCTCGTCTTCAACAGGGCTGAGGGGATGAGGGGGGAGAGCAGGGAGTCCCACATCCCGGCCTTCTGCGAGATGCTGGGCATCCCATACGTGGGCTCAGGGATCCTCTCAACGGCGATCTGCCTCGACAAGCCGACCACCAAGATGATACTCGAGTTCCACGGTGTCAAGACCTCCCCCTTCCAGGTCTTCACAGGCCTGGATGAGCCCCTCAACCCGAGGCTGAGGTTTCCCCTCATCCTAAAGCCGAGCCATGAGGGCTCCAGCATGGGCATAAACATAGACAATGTGGTATACGATGAGGAGGCTCTGAGGAGGAAGCTTGGGGAGATGCTTGAGGCCTACAGGCAGCCCATATTGGTGGAGGAGTTCATAGACGGGAGGGAGTTCAGCGTAGGCCTCATAGGGAACTATGGGCCGGGAGAGGAGCCAAGGGTCCTCCCGATATTGGAGGTGGACTTCTCGAGGTTCCCTAAGGAGCTTGGGAACGTGCTGGGCCAGAAGGCCAAGACGATATACGATTCATCTAAGAACTACATATGCCCGGCTGAGATCCCCGAGGGGGTGAGGAGGAGGCTTGAGGAGGTATCCAAGAGGGCCTTCAAGGCCCTGAACTGCAAGGACTTCGCCAGGCTCGACTTCAGGATGGACAGGGAGGGAGAGATATACTTCCTCGAGATCAACCCCCTCCCAGGAATAGACTACAACGTCGAGGCGGATGAGCTGAGCTTCTACCCGATGATGTTCTACGCTGCGGGCATGGACTACAACGAGATGATAAGGAAGATAATAGAGGCCGCCCTGAGGAGGTACGGTATCAGGCCCCCGATCAAGGCTCGGGAGGAGATCTGGGCCCCGGCTCTTCCTCCTCTCCAGGACTACGCCAAGGCAGTCGAGGCCCACCTGACAGAGGTTCTAGGTGGGAGATGCCACATAACCCTAAAAGGCTCGATAGATGATGGCCTCCTCAGATGCATCCAACTCGTCGAGTCTAAGGCTTTCAGGCCCGAACTCCAATACACCTTCGAGGAGATTATATCAAGGGCCGAGAGGGAGGGCTTCTTCATAGCCACCGCTTTCCTAGAGGGGGATCCCATAGCCTTCGCCTTCGGATACAGGGATCCAGGGGAGGGAGACGCCTTCTATTTAGACACCATCGCCTCCGCCGTAGAGGGGAGGGGGGTGGGCTCAGCCCTCATAACCCTCATCCTCCTCCAATGCGTGCAGAGGGGCTACAAGCTGGTGAGGCTCCACACGGAGGAGGTTGACGAGAAGGGTAGGATGCTCAGGAGGTTCTATGAGAGGCTCGGATTTGAACTCGCCCATAGCCACCCAGTGGAAGGGCTTCTCATGAGGATGAGGCTCGAGGAACCCTGGCTAAAGACCATAATGGAGAAGGTGGTCCCCTCACCTCAAGCGGAGACCGCCAAATTTTAAGCCTCCAGGGCTCTGGGCCTTCCATCAAAGATGGAGGATAGGCCTCCCCAAACCCAAACGTTCATAGCCACCATAGAGCTTGAGATAACCCTTCCATCGAAGACCGAGTTCAACGGCTCTTAAGGCTTCATGTTAAGGCCTCTACAAGTTTATTGATCCTCCGCCTCTGCTCAGCAACCTTTTCCTCCCCCTCTGCCTCCCCGATGTCCGCCTCCAGGTATTCCGATGCCATCTTCAGGTCAACCCTTGCATCCGCTAGGCTGAATTGAGGGTTGAGGAAGCGGCGCAGGAGGGTGCTTAGGATGTGGATGGCCCTTAGAGAGGAGGCTGGCCCTCTCCAACCCCCACAGCAGCGGGCCGTCATCAGCTCAAGCATTATACCCTGTACCTCGAGCAGGAGGTCAAGCCTCTCCTCCGGGGCCTCCAGGGTTATTGGGTAGCTTGAGACCTCCTTGAAGTAGCTTAAGGTGGCCTTCTGGAGGACATCGACCTCATAGCTGAGGCTAGGATCCGTCTTAAGCCCCTCGATAGAGCTTCTAATCGAGGCCTGGAGGGCCCTGCTCAGGAATATCTTGGCATCTATCCAATAGCCGTCGATTAGGCTCTGAGCCGCGTTAGAGATGTAGTCCATCCAGTAGTTGACATCCCTCTGGGCCTCCCCAGCCCTCCTTATAAGGAGGTATAGGAGGAACTCCATCTCCCTCATCTCCTCGACTATCCTTCTAGGGTCATATCTCAGGGGGCCCATCTCTATGGCGGGCTCGAGCCATATCGCCACCTCCCTCTCCCCATGCCTCCCCGAGTTTATCAACCTCTCATGAAGCTCCCTGACCCTCTCGGGATCGGGCTCTAGGTATAGCTCTCGAAGCCCCTGAACGGGGCACCCATTCGCCAGAGAGCTCTCAAGCGCTAGGCCTACGATGAACCTCTTGAATCTAGGATCCAAACGAGGCGCCTCGGAATAACCTACACAAACTAGGCTTTAAGGGACTTGGCCCTCCATGCTCAAACTCATGGCTTCCAGCCTTAACCAAATAGCGCTGCCCCTCTAGACCGATGAGCAGACCACCGAAACCCGTAAAATGGAAAGGAGAAAAAGGGGACTATTTTGGGGTCGGTATCCACCACTCCTCTCCGCGGGGGGTTGTCACGTACTCAGGCCATCTGAGGTCCACGGGAGGCTTGAAGTCCCTTGGGAGGAGGGGAGCCACCCACCTCGACCCCCCTATTCCTCCCCCAGTCCTCTCGTCGAACTCCGCCTTGGCCTTGACCAGGAGGTCAGGCCTTGTCAAGAGGTCTATGTAGGTTGCAGCCATGGTCTTCCCCGCAACCATTATGCTCGGGTCTATCGTGCACCTTATCCCCCCCAAGGCGTTCACCGCCCACGAGGGATATACGTAGCCGGTGGTAGGAGGTCTGAGGATGGCCTTGGCCGTGTATAGCCTCACCGAGGGGGCGTGCCAAGTGTACTCCACATAATCGTCTGCCCCCATGTGGCGCTGCCAGGGTTCTAGGGTCCTCCTCTGGATAGCCTCATAATCTTGGGGTGGGGTGAGCCTCTGGCACTCCTCCGTGAAGGGGTCTTCCATCGGCTCTAGGCCGAGGCCCCTCTGTATCTCTCTACCCACCCTCCTAGCCTCCTCTCCATAACTTGGGGGTCCAACCAGCTCGAGGTTCCTGTAGGTTATCTCAGCCATGGCATTGTTTGGCAGGGCCACCCTCGTCTTCGTCACCCATCGAACCGTTAGCCTGCAGAAGGTTATCTCCGCGACATGCCTCGCGTTGTTCTCCAGGACCTCGTAGACCCTCTGGGCCATCTCCAGGGTTGGAGTCCTCCAAGCATACTGGATCTGGCCTATACTGGGAGGTACGTTGTCGGAGGTGCATTGGCCTCCAACCATTACGAACTCGTTCAGGGTCCAGTAGGAGGAGTGGGGGAGCATGGCCTCCTTCGTGTACTTCGTCGTCGTGTACATCAGGCAGACCGCGTCCAGAGCTGCTGGGCACCTCCCCCCTGCATGGCCCCCCATCCTCATGGGGGCGACGGGCTTGAACCACCTCTCAGGCTCCAGGCACTCGAAGGTGAAGACGGCGCTCCAGTAGGCTCCGCTCTGGGTCTCCCATAGGCAGGTGTTGTAGCCTCCTGGGTGGTAGCATATCGCCGCGTCTGTCTCGTCGTAGTATCCCTTGGCGGCGTGGACGGGCTTAGAGCCGCAGACCTTCTCAGCGGGCTCCCCGAAGAACTTCAGGGTTCCCCTGATCCCATACCTCTCCATCACCCTCTTAGCCGCCAGCACCCCGACCAGAGAGGCGACGCCCAATGAGGAGTGGGGGTCGGTGTGCCCTGCTGCCCAGGGGTTGAGGCCGTCCCTTGGCGCCCTGTATGGAGCCGGCTTCTGGGAGAAGCCCGGCACGGCATCATACTCGGCGTACCCGGCTATAACGGGCCTGCCAGAGCCATAGGTGGCCATGAAGGCCGTCGGCATCTCCCCGGTTCCCTCAACCACCCTGAACCCCTCATCTCTGAGGAGCTTGCAGTAGGCCTCAGCGGACCTGTACTCCCTCCACGCCGGCTCGGCTAAGTTCCATATCAACTGATGGAAGTCCGAGATCCACTTCTCATTCTCGTCAACCCATTCAAATGCAGCCTGCTTCTCCTTAGATATCTCCTTCATCTCAACCATCTAATAGCGGTATGAAAATTTAAGGTTTTTAGTCAACCAAGAGCTCCTAAAGCAAAGAGATTCAAAACCATTCAATTGATTCTGTAACCCGAGGAGACTAAGGGGCGTTGGAAATAAGCATAGAAAATTGCTCATAACAACCATGACGGAGACGATGCTCATGGATATATTTTAGGCTCCCTCCTTAATAATGAGTATAAAATACTTGGTTTTTTAACCCCTCTCCTTCCCTGAGGTTGTGGTGTGGTAGCGGGGGGTAGACTTTCAAGGGGCTAGAACCCTAACCCCTTTTTGAACTACCGACCTCGGGGTTATGAGCCCCGCGGGCTAAACCTGGCTGCCCCACCCCGCTAACCCTTGGGCTACCCGAAGATTGGGTGCCAATGCCTCTTAAAAAACATTATCCCCTCCCTTAAAGGATGCCCCATATCTGGGGGAGCTCGCCCCCTCCATAAAAAAGGCCGGGAACCTTGAGGTTTAAGAGGGAGGATTAAGCCCTTGCATCGGGCTTATGTTGCTGAGCCTCCGCTTAAAGGGGGATTATCGGAAGGCCTTGGGAAAGCCGGGTTATGGTATGAATCCGCTCTGAGTGTCTACGGAGAAGGCTTCAAATGGATCCTCTCATCTCGTTATTCGAGTAAAGAGTTAACCCAACACCATATACTAGAATGGGTTGAATTCCTGAAACCGATGATGGATGTTAATTCTGTCAGTTACAACATGTTACAGAATGTTACAAAAATAAATTCGATAAGATTTATCAATTATTTCATGTTTTAAATTTTTAGAGCTCTAAATGAGACGGCATCTGGGAGTCACCGTAGACCCCGAGCTTATGGAGGAGATCGAGTCCCTCAGAGGGAGGGAGAAGAGGAGCACCTTCATCCTGAGGCTCGGCCTAAGGGAGTATAAGAGGTCTAGGAACCGGAAGGCCTGAGGGCGATGGAGCCCTTAGGAGATAGGCCTCCCCGAGGAGGGTTAGAGTAGGGGGCCCTATCCATAATTAAGGGATCTCGTCTACGAGGCTGGGAGGCTTAATCGAGGTGGGAGAACATCTAACGTCCAGAGATGAGTCTTGAGGGTTGAATACTTGAATGCTCTGAGGTGAGGAGTCCCATGCTTCACATCGATGTGTCCAAATAAATGTAATGATAGGGCATCGCGCTTTGTGATATGATTATTGGATCGTTAGCTTGGGCTCCATGAGGGCTACGGGTCTTCCCTGCCCGTAGTAGACCCTTGGGGTGAGGGGGTTTAGGCCTACGCAGAGGGTGTAGGTCATTATGCCCGCCTCTCTGGCCAGGCTGCCGATGCTGTTCTCCCCCTCCTTCCCTATAAGCTCGACTATCTCCCCCCCTTTAGCCTCAACCCCCTCTAGGTCGATTATGTGATGGTTTATGGAGACTGAGCCGAGGACCCTGCACAGAGAGCATCCAACCCTAACGAGCCCCTTGTTGGATAGGCCTCTGGGGTATCCATCGGAGTAGCCGACGTGGACTGTTCCCACCTTCATCCTCCTCTGGGCGATGAACCTACGATTGTAGGTGAGGGGATCCCCCGCCTCTATCCACTTAACCAGCTCAAGCCTGGCCTTGAAGGATAGCGCCTGCCTGAGGTCGAGGCCCGCCTTCCTATCCTCCTCCTCAGGATAGACTCCGTAGATGGTCAGGCCTGGCCTAACGGCGTCGAGGTATGAATCGGGCATGTGGAGGATGGCGTTGCTGCTCGCGATGCTCCTAGTGCCTGGGTCTATCCCCCTCCTCCTCAGCTCCATATCCACGGCGAGCATCCTCTCCAGCTGGATCTTGTCATAGGCATTATCCTCCGTGAAGGTGGAGAATATCCCCTCAAGCCTGATACCCTTAAGGGAGGAGACGTATTCGATGAAGTCGGCAGCCCTATCATGCCTTACGCCGACCCTCCCAAGCCCCGTGTCCACCTTGACGAAGGCGCTCGCCCTCCTCCCCAGGCTGCATGCTGCATGGCTGAGCCTATCCGCCACCTCCCTGGTGAATACCGCCTGGGTGATCCCCTCCTCGACCACATAATTATACTGGCTACCTGTGAAGATGGGGTCTATGTTGATGACGCCGCAGTCTAGGCCTGCCTCCCTCAGCTGCATCGCCTCCCAGAGCTTCGCCACCAAGACCCTCCTCACACCCCTCCTCATGAGATGGGCCACTATTGGAACTAGGCCGTGGCCATACGCGTTGGCCTTAACGCAGGGGATCACCTCAACCCCAACCCTCCTCCTGATCTCCTCCAGGTTGTGGCTGACGCAGTCGAGGTCCAACTCGATCCAGGATGGGTACCCCTCCAGCCTCTCCTCGATCTCTAACGGGGAGGGCTGAGAATTGAAGTACTCCTCCGCCATATAGGTCAATTATTTATCTGGAGGGATGGATAAAAGGGGCCCGCCTATGAGAGGCCAATCGATGAGATCTTAAAGGAAAGTCCTCCAGAGATAGGCCTCCTACGCCTCGCTCCTCCAAAGGAGAGGCCTAAACCCATGACCCTGGAGGATATAATAGATATAATTAATTAACCGTTCTAGCATCATTAAATGGCGGTGGATTAAACTTGCCATTTGGATATACAGGTAAGGTTCTGTGGGTGGACCTTGAGAGCGGGGGGATGAGGGTTGAGCATCCCCCTGAGGGCTGGTACAGGATGTACCTCGGGGGAATGGGGGCCGTGGCCTACTACCTCCTCAGAGAGTTGGAGGCCGGGGTGGACCCCCTGGGCCCAGAGAACCTACTGATAATGGCGACGGGCGTATTAACCGGAGCGCCCTTCTCAGGGAGCGGCCGCAACGCAGTGGGCGGAAAGTCACCGTTGACGGGAGGCTTCGGGGAATCCGATGTGGGGGGCTATTGGGGGGCTGAGCTGAAGCATGCGGGCTTCGACGCCCTCATCTTCAAGGGCTCATCCGAGGAGCCCGTATGGCTATGGGTTGAGGATGGGAGGGCCGAGCTTAGGGATGCCTCAGGCCTCTGGGGCCTAGAGGTCGGAGAGTGCCAGGATAGGATGAGGCTTGAGGTTGGGGAGCCCCAGGCCAAGACGGCCATAATAGGGCCTGGCGGGGAGAGGCTTGTGAGGTTCGCATCGGTGATCAACGACCTCAACCACGTGGCTGGAAGGTGCGGCCTGGGCGCCGTCATGGGGTCGAAGAGGCTCAAGGGGGTGGCCGTGAGGGGCCACAACCCCCCGAAGGCGGCGAACCCGGAGAGGCTTAGGGAGCTTGCGAGGCTCGTCAACTCCAGGATACCCACAGAGGCGAGGAGCCTACACGAGTACGGGACCGGGGCCGCGATGGACGCCTACGCCGAGACGGGTAACCTCCCCACGAGGAACTTCAGGGATGGAGAGTTCAAGGAGGTTACGGAGATAGATGCCATAGCCGTCAAGGAGAGGTTTAGGGTTGGGATGGAGACCTGCTACGCATGCGGGGTACGCTGTAAGAAGGTGGTTGAGCTGAAGGAGCCCTACCTAGTGGAGGCGAGGTATGGGGGCCCCGAGTATGAGACCCTCGCAGCCCTGGGGTCGGACTGCGGGGTCTCGGACCTAGCCGCCATATGCAAGGCGAACGAGCTCTGCCAGAGGTATGGGTTGGACACCATAAGCACGGGGGCCACCATAGCCTTCGCCATGGAGTGCTACGAGAACAAAGTGATCTCCAAGGAGGATACAGGCGGGATCGACCTGACCTTCGGGAATGCCGGGGCGATGCTCAGGATGGTGGAGATGATCGGGAGGAGGGAGGGGTTGGGAGACCTTCTGGCTGAGGGGGTGAAGAGGGCCTCTGAGAGGCTTGGAGAAGGGGCTATGGCCTACGCCATCCACGTGAAGGGGTTGGAGGTGCCCATGCATGAGCCAAGGTTGAAGAAGGGCCTCGGCCTCGGCTACGCCGTCTGCCCCATGGGCGCGGACCACTGCGCCAACCTCCACGACACCTTCATGACGCCGGAGAACTACCTGAGGGTTAGGCCCCTCGGGATCCTCGAGGAGGTCCCAGTAGACAGCCTGGGAGGAGAGAAGGTGAGGCTTTACAAGAGGTGGACGGAGATGAGGGTGGCCGCCAACAGCCTATCGATCTGCCAGTTCCCACCTTGGAGGTTCACAGAGTACGTCGACCTCCTGCAGGCTGTGACGGGCTGGGACATATCGCTCCTCGAGCTCGCGGAGGCCGCTGAGAGGATCCTCACCCTCGCCAGGCTCTTCAACGTCAGGGAGGGCCTAACATCGGCGGATGACTGGCTCCCCGAGAGGTTCTTCCAACCCCAGAGCTCCGGCCCCCTCTCGAAGAGGGGGATGGACCCAGGGGAGCTCAGGAGGGCTATAGATTTCTATTACGAGATGATGGGATGGGACAGGGATGGGATACCCCTATCAGGGACCCTTGAAAGGCTTGGGGTCGGATGGGCCGAGGAGCACCTCCCCTTCAAGGGGACTGAGAGGCTGATCGTCTGAGGCACCGGCTCTATATAAGTTTCTTCAAGATATCCATCCCGGCCACGACGCCCCTCAGCTCTCTACTTTCAAGATCCTTTACAACATATATATGATCGGCCTTATATTCTATCATCAATTCCATAACCTTTCCTAAACTATCGTCTTCTTTAACCATTATTGGCCTCTTTAATGGCATAGAATTAAGTGTCAACCCTCTTTTATAATCAGGAATCTTTAGAATATCCTCTATTTCTATACATCCAATTAATGAACCTGACTCTGTCACAACTGGATAAACTCTGTAATCGTGATATTTCATGGTGTTGATAGCCTCATCCAGGGTCGTCCCCTCCGTTAGGAAGACCGGGTTGGGTGTCATCACCTGAGCGGCCCTAAGCTCCTTGAAGGTGTTGATCAACCCCTTCTCCCTCAAGTTGTGGTATAGTATCTCAACAGCCTCTTCCTCCTCCACCATGCGGTAGACTGGCTGAACATCGGAGAAGAAGGAGTATCTTCCAGACGCGAAGTAGGCCGTGGTGGCCGAGATGAGGGCTGGGATTATAGACGATGGGCCCGAGGTCTCGGCCACGAAGGCTATGCCCGCGAAGAGCGTCTTGTTGGTTGAGGATATCAGGGCGGCGATGGACGCCGCACCCATCATCTGACTTGGCTCCCCAATAAGCCCCCTGGAGTAGGCCGCCCCAAGGGCCGATCCGACGAATATCGATGGGACGAAGAGGCCTCCGCTTCCCCCTGAGCTGAGGGTTATCGAGGTCGCAACCATCTTGAAGACTATGAGCGCTGCGAGGAGGCTTAGGGGAAGCCCCCCTCCGCGGAGCAGCTCCCCTATGGTGTCATATCCCAGGCCCAGGGTCTGGGGGAGGAACCACCCCAATAATCCTATCAAGAGCCCTCCAGTGATGGGGTTAAAAACCCCGATAGAGCCCTCTGAAGCTAGCCTCTTCATAAGCCTAGAGAGGATTGTGAAGGCGACTCCACATCCAGCCGCTGCTAGGCCTAGGAGGAGGGAGTGAGCCACCATCCAGTAGGAGGGCGTGATCAGATATTGCATCGGGGGGAAGAGGGTCTCAGCTCCGAGCATCCTTATGGAGATGAAGTAGGCCACTAGGGAAGAGAAGGTGGCAGGTATGAAGGCCTCCTTGACAAGGTCTCTCTGGTAGGGGATCTCGATGGCGTATAGTATGCCAGTCAGCGGAGCCTTGAAGACCGCCGAGAGCCCCGCAGCCGCGCCCGAGAGGAGGTATATCCTCAAACCCTCGGTTGAGACCCTAAGCCTCCTGCAGATGGCCGATGCCACCCCTCCACCGAGGAGGAGGCTGGGGCCCTCAAGCCCAGCGCTCCCGCCGAGGCCTATGGTGACGGCTGACGCGACGGGCTTAACCAGGGTGTCCCTCTCGGGTATAGCCCCCTCCCCATAGTGGTAGACCTCGAGCAGCTCATGGGTTCCACACCCCGTCGCCTTCACCTCCGCCAGCCCCTTGACGAGAAGGTAGGAGATAGAGAGGCTAAAGACAGGGAGGAGGAGAAGGTATCGGCTCATCGCACGAGCCGCTTCATAGATGGACCAGATGTACGTGTAGAGCTTCACGAAGCCGACCGTGGAGAGGCCTACGGCCAGGCCTATGAGGCATGACATCCCAATCTGAGACCTATATCCATCCAGCCTCAACCAATTGAGGTTCCTATTCCCCCCTCTGCCCTCCCGAAGGCGCATCCCGAACCCCCATGGGCAGGTTTCATCCTGAGATATGAACCGGCTTATAAGCTGTGCGCCGCAACTTGGGGAGGCTCAGATGAGCCAATTAAATGAGCCTCACAGAGGCATATACCCTGAAATCTAATAAATCTTAAAGGCATGTAATTCAAGTTAACAAAAATTGCTAGAGGAATTGGAGGAGTAAGGAATCTTAACTTACCTTCTCACTCCTATTAAGAGGCCAAATTTAGGCCTCCCGTTATACACCATAAGGGCGAGGGTGGGAGGCCGTGATGACATGTGGCTTTTAAATCTCCTGAAATGCTTGAGCATAAAAACTATATTCGCAATTTCGTTGAATGGTTTCGATTTCTATATGGTATGAGTTACGCAGTTGAAGGTTTAATTCTTTCCACTCGTCCTCTATGGAGTTCTGGGGAGGCATGAACTCGCCCCGATGTGATGACTTGGACTACATCCACTTCTTGATAGCGACGCAGAGGGCCTTCACCTGAACGGAGGCAGCCCGATGCCAGCCTAGGGGGCCGGACTCTCCAGCCCGCGACGCCTCCACCCGCCTCCTCAAGCGGAGTCCCTAGACCGGAGGCCCTTTAGAGGGAGGTGAAGCCCCTGGTGAGGCCCCGGCAGGGCGTGCTGATCCTAGACAACAATACCCTGGACAAGCCCTACGCCGAGGAGATAGGGGTGGTCACCTACCACTGGAGCAGAAGCACAGGGGGGTTGTCAAGGGCATCAACCTCCTCACCCTCCTATGGACCGATGGGGAGGCCACATCCACATCGGCTTCAGGGTGTATGCCCGCCACCTGGAAGGGTTGACGAAGAACGACCATCCCAGAGCCCTCTGGGCAGAGGCGGGGAGCCGTGGCTTCGAGCCCGAGTTCATCCTCTTCGACTCCTGGTACTAAGGCCTGGAGAGCCTGAAGCAGCTGTGCAGGCTGGGTGGCGCTGGCTAACCCAGCTCAAGCCCAACAGGCTGGTCAACCCCGACGGCCGTGGAAACACGCCCACATCGACGTTATCCATCCCTGAGGAGGGCTTCGTGGTCCACCTGAGAGGTTATGGGTGGGTGAAGGTATTCCAGAGGACCGACAGGGAAGGCGGCCTGGAGTACCGGGCCACCAGCGACCTGGAGATGGAGCGTGGGGGGTGGGAGAGATATGCGGCCGTCTGTGGAGGGTGGAGGAGCACCACCGAGGCTTGAAGCGGTGCTGCGGGGTTGAACGGCCCAGGGGAGGTCTGCAAGAGGCCAGAGAAGGCACATCTCCCCAGCCATAAGCCTTCATCAGGCTTGAGTGGCACAGGCTGCAAGCCCACCTAAGCTGTACAAGGCGAAGAGCAGCATCATAAGGGAGGCCATCAGAACCCACCTAGCCAACCCCACCTTCACACTAGCCTCAACTGCGTAACTCCTATATGGCTTAAATGGTTGAGGTAAACTTCTTCCATCTAGTCTCATATGTTACTCACTGATATTGATAGAACCAATAGCTGGTTTAAATGATGAGGGATTGAGGTTCTACAAAAGCCCTATGAAGGCAGATGTTCGAAGCCTTTGAGATTAGGTCTGCTTAGAGAGGGATAGGGGAGGCCCGGAGACGGTTCTCTCAGGATTTCCTGGGAAGGTCGAACCTCTTAGCGGTCTCTCCTATGACCATCTCTAGGAGGTTGAGCCCCTCCTCGACCTGATCCTCGGTTATGGTTAGGCATGGCATCATCCTTATTATCCCCGTTCCCGGGCTGGTTCCGACGATGAGGCCCTTCTCCTTAGCCTTATCGGTGAGGTAGACCATCGGGTTATGATTTGGGTCGAGCCTCTGCTCTGGGGTTAGGCCTCTTGGAACCATCTCCTCCCTCGTCTCAGGGTTCGCCACGAGCTCGATGCCCATGAAGAGGCCTAAGCCTCTCACGTCTCCGATTATGGGTTGCCTCTCCTGCATCCCCCTCAGCCCCTCCATCATGCGTTCTCCCATCCTGGCAGCCCTCTCAGCCAGCCTCTCCTTATAGTAGTAGTCTATTACCGCTAGGGCTGTGGAGCAGGCGAGGGCGTGGCCGCTGTAGGTGTAGCTGTGGGGGAAGCCCTTCTCATCGAAGTGGTCGCCTATCCTCTTGTTCACTATCGTTGCCCCCAATGGGACATAGCCTGAGGTTATCCCCTTCGCGTAGGTCTCGATGTCTGGGATGACATTCCAGTGCTCACAGGCGAACATCCTTCCGGTCCTCGCGAAGCCCGTCATCACCTCATCGAAGATGAGGAGGACCCCCTTCTCGTCGCAGATCCTCCTCACCCTAGGCCAGTAATCTGGAGGCGGGACCACCTGCCCCGCCCAGCTGCATATGGGCTCCGCCATGAAGGCGGCTATGGATCTCTCCCCCTCCTTCTCGATGGTGTATCTGATGAACTCGGCGCATAATAGGTCGCAGTCCGGATACGCCTTCTTGAAGGGGCACCTGTAGCAGTACGGGGCGGGAACATGCTTGAACTCCTCGAGGATTGAGAGGCCTGGAAGTTGCCTATTCCTGGCGCTCCCCCCCACGCTCACGGAGGCGTATGTCGAGCCGTGATACGAGTCCCAGAAGCCTATGACCTTAGGGGCCCCCCTATAGAGCTGGGCGAGCTTTATCGCAGCCTCATTCGCCTCCGTTCCGCTGTTACTGAAGAATGTCTTGCATAGGTCGCCTGGGGTTATCTGGGCCAGCCTCTTGGCCAGCTGTATCTGGGGGACGTTGAAGTAGCTGGGAGAAGAGTAGGCGAGCTCCTCAAGCTGCCTCTTGGCGGCCTCGATGATCTCCCTATTCCCCAAACCTATATGGACGTTGTAAAGCTGGGAGATCAGGTCGAGGTACCTCTTACCCCTAGCGTCGTAGAAGTATGCGCCCTCCCCCCATACCACGATCGGCTCCTCAACACCTGGGCGGGGCTCCCACCTCTGGACCAGGTAGGCCTTCCCCTCCTCGTAGAGGCTCTTAACCTCATCCTCCCTGAAATGCTTAACACCCATAGAGGATCCCGATATATCCTGAAACCTAAGAGCTCTTAAACCCTCTCCTAATCCTCATTTAATGGTTAGGGATATCCTAAGTCTCCCTTTTTGGTCAGCCTCGTAAGCCCTGATCCTAATCCATCGGCGACCCATTTCACATCTAGGAGGTGGGATGGATTCGGCCCCGAGTCCCGGGCCTGGGTTAGGAGATGAACCGAGATGGGTGAGATTTAGGCGCTGAGAGAAGAGGAGATGACAGGAGAAAGCCTTATATCGAAGAGCCTAAAGTGGTTTTTGAGGCGATGAGGATTTATTAAGTTCAGGATCGCCAGAAGCATCATCTTCATGATGGGCAACCATAACTTCTTTGGTGATTTTCATGAATGAAATAGATATTTTCAAGAGATTATTGGAGGAAGAGGAGAGAAGAAAGGCTAGGGAGAAGCCCCTCGTCAATCGGATCGAGATATTTGAGGTTCTCCCCTGCCTCACAACACCAGGGTATATAAGGTTCAGGGCCAGGGCAGATGGTGAACTTCGAGAGGTCATACCCGTCCTATTCCTTATGTTTCCACCGGGAAGGTCCCACTATAATAGGGCCGAGGGGACGCTGACCCTGAACATTTTAAATAGGATGATAACCTTCCACCCAGGCGGGGAGATAGCTGTCACCAACACGAAGGACCTGAAGGAGGCTGAGGAGATTCTAGAGAAGATGAGGGGTTTAATAAACGATGCATACTCGGCATATATAAGGTTCGGGGCCCCAGGCGATGGGGAGGTGGAGGCTGCGATGAGGATATCCTGGATGGATCTCTACAATCATCTTCCAAGGATAAACTGCGGCGAGTGCGGCCTGGCGACGTGTCAGGCCCTAGCCATAAAGGCATTGCTGGGCGAAGCCAAGCTCTCCCAGTGCAAAAAGCTCAGAGACTCCGAATATCTCCAGCTCCGAATGGGGATTAAAAATCGGCTGGGACCCTACCTATCAAAGGCGCTTGGATTGGAGGCCTGACCATGAAAGAAGGGGGTTGTATCCCATTCTCAAATAAATATAAATCTCTTATCTTGAAAAATGAACCGCGTATGGTGGTTTAATGAAGACTGAAAAGGCGATTGTTGAAATTTATGAGGGAGATCCATTCAAGGGTTGTTGTGGCCCTGGAGTAGCTACTGAGGAGGATGTTAAAAAAATGAGAATGATGCTCATAGAAAGGAATGAAATTGTTAAGACATTGAGAGAAGAATTTAAGGATAAGATCGAGATAGAGAGGGATGTAATCAGCAGTCGAAGGCCGCTTAATACATATCCCAGACAGGTTCAAAGGCTCCTATCGGCTGGCGTAAGGGTGCCATTTGTCATTATAGACGGCGAGCTCGCCATAGAGGGGAGGTTCCCTTCCCTCGAAGAGTTCAGGCGCATCGTGAATGAATATGTTGGTAAAAGATGTCAGCGCGTTGATATAGGTTAACGGTTTCATAAGAGATCGGGTTAGGGTTTCGACCATCTGGTTAAGCGCCTACGGCCTCTCCCATGAAATCTTAGCGTCCCACGTGCCTTATCTGGCTTCATCCACCTCTGAGCCGATGCCTAGGCTCCGGCTTGGTCCTGATCGGGGCCTCGGCCTCCTCCAACCTCACCCCGTCGAGCCCAACGGGTATGGTGCAAAGGATCCCCTCTCGATGCCACAGGTCCCACTGACGCCTCTAACCCTATCTGACCTATTCATGGAGCCCACCTTCTCCCCCTTCGCCTAGGCCTGATGGGCCCCACCGCTCTTATGATTCTTCGATCCGTGGAGGATGAGGAGGATCGAGAAGACAATTCCCCTTCGCCATACCTTGCCGGGGTTGGAGGCCCGATACCCCTGCCCTCCTCAAAGCGCATCGGCGGTAAACTGAGGCCTCCGGTCATCCAGCCCTTCAGCCCTCGACTCTCAGGGGCTGGGGCGATTGGGTCGTCCTGTTCTTTGGGGCGTAGATTTATGAGATGGAGTAATCCCTCCCCTATTTGGGAAGATGGTGCCCCTCATCCATCCGTCCACCTCGGCTCTCCTCGTCCTCCTTGCAGCTCAGCTCTACACACCCCTCCTCGGGGCCTATGCGGCGGAGGGTGGAGGGGTTGAGATAGATGTCAGCGCCGTTGTCTATAGGGTGGTCGACGGCGACACCTTCGACGCCTTCCCAGTTGGCCGTGTGAGGCTCGCGGATATCAACGCCCCAGAGCTGGGAGAGGCCTCCGGGGCTGAGGCAAAGGAGGCCCTGTCGAGGCTGGCCCTCAACGCAGAGGTCTACCTGGATGTGGACGACTTGGAGGTGATGGACAGGTACAACAGGCTCGTCTGCGTGGCCTATGTTAGATACAACTCGACCCACCTGTTGAACCTGAACGAGTGGCTCCTAGAAAACGGCTACGTCGAGGCCGTCGATTACCCTAACGAGTTCGATCCAGAGGCCTGGAGCCTCTACGTTTATTATCCTTCATCCACCCTGCCGGAGGGGTATGGGATCCTACTACAGAGCTACCTGAGGCTCAGGTCAGAATATCTAGACCTCAGCTCCACCCTTCAAAGGCTGAGATCCGAAAATGAAAGATTAAATTCAGATTATAACTTAATTAAAGAAGATCTTATGAAAATAAAATCAAAATATGAAGAGTTGCAGAAAAAATATGAAAAAATTGAAGGCGATTATGATGCCCTTCAATCATCCTACAACAATTTTAAGGCTGAATTTAGCTCATTAAAAAACATGTATGAAAAAATTAAAATGGAAAATGAAAGGCTTTTATCTCAACTAAATACATATACTTTAATGATATACACATTTATTGCAACGACTATGATATTTGTTGTTTCAATATCTTATCTTCTGAGGCGAAGGCGCACTTAAGGAAGATCCTCCTCATAATCCCTTTTCAATTGATAAAGTGGATCGAATTCTATCAGCTATATAAAGTATCAAGATGTAAGTTTCTGAAATATAATGGATTTCAGCCTCCCCCCAATCTTCTGCGGCCTGCGACATAGACGTTTATGTGAGCCTCGTCCATCGTCGCCCAGATCCCAGCCCTGATTATCTCCTCCATGGAAAGCCTGAGCCAGTGCCCGAAGGAGCCCTTCAGCCTGTTGTCAGGGTCCATGGAGCTGGTGTCGCTATATCCTCTAGATCCGGCCAGGGGGATGAGGATGTGCTTCGAGGCCCAGTAGTCTAGGGCTATGGGATCCCTGCTCGCGGCGATCATGTTCATCCTGGCCGCCGAGTCGTAGGGGGTCCTCGGCCCCCCCAAGGGGTTCCCGTTGACCCATATAGCGTCGAGGATGTTTAGGGTTGGGAACCTCGTCTCAACCATCTCGGTCCCCATCCCCCCGGTTCCGACCGTCTCATGGGCTCTGACCCCAAGCTGGGCCGTCAGCCTATCTGAGGTCACGCCCATGTAGCTCTTCACGGATGCGGTGACCCCGAATATCCTGTGAGACTTCAAGACCGGGATGTTCAACACCTTCATCCTCCCCCCATCATAGGCCCTCTCTGCGGGATCCCAGACTCCGAGCTTGAAGCTGATATGGGTTCCATATCTCGTCCTGAACTTTGGATATGAGACCCTTATCCCAGTCCTTGGGTTCTCCGCGTCCTCGACGACGAACCCGTCCTCAAGGTCACCATCGGAGTACTCCCTCACCCTCCTAGTCGTGATGTTGTCCCAGAGGTAGGCCGAAACCCTGTGAGAGTCCGCGTAGGAGGCCACAACCCTCTCAACCGACTGGGAGGGGTCCTCCGCGTTGTTCCTCTCCCAGGAGAAGCTTCCCCCCCTCCCCCTGGCGCCGAACTGGGCTTGGCCGTTGTCGGCTACGACTATCTCCCCAGTGAACCCCTCAGGATGGTCCAGTATAGCCCCTATCAAGGCCTTCAAGAGGTCGGTGTTCGTTCCCCCCCTCTCATCCCACTGGGAGTTCACCTTCAATATCACCACGTCGTCTCTGGAGATCAGGCCATCTTGGCCCCAGGCTCTTCCATCCTCATCAGACCTGTAAAACCGAAGGCCGTGGTCCGCCATCAAGCCTATAAGCTCGGCCACCCCTCCATCATCACCCGAAGTCCCCGTAACCACGAAGATATCGGAGGTGGGCTCAGCCTCGGCGGAGAGGCCCTGAACCGCCAGAAGCCCCGCGGCCTCCCTCAGACCTGCCTCCTCTCTCCGGCGCCTCAAAGCGACAGAAACCGCTGAAGACATAACGAGTCCTATAATGGGAAGACCCTAGTTAAAACTTCTTCTCGAGCGGAAACGATGCTTCTCGACCTCAGGCCTTACAATCCGCCCCACAGTTTTATATTATAGTTATAACTATAATATGGTTAGATCCTGGTTGAGGTTTCGGTTCCTCGCTAGGGTTAAGACGCTCGATACCAGGGATTACTCCCTGATAGCCGTCTTCAGCGCCCTGATGGCTTTAACAACGGCTTGGGCGGTTCCCCTCCCCTTCGGGGGGTTGATGCACCTTGGGAACGTGGTTATGTGGACCGCTTCAATCCTCTTCGGCGGCCTCATAGGAGGTCTGGCGGGTGGGATTGGCGGGATGATCGTTGACCTTCTTGAGGCGCCTATCTGGGCCCCCTTCACGCCCTTCTGTAAGCTGGCCAGCGGGATCTCCTGCGGGCTTGTGGCAGGCGGATCGACTAGGTTGGATAAAATGAAGGTTCTCAGGATAGTCGCGGCCACGATGGTCGGCTCGGCCGTGAACACCATCGCATACGCCCCTGTATATTACCTCCTCTTTGGGCCTTCAAGCATGTGGGCTTGGCTCCTCCTGTTCTTCTCCCCCACCCCCACAAGGGTGATAAGCTACATCGCCCCCCCGATCCTTTCCATCGGGGTTCTCAGGGTCTATCCCGGAGTGTCAAGTTACAGGAGCTCCGTAAGGCAGAGGATGGAGGCCTACGTGAGGGAGAGGGGAGGGAGATGAACTGGTGGGATGACTACTACATAGTCGATGCCCACGCCCACATAGGGTCAGGAGGCCCTCTCTTTGGGGTCTCCATCTCCCCAGATGAGCTTAGGAGGCTGATGAGGAAGTATAACTACAGCAGGTGCATCGTGATGAGCAGAGATAACGAGGCGGTTGCCAGGGCTGTAAAGGGCTCTAGGGAACTCCTGGCCAATGTATGGGTCAACCCGAGGGAGGAGGGATATGAGAGGAGGCTTAGAGAATATCTAAAGAGGCAGGGCTTCATAGGGATAAAGCTCCACCCCTCTTCGACGCCTTCCTCCCACATGAGCCGATAGTTCATCCAGCCACTGTTGTGGCCGAGGAGTTCGATCTCCCCATACAATTTCACTGTGGGCATCCCCCCTTCAGCCTCCCGTGGAGCTTCGAGCCCCTCGCCAAGGCATTCCCGAAGGTTAAGATGGTGCTTGTCCACATGGGCCATGGGCATATCGTCTACATAAACGGCGCGATAGAGGTCGCCGAGAGGAATCCGAACATCTACCTAGAGACGAGCGGGATGCCCATGCACACCAAGATAAAGGAGGCGATGGGTAGGGTTGGAAGGGATAGGGTTCTCTACGGCGACGATATACCATATGGGCACCCCTATGGGAGCTGGAGAAGGCGAGGGCGGCGGGGCTAGATGAAGAACTTTAAAGGGCTTATAGGGGGAAACGCCAGGAAACTATACAGGTTCGAATAACCCGTCAGCCCTAAAAATCTTCATGAATTTAAGATGATCCTTTCATTTACAAAAAGAAAAAGATGAAAACTTTGAATTAAAACGATGTTCATTTATTATATGACTATTAATTAACAATTATTAAGATCCTTTTTTTCTCATCTAATAGAGGATATCAAAAGC
>JBBIVO010000002.1:0-57929 GCA_037439685.1 Candidatus Bathyarchaeota archaeon | reverse complement strand
GTGCGGAGGGTGGGATTCGAACCCACGAACCCCTTCGGGACAGCCGCCTCAGGGCTGCGCCTTTGGCCTAGCTTGGCAACCTCCGCCCCTTGATTGGATCGTTGAGGAGGGATTTTAAATTTGTCTTTGGGAGGGCCGCTGCCGGGAGTCGAACCCGGGCCGAAGGCTCCACAGGCCTGTATGCTACCGTTACACCACAGCGGCCACTTAGGTATTGGTTGGATTTTGAGGGTTAAAATCCTTTGCGGGATTCTGCGCCTTTAATGGCTTGAATTTGATTCGAAAAATTTAAATATTTGTTCGATTTTTTTCAAATTTGATTCTATGTTTGGTGAAGATAGGGAGGAGCTGAGGAGGCTGAGAGAGGAGATAGAGGAGCTTAGGAGGGAGCTGAGGGAGATATCCTCAAGGTTTAGGGAGGGGAGGGCCCCGAGGGAGGGGGAGAAGGAGGACTATGCGGTGAAGATCGACCTTGGGGAGGCGATAGGAGACTATGTCTCCAGCATCGTGGAGAATGTGATGGCTGGGATAAGAGGCGAGCTGGACAGGTCGATCTTCGTCGGGCCCAAGGGCATCTTCGTAGCCAAGAAGGGGAGGAGTGAGAGGCATTATAGGGCGGATCCCAAGAGGGCTGCAGAGGTGATGAGCGCCCTGGGGAACGAGCATAGGATGAGGATACTGGAGGAGCTGACCAGGGGTGGGAGATACCTAGGGGAGCTCCTCGAGGCCTTCCCTGGGATGAGCGCGGGCACCATCTCAAGCCATCTAGACGTGCTCAAGGGTGCCGGCCTCGTCGTCCAGGAGAAGGGGAGGGGACGCTACCTGGTCACCATCCCCGGGAGGATCGCCTACAGGATGGCGAACCAGCTCGTATACCAGATAGAGGGAGACAGGGAGAGGCCTGGTTAAGGCCGAAAAAGGGGTTTAAGCCATAGTTCGGGGATGGGGCCGCCAGAGCCGCGTTCCAAAGATCTAATGGAGGATTAGGGTTTGACCGATGGAGGGGCTGAGGGGAGAGGTGGAGGGAGGGTCCTAACCCGCCTCCTGTCAGAGCTCTCCCTCTTAAGGGGAAACTTTCTCATCCTCGTCCTGAGCTGGATAATCCTAGACTTCGCTGGAGAGCTTCCAGGAACCTATTATCCATTGTATGTCCAGGCCCTCGGAGGGACCGCTGCGACCGTGGGCCTCATAGGGGCTGCGTCCACGGTCTCCCAAGCCCTCGTACAGTTTCCCGGGGGGTACCTCGCCGATAAGGTTGGGAGGAGGAGGCTTATCTTGACCATGACCTTCACGGTGGCGTTCACGCAGCTCATCTACGCCCTCGCCCCAACCTGGCACTTCATCCTCATAGGGGCGGCCTTGGGGGGCCTATGCAGGATATACATCCCAGCCCTGAACGCGATGGTGATGGACTCCCTCCCACCCGAGAGGAGGGGGATGGGCTTCGGGATAATCTTCCTCATCGAGGCGGTCTCGACGACCCCCGCCCCCCTCCTGGCGGGCCACCTCTACTCCCGATTCGGCCTCGTTCCAAGCCTGAGGCTTGGATACGCCATAGCCTTCCTCCTCTTCATCTCAGCTGCCATCCTTAGATCGAGGTTAAGGGAGACCCTGAGGGACCCGGCGGGGGTGAACTTGGGGGAGCTCTGGAGGGTCATCCCGAACTCGGTGGTGGAGAGCTTGAGGGTCTGGAGGAGGGTTCCAGCCTCGGCCTTCGCCCTATTCCTGGCGAATGTGATCAGCATCTTCTCCTTCTCGATGATGGATCCCATCCTGCTGCTGTATATAACCCAGGACTTGGGAGTCAGCCCCGGGGATTGGGCCCTCCTCGCCACCCTCCTCTTCGTCGTCATAACCGCCCTGGCGATACCCTGCGGGAAGCTGATAGACAGGGTTGGGAAGAGGATGCCCCTGTTGGCCTCCTACCTCGCCGTCACGCCGGCCATCCTGCTCGTCTTGCACGGGAACCTCCTCAGGCTCTTCATGGCCCTCCCCCTCTGGGGGCTTGGGATGGTCCTCGGGAGGGCGGCCTCCTCAGCCCTCTTCGCAGACCTCATCCCGCTGGAGGAGAGGGGAAAGGTCTCGGGATTCAACAACTTCTTCAACCTCATCTTCACATCCCTCGGCATGCTCCTCGGGGGGATCCTCTACGACCAGGTCTTCCACACCCTCCCCCTCATCCTCCAGCCCATCCTCACAGCCCCGCCTGCACTCCTGATCCTATTATTCGTCAAGGAGGGGGAGAGGGGTGGGGGCTGAGGGGGTCAGGCCTCGCCTCCCGGCTGAAGGCTGCAGGTTTGGTGTCGAGCCTAATCGGCGGCCTCGCGTAAGCCCGATGGGCCTCTTCAGGGTGGAGGGCCTGAGCCGAGATGTTGGGCTCCTCCTCCTCTTCGTCTCGGCGGGCAGCATCTTCGGAGGGCTCTTCGGATACGTCGTTCAGCTCTACCTCAAGGCTCTGGGCTTCGACTCGAGGACCATAGGCCTGATGTCGACGGTTAACCTCCTCAGCTGCATGGCCCTCTCCATACCCTTCGGCCTCCTGGGAGACAGGTATGGGAGGAGGAATATCATGCTGCTGGGCTGCGGGGCGCTCATATCCTCGGTGAACCTGCTCCTGATGGCCAGGGAGACCCTTTCACTGTTTGCATCCTTCCTCCTCCTTGGCGTGGGGAACTCCGCCTTCACCGTCCTCCTGCAGCCCCTCTACGCATCCCACTTCGAGGGGGAGGATATGGAGAGGGGCTTCGGCATCCTCGGGTTCCTCAGCTTCGCCTCCAACGCAGTCGGAGGCCTGCTCGGATACATCCCCCCGATATTGATGGAGCGATATCGCCTCCCCCTCGCAGAGGCGTATGGGAAGACGATGGGCTGGTGCTCCCTCCTCCTATACCTGGCCTCCGCAGTCCTGCTTCTGGTTAGATCCGATAGGCCCACGGCGAGGCCCTTCAACCTCCGCCTCAGGTCTAGAGGCGTGCTTATGAGGTTCAGCCTCCCCAACGCCCTCATCGGCCTGGCCGCGGGGATCTTCATAGAGCTGATGGCCTACTACCTAAGCGTAAAGTTCCACGTCGAGTCCGCCTCCATCGGCACCGTCTACCTAGCCGCGAGCCTCTCAGGAGCCTTGGCCAACCTGGCGATCCCAAAGCTCTCGAGGCGTCTAGGAACCCTTAGGGGGATCCTGGCAAGCCTCTCGATGGTCCTCCCCCTCCACCTCTCCGTGGCACTGGCCCCGGCCTTCCCCCTAGCCGCCGCCCTCTACATCGCGAGGGCTGGCGTCATGAACCTATCCATGACCCTTATGAGCTACCTCATGATGAGGATGGCGGAGGATGGGGAGAGGGCGACGGTGAACAGCCTCGTCACCCTGGCCTCCATGGCCTCCAGGGGGGTAGGGACCGCCCTGGGGGGAACGCTGATGGCCCTCAACCTCGACCTGCCGGGATACGTAAGCACGGCCATCTACGCCGCCTCCACAGCCTCCTTCGCCGTAGCCTTCAGGGGCATGATCCACCCATCAACCCCAAAAGCTCAACCCGGTGGGAAAGAGGAGCCCATAGCGATGGGGGGAAGGGTTTAGGGGTTCCTGGGATGAGAGGGGCCTAAGCCCTCAGGGCTTTGAGCTAAGAAAGATATAAAAATCATTTTAATCTTAATATGTTGGATTATGGGGTTTATAGATGTCTTAACAATAAATCAAGGGCTAAAAGACGGCGATGTGGTTGAGATCTTGTGGCGTTCCTTAAAATATTTTCCAGAGGATGTTTGGGAAGGAATAAACTATGTTGGTGATATAAAAATAGATAATGACATTAATATAGTTTTCAAGGGAGAGAGTTATGAGGCATTCCTCTTCAACAACCTCTTCGAAAGGATGAGGAGGCTGAAGAGGGCCTTTGAAACAGAGAATCTCCTTTTAGCATTAACCCATGATCCGGTGGTGGCACCCTATTATAGGTTTGAGGGGGGGAGGTTCAGGCGCGTCGTCAACCTCGTCAGAGACTACATCTCCGAGGAGCTGGGCATCCTCTCCCTCTTCGAGGTCGAGGAGGAGGCATCGACGTTGATAGCTGCCCATGGCCTAGGCCACAGCCAGGGGTTGGGCCACCACCCAGAGCCCATAGACCTCATGTATGTTGGATTGCTCAACGGCTCCACCCTCAGGTGGGAGGGTTTCTGCATAGATTGCAGGGCCAAGCTTGAGGGGAGGGGCTCGAGGGCATTCAGCCCAAGACGCAGCCCAAGCCTTTAATCCCCGGAGAGGCTGGCTTAAAGGGGTGAGCCTTTGAACTCCCTGAACCGAGAGCTGGAGGGTATGAGGGATGGGCTTGGCCTGGACCTCCTCGGGGTCGCAGACCTGAGGCCAGCCATGGACTTCATAAGGGGTAGGGGAGAATACCTCGCCTCTTATCCCCTAGCGGTATCCATCGGGGTGAGGCTCATTGACGCCGTGGTAGACTGTTTACACCTACATGAGGAGGCCTTCCCCATCTTCTCCTACAGGGGGCTATACAACATGGTTAACCAGAGCCTAGACAGGGCGGTCCTCCTCATAGCCAGGCGGCTCCAGAGCCTGGGATATAGGGCCTATCCTATACCCGCCTCCCAGACCATCGATGCGAGGAGGCTTGAGGGGGCCTTCCCCCACAAGCTTGCAGCCCACCTAGCCGGCCTAGGATGGATCGGGAAGAGCTGCCTCCTGATAACGCCGGATCATGGGCCGAGGGTTAGGCTGGCAACGGTTCTCACCGACGCCCCCCTAGAGGCCGGCAAGCCCCTTCCAGACGGCTGCGGAGATTGCAGGAGATGCGTGGAGGCCTGCCCAGTCAACGCCATAACGGGACGCCCCTTCAGCCCTAGGGAGCCCAGAGACCTTAGGCTCAGGGCCCACCTCTGCAACGACTACTCTGAGAGGAGGGCCCGCCTCATGGGGGAGGGCCTCTGCGGGATATGCGTCTACATATGCCCATATGGGCAAAAAATGAGGTGAGATAAAGGACTCATCAAATCTTAGTGGACAGCCTATAGAGGCTCTTTTTAGCCGATGAAATTTATGGTTCGAACGGGAGCTCTGATCGACCAGATATATCAATGGGTCGAGGCAAAGCCCTGGGTGGGGGGTGGACCGGTCAAACCTCGGCTCCGCAGCCCAGGCCAAAAATTAGAAATACCTCCGCATAGATGGTTTAGGATTCCCTTGTCCGTAGAGGTGAGGACCCACACAGCCCTCCACGTCCTGAAAGGGGCTGTCCAGAGGGTTCTGGGGGCGAAGTGGACAGCCGGGGTCCACGTGGAGGGCTCCCACGGCAGGCTAACGGTCCAGTTCGACAGGAGGCCATCGGGCGACGAGGTCATCCTCATCGAGGAGGAGGCGAACAGGAAGATCAGGGAGGATGCCCCGGTGGAGGAGCTGGTGATGGATAGGGCCGCAGCCGAAGAGAGGTTCGGAGATGCCATCTACGACCTCTTCCCCATCCCCTCCTCTATAAAGAGGCTGAAGATCCTCTACATCAAAGACTGGAATGTGAATGCCTGCAAGGAGATCCACACCGCCTCTACTGGGGAGATAGGGGCCATAAAGCTGGGAAAGGTTAGATACAGAGCCTCGAAGAGGCTCTTAGAGATACCCTTCGAGGTCTACCTCCCTGAACGCCAATAGAGAGCCGACCCAGCGAAATTCTAGATCCTCTTTCAATATACAAAAATCAATTAAAATTAAATCTATCATCTCCATTGAAAGAGTGTAACAAGGCTAGAGAAACTATTAAAGGTGAGGAATCTCCAAACACATTATTTCCAACACTAAAAAGACTACGAGACGACCAACTCCTCCCGGGGTGGACAGTCGAACCCTTCTAAAATATATGGGCAGGAGAGGATATCCCGAGACGATGAGGATTCATGAGGGGCATGTACCGGTGCAGGGTGAGCCTCCCTCCCCTGAGGCCTGAACCAACCTTCACAGAGCTAGATGATATGGAGAGGGGCCAACCTGTCACCCTTATTCTGAGCTGGTGAAAGGTTTCTCTGGAGGTTGACTTGGTCTTATCTGTTTCACACTCATCTTTTTGAATAGATTGATATATTGATAAGATTATATCTGTGGGTGCTATGTCTGAGAAGGGTAAGCTCGAGAGGTTTTGGCTACATGAGCTCACGAGGCCGGCCTTCGAGGACTGGCTTGAGAACGAGCCTGAGCCGGTGGTCATAATCGGGATAGGGTCGATAGAGCAGCATGGCCCCCACCTCCCCCTTGGGATGGACAGCCTCTATGTGAGGGCCCTCATCCACGAGGTGGCCAGGAGGACGAACAGCGTCTGCGTCCACCCCTGCTGGCCTGGTTACTCACCCCACCACATGGGCTTCAAGGGGACCATAACCTTCAGGGAGGAGACCCTCCTCTCCATCCTCACCGACACCATTGACAGCCTGGCCCAACACGGCATCAAAAGGTTCCTCCTCTTGAACGCTCATGGGGGGAACACGAACATAGTGAACCTTGCGGTCCAGCTGAGCAAGAGGACTAGTAAGGTGATGGTGGCAGCCCCCACGGGCCCTAGCGACACCGAGCTGGCTAAGAGGATAGCTGAGAGGCAGAAGAGGTACTGGGATGTCCACTCCGGCCCGACTGAGACCTCCTCCGCCCTCCTCCTCTTCCCAGAGCTGGTGGAGATGTGGAGGTTGGAGGGCTGGAGGCCGACCCTGAAGATGGATCCAAGGCTGATGGAGTTCATGGATCCAGGCCGCCCCGACTATGAGCTTGTGAGCCAAGTGAGGGCGGCCTGCACAGAGCCCGACACGGATGACTTCACATCGAGCGGCGTCTACGGCCTAAACGACCCCAGGACGGCTGATGTCGAGGAGGCCGGAAAAAGGTTTGAGGAGAGGGTCAACTTCCTCTCCGAGTTTATAAGGGTCTGGAAGACGGTGCAGGTTCCCCCAGCCTTCAGGGGCTGACCCCATCACCCTTTTTCTCTTCTTTGGGCTCATCTCCCCCCTCTGAGGGCCTCTGAGCAGGCCTCCTCTAGGACCCTTATCGCCTCCTTAAGCCTGTCTCCAACCATATTCGCCCTCCTGGTCAGCATGGTCTCCAGGAACTTGGCCTCGCTGCTCTGGGGGTCCAATCCCGGAAGCCTCTCCACCTCCCTCAGGGCTGGTAGGAGGGGTATCCCATAGGCCGGGTCCTGCCCATACCTCCCCTCATGGGTGTATAGGGTTGAGGTCAGGATCCTCGAGGCCTTCATGAGGAGGCCGTTAAGCCTCTTGGTTCTATCCAACCCTTCCCCCTTGAGCTGGGAGGCCGCCCCCCTCAGCCTCTCCGCTTGGGCCCTAAGCCTCCCCACCCTCTCTAGGAGGGGTGCTAGGTTGAAGGTTCCCGACCTCGCCTTTGTCTGGATCTCCGCGAGGGCCTTCTCATACTCCTCAGCGACGGGGGTGAAGTCGAAGGGGAGGACCTGGGCGTTGGCCGACCTCAATACGGCTAGGGTTATCATCCTCAGGTCTCGATAAAGGTTCTCCCTGTCGGCCTTGTCGATGGTGTCGTGGACGCTGTGCCACCACCACCCTCCCCCGCTCCCCCCGATCCACGCCCCCCTAAGGGGGCTCCCCTCAGGTATGACGGCGCCGACGGCTATGGAGGGTATCCCGACCCCATAGAAGGATTGGTCCCCGGCCCTCATGGCGTAGGCCCTGAGCTCCGCCCCTTCAACTCCGATGGAGTCTTTGATGACCCCCTCCACGTGGCTGAGCGTACCCATGAGGCCACCGCCCGTCACCTTCGTTGCCCCCTTAACCCCTGGCGAGTCTATATTCATGGAGAGGAAGCAGTTCTCGTCAAGCTCCTCGAAATGGTTGTCCACATACCATGTTGAGGCGGAGTATCTGCCCGTGGAGTGGCCTGACCACCAGGCGATCCTGACGCTCCTCCTAAGCCTCTCCCTATTCTTCCAGAGGACCCTCGCGAGCTCGAGGCAGGCCGCGTTCCCGGTGCAGTTGTCGGTCGCCCCCACATACCAGGAGTCCATGTGGCCGTGGACGAGCATGAACCTCTCAGGCTCCTCAACCCCATCGACCTCGGCGACCGTTATGGGTATCCTCCTCCACCTCGTATCCACCCTGGCCTCAAGCCTCACCCTGACCATCCCCCTATCCAGCAGTTGGAGGAGGCGCTCCCCATCGCTCCTCTTTATGGAGACGACCGGTATCTTGGGGATCCTCTCAGCCGACTCCGGGGTGGGGGTCCCCCAAACCGATGTGACGATCATCTCGTGGAGGATATCCTCCCCACTTATGTGGATCTGGGCCTTGGCCCCGGAGAGCTGGGCGGCCCAGACCGCGGCTGGGCTCGCCACCCCCCAGACAAGGGCAGCCTTACCCCCAGCCCCGGCTCTCCCATACTCCTCGAGCAGCCCCTCCAACCCCCCATGGAGGGTCCCCGGAGGAGCCCTCACGTGGACCACCTCCGCCTCCAGGCCGCCCTCAGGGGTCTGACCCGAGAAGGAGTGGGTTATACAGTCCAAGTCCATGATGGATGGGTGGACCACCCTCAGGGAGGCCTCCCTGGGATGGCTGATCAAGGAGTCGAACTCGTATGTCTTGAAGGGGACGCCATACTCCTTTAGCTTGCATCTCACATATTCGTGGGCCCTCCTCTCCCCCTCCGTGCCCGAGGTCTTATCCAGGGTTGAGAGGTACTCCACATGCCGCCAAGCCTCTTCGATGGAGATCTCACCTAAAACCTCTTCCTCAAACCCCTCAAGCATCTAAACACCACGATGATATAGCCACTCCATATATAAGAGTCTGTCATCTTTTCATTCTTGCCCAGAAGCCTCTCATGGTTCAAGCCATAATATTAAGGGAAAAGGATCGAAAATGTGATGTTAAAAGTTCAAAGATTTTATGTTTATTCCTGATCTCTTAAAGATAGTTTCGAGATTCATATCGAGGTCTAGGATAAAACAGATTAATATCAGCATGGTCAGATAAATATGGTTGGAGGTTATCCGGCGGGGTGATGGGCTGGTTAATCCCTCCCCCAAAAAGCCCGACTAAGACGGAGGCCCAGCTCAGGAGAGAGAGGATCAGAAGGGTTGAGCGGCTGCTGGAGGAGGGGTTCCTGCGCTCAGAGGCCCTTGTGGAGGCCATGTTGAAGGTTCCGAGGGAGGAGTTCATCCCCAAGATGTATAGAGACCACGCCTACCTCGAGGTTCCCCTACCCATACCAGGGTCCAATGCGACCATAAGCTGCCCCCACAGCTACCCCCTATTCTACGAGGCCTTGAACCTGAGCCGGGGAGACTCATTCCTAGAGGTGGGCGCGGGCTCCGGATATGGAGCAGCCCTCGCCATGGAGGTGGTCGGGACCACGGGCAGGGTGGTAACGATGGAGATCGATGAGGAGACCTATAGGTTTGCCAGGGCCAACCTGGAGAGGCTGGGCTACCATGAAGTGACATTGATCCTTGGGGATGGCTCCAAGGGTTATCAGCCCCTCGCCCCCTACGACAAGATCGCGGTCACCGCAGCCTGCCCCAGCATCCCAAAGCCCCTCATCCAACAGCTAAGGCCTGGGGGGAGGCTCATAGCTCCGGTGGGGCCGCCGAACAGGCCTCAGGACCTGATCCTACTGGAGAAGGCCCTCAACGGGTCTACCAGCCCCAAGAAGATAGATGAGGTGCTCTACATACCCCTTAAAGGCGAATACGGCTGGGGGCCCGCGGAGGAGGCCGCGGAGACGCCACCGAACCTCAAGAAGAAGCTTGAGGGGTAAGATCGCCCTGAAGCCTCTCCCCTAGCCGTTCTGGAGGGAGAGGCTCCACCCGGTATCCCGCAAGGGAATGAGCAAAGGCCTTATCAAAAGGATGGTGCAAGAGCTGAACTAGCGCCCTGTGCTGCTCGAAGACCAGCTCTCAGGGTTGCTCAGCTCAGCCTCCTGAAGCCGATTGAAGGCTGAGCCTCCCTTAACGGCCTCGAGACGGGGGAGGAGGTAGGATTTTAATGGCTCTCCAATAATCATCATAATCATAAAAAGATCCGTATTATAATAGTTAAAAAGAGAACCATTGTAATGGCCAAAAAATATGCATTATAGTAGGTTCCCCCTGGTTAAATGGGAGAGAATCATGGAGGAGCTTGGTAATGAATCTCTCAATGGAGATTTAAATCAGAGATTAGGTATATGTTTGGAGGTCAAATCAAGGTTCACAGGCCAAAGAGGCGGGGAAAGGGGCTTATTTTTCATGGTTCTTCGAAAACCGTCTTCTAGGGACGGCTGGACCTAGGATAGGACACTCAGTATATCTACACTTAATTAGGTGCAAGTCCTTAGGTAGTGCGAGAGGGCTGTGGTCTAGTTTCTGTTTTTGGCCTCTATGGCTAGGTACACGTTTGCCCTCCCACCGAAACTCCGCGAGCCGCTTAACCCTCTGAGCCTCCTTCAGAAGCGGGAGCCTCAGGATACTCCTCGTGCTCTCCTCAACTGTGACGGCTCCGACCCTAGAGCCTCCTCTTACCATCGGCCGGCACCTCATAGTCGACCATCCAGAATACGGGTGTGCCCCAAGCCTCGAGAGACACCCCTCAAGCCTCACCTAGCCTCCTAAAGCCGCCCAGCCTCTCGGCCTCAGGATCACGCGCCCAAGCATGGAGAGGAGCCTCAGCCAACCGCGTACGGTCCCTCTCCGCGGAAACCCCAATATGAGAGATAACACAGCCTCCTCGGTCTCGAGGAAAGCCCTTATGGCTTCCTAGGGTTTGAGGTCTCAAATTAGCAAATGCGATTAAAGCTATAGCGGCTCTAATTCTAGGAGGAGATGCTCTAAGTATTCTTGCCAACTCCTCTTGGCTTGGAACTTACTCATTCTCTATCGTTGGTGTAGTTGTCGAGTTTTTGATTTTAATTCTCCTAGTCAGCACAATTCCATTATATCTGAGCCAGGACTTTATTACCTTTAGAACCCCATGGATATAGCCGGGGGCCTTCCTTTCAGAGTCAAGCCTTGAAACCAGATCCTCTAAATAATCTTGAAAAGCCATCCAGATCTTTTCCAGCTCTTTCAACCATCTCGATTGGGTTCATAGCTAAAAAGTTAACAGGCCTTTCCAAGCCTCCTCAGAGCCACCTCATCGGTTATGGGGCTTCTCCTCTCCAAGTTCTTTAACCAACGTTGAATCTTAGGGTCTTTAAGGAGGCGGGAATACTTACTTTCCTTCTTGGGCATCGCCCCTCAGGATGGTATGCGGGAACCCTATATAAAGGATTCACACCTAATTAAGAGCGGGTCCGGAGGGATTCGAACCCTCGACCCTCAGCTTAAGAGGCTGACGCTCTACCTTGCTGAGCTACGGACCCCAATCAAGGTGTTATTGCCAGAATAGATTTAAACCTTTCAGCCTGAGGGGCTACGTCGAGGGCGCCGGATAATCTTTTTGGCGCCCCTTGAGTATGGTTTTGGCTTGATGCTTTGATGGTCAAGATATACGGCAATGTTTCCCAAGGGCCTCTACTATCACGGGGGGCGTAAGTGGGTTATGGCTGAGGATGGCGAAGGTGAGGGTTGAATATTAATTATTAGGCCCCAATCTGCAGCTGGGAAGTCGTGAGCCGTGGAGGATTGGGAGCGGGGGGAAGATAGCCGTGGAGAGGCTCTAACAGAGATATGAGGCTAAAATCCTAGGAGTGGAGCCGAGAGGCCTCTGCCATATTGAGGCTGAAGGAACCCCTTTAACTCGAAGGGGAATGGGTTAGGCCTTAACAATATCTTCTCGCTCAAGGTGGCGCAGACCCAGGCAATGCTCAAGTATTAGGACTGAAGGGGCTGCGATCAACCAGAATTTATAATCGATTTCGCTCATCTCAGTTCAATCAATCTAAAATATTTGGTCACCCGATGGTTAAAGGGTATCTCTATGGAGTTCACTGCTAGGCCCCTGTTGATGGGCACCCACGGAATGGTGACCTCCACCCACTATCTGGCCTCAGAGGCCGGCCTCCAGGTCCTGAGGCGGGGTGGCAACGCCGTGGACGCCGGCGCGACCATATGGTTCTGCCAGACGGTGCTCGAGCCCCACCTGGCAGGCCTCGCGGGGGAGGCGTCCATCCTCCTCTACTGGGCGGACGAGGATGAGGTCATCGCCGTCAACGGCCAAGGGCCTGCCCCGAGGGCTGCCACCATAGAATGGTTCAGGGGCGAGGGCTACGAGCTTATACCGGGAGATGGCTTCCTGCCAGCCGTTGTGCCGGGGGCCCTAGACGCATGGATCCTCCTCCTGAAGGAGTATGGAACCCTAACCTTGGAGGAGGTGGTGAGGCCATCCATCGAGCTTGCCTTAGAGGGGTTCCCGGTCTATCTGGGCCTCTCCAGGGCCATAGAGAGGTGTATGGAGAGGTTCAGGGCTGAGTGGCCGACCTCGGCAGAGGTCTACCTCCAAGGTGGAAGGCCTCCCCCGGTGGCCTCCATCCTCAGAAACCCCCCTCTGGCCCAGACCCTGAAGAGGCTCGCCGAGGAGGAGGGGAGGGGGAGGAGGAGGGGGAGGAGGGCCGGCCTCGAGGCGGCTAGGGACCACTTCTACAGGGGGCCGATAGCGAAGGCCATAGTGGATTTCATGAGCAGCTTCAAGTGCAGAGACTCCTACGGGAAGGAGCACCACGGCCTTATCTCCCTGGAGGACTTCGAGGGATTCTCAGCCAGGCTTGAGAGGCCGGTCTCGACAAGCTACAGGGGCTATTTGGTTCACAAGTGCGGCCCTTGGAGCCAGGGCCCCGTCTTCCTCCAGCAGCTCAACATCTTGGAGGGGTTCGACCTCAAGGGGATGGGCCACAACTCGGCGGCATACCTCCACACGTTGATAGAGGCTGCGAAGCTGGCCTTCGCGGACAGGGAGAGGTACTATGCAGACCCGGACTTCGTGGAGGTTCCCTTAGAGACCCTGCTCTCAAAGGGGTATGCCGAGGGGAGGAGGCGATTAATAGACCCGGAGAGGGCCTCAAATGAGGCGGGGCCGGGAGAGGTATCGACCAGAGGCGAGGAGGATGGGCCAGAGAGGGGCACCGTCCACCTCGACGTAATAGACGGGTCTGGAAACGTGCTCTCAGCCACCCCCAGCGGAGGATGGATAACCTCCTCCCCCCTGGTTCCAGGCCTGGGGTTCCCCATGGGCACGAGGGGCCAGATGTTCCACCTCGACCCAGGCCATGTGGAGAGGCTTGAGCCAGGGAAGAGGCCGAGCACAACCCTCACCCCGACCTTGGTAACCCTAGATGGCGCCCCCTACATGGCCTTCGGAACCCCTGGGGGAGACCAGCAGGACCAGTGGACCCTCCAGCTCTTCCTGAACCACATGGAGTTCGGGATGGATATCCAGAGGGCCATTGAGATGCCCACGGTTCACACGACCCACTTCCCATCCTCATTCTGGCCTCACGAGGCCCACCCAGGAACAGTCCACGTGGAGCCAGGCATACCCCAAGAGGCGATGGAAGGGTTGGAGAGGAGGGGGCACAGGATCGTGCTCGACCAGCCCTGGAGCCACGGGAGATGCCTAGCCGTCGCCATAGACCATGAGACAGGCCTGCTCATGGGAGGGGCCTCCCCTAGAGGCGGAACAGCATACGCGATGGGCTGGTGAAGGCTCCGATAGACCCCGGCGGCTTTGGCCCTAGAGGCCGTTGAGGCTAGAGAGGCTTGAAACCTCAGCCCCCCTCCACCTCAGAAGTCAAAATGGGCCCTTCCCCCTCAGGGGAGCTCCAGACGACCCCACATGGAGCATAACCCGAGTTCCCCTACCTGGAGGCTGAGGCGAGAGGGCAACCCTTATGGCTCAGGCATGGCTGATGCCACTGGGCCCAACTCGCATCCGCTCCTGAAATGGAGATATGTTTAAGTGGAAGGCACGAAATCCTTACGAGGCCCAATGGCGTCCCTTGAGGACTTCGTGAGGAGCCTCCTCTGGCTCCATCCTGAGATGCCCCGCATAGTCCTTGTATCCCTCACCCTCCTAGCGGTCGGCGTGGGCTACGCCTTCCTAAGCCGTTCCCTGACGAGGCTGAGTAGGAGGCTTGAGCTGGACCCACATATCACCAACTCCATGAGGCTGTTGCTTAGGGTCTTGACCCTCCTCTTCAGCATCACCGTGGTCTTCACCGTCTATGAGCTTCCGACAACTTGGTTCGTCGGGGGCTCGGCCCTCGTCGGCGCGATGGTGGGGTTTGGCTCCTCCCAGACCATAAACAACATAGCGGCGGGCTTCTACGTCATCCTGAGCCGCCCCTTCAGGGTCAAGGACTACGTCAGGATCGGAGACGTGGAGGGGCAGGTGGAGGAGATAACGATAAACTACACGAAGCTGTACACCCCAACCTTCAACCTCCTCCTCATACCCAACACCCAAGTAATGAACAGCATGGTCCTAAACCTAACCCACGAGGGCCTCATAAAATACACATTTACCATGACCATTCCTCATACGCCAACCCTAACGGTTGAGGAGATCTCGAAGAGATGCATAGAGCCAGCCATAGACGAGTTCTACATGAGATATGAGGGGGTTGTGATGAGAAGGCCTGAGTACTACTTCCAAGAGGTGGGGAGCTTCGGGAAGTCCTTCAGGATCAGGATCTTCGTACCTAAGGGGGAGGCCAGAGCCCTCTTCGGCCTCCAGCCCGAACTCGCCGGGATGATACTTAACAGATGGGATGAGATGAGAAAGACGACGTAGGCTTCAAACCCATGATGGGATGGAAAAATTTAATTCGGATTCTGGATCCTGATGAGATTAATGAAAGAGCCTATATGGATAGTCAGAGATTACTCTAGGTGCTCGGGCTGTAGGCGGTGTGAGCTTGCCTGCAGCCTCGCCCACGAGGGCTGGTTCTGGCCTGAGGCCTCAAGGGTTAGGGTCTTCATGCCATTCCCGGGGCTGGAGGTTCCCCACCTCTGCGCCCAGTGCGATGATTATCCCTGCGTGAGGGCCTGCCCGGTGGAGGCCCTCAAGGTGGATGAGACGACGGCCGTGCTGGTGGACAGGGAGAGATGTACAGGCTGTGGGAGGTGCATAGAGGCCTGCCCGGGCAAGGTCCCCTTCCTCCACCCTAGGGATGGGAAGGCCACCATATGCGACCTCTGCGGTGGAGACCCCCAGTGCGTGAGGGTCTGCGGGGAGGCCGGCTATGGGGCCCTCCAGCTGGTGAGGGAGGGGCAGAACGTGAACAGGAAGCTCTTCTCGAGGAGGCCCCTCGAGGTCGCGAGGGAGCTCGCGGTGAACCTCTTCGCCGAGAAGGGCCTAGAGGTGATATAGTTGCCCAGGGGATATGCCGGGAAGATCCTGGAGGTGGACCTCTCGAGGGAGAGGGTGGCGGAGACCACCATCGAGGAGGGGGTTCTGGAGGCCTATTTGGGGGGGAGGGGCCTCGCAGCCAAGATCCTCTGGGATAGGCTTGGGGATAGATGGCCCCAGGTCGACCCCCTAGGCCCGGAGAACATATTCCTGGCCCTGACAGGCCCGTTGACCGGGATATATCCGGGGTCGAGGATATGCTGCTCTGGGAAGTCCCCCCTGAGCAACGGGGTGATAGGGGCGACGGCGAGCTCGGAGTTCGCATCCGAGCTGAAGATGGCGGGCTATGATGGGGTGATCGTGACCGGAAGGGCGAGCAGCCCAGTCTACATCCTCGTCACCGAGGATGGGGGGGAGATCAGGGACGCGGAGCACCTCTGGGGAAAGACGGGCGAGGAGACGATAAGGATGCTGAACAGGGAGGCCTCGGAGGAGCTGGGGAGGAGGAGGCCCAACGCCGGCCTCCACAGGGAGCCCGGCAGCATATACATAGGCCCAGCGGGCGAGAGGATGGTGAGGACCGCGGCCGTGACGACGAAGCTCAGCCACGCCGCCGGCTATGGAGGCTACGGAGCGGTGATGGGGTCGAAGAACCTTAAGGCGATAGCGGCGAAGGGCCGAGGCCCCCTGCCCGAGGTGGCAGCCCCCGAGACCGTCAAGCTCCTCTGGAGGGAGGTCCACAGCAACCTCATATCCAGGGAGAGGTTCAGGCGCTGGGGGACGGGGTATGGGGGGTACTCCGTCGGGGCCGAGATGAGCTCGGAGCCCGTCCGAAACTGGCAGGATGAGTGGCACGATGAGAGGGGTATAGGCGGGCCGAGGTTCGAGGCGGCTTACTGGGTCAAGGGGCGCTGGTCAGACTTCAACTGCACCCTCAACTGCATGAAGCTGAGCTGCATAAAGGCTGGGAGGTGGAAGGGGGACATAACCGACGCTCCAGACTACGAGATGCAGGCCTACCTGGGCCCAAACCTTGGGATCTTCAACGCCGAGGATGCCACCCACCTCAGCGCCCTCCTCGACAACCTAGGCCTCTCAGGGATAAACGCGGGGAACACCATGGCCTTCGCCGCAGAGCTCTACCAGAGGGGGATCCTCAGGGAGGATGACCTGGGCCTAAGGCTGGAGTGGGGCGACGCGGAGGCCTTCACCAAGCTTGCATGGATGATCGCCAGGAGGGAGGGGATGGGCGACATCCTGGCCGAGGGCACCTACAGGGCGGCCTTGAGGATCTCAGAGCTGAAGGGGGTTGACGTCACCCCCTACGCCGTCCACGTGAAGGGCGTCGAGGTGGGAGCCCACGGGACCAGGAGCGGAAGGGACATGAACCCGATAGGATACGCCGCCTCAGTCCAGGGGGGAGACCACACCTCAAGCACGAGGGACGGTTATGATGATATGAGGTGGTCCGTCTTCAACGACTCCGCAGTGGTCTGCGGGTTCTGCTCATATGATAGGCTCATATGGGACTTCGCGAGGGCCGTGACAGGCTGGGAGATAACCCGCCACAGGTGGTGCACAGAGCACGGCCCAAGGATAGTGACCCTCCAGCAGGTTCTCCTCCTCCTCGGAGGGCCGGACATATACTGGAGGCCGGAGAGGGACTTCGACAACCCGCCTAGGTTCTATGAGCCCCTCCCGGAGGGGCCATACAGGGGAAAATCGACGGACAGGGCCGCGGTGGAGATGATGAAGAGCAACTATTACAGGGTGCTCGGCTGGGACGAGAGGGGGATCCCGAGGAGGGAGGCCCTCGAGAGGCTTGGCCTAGAGGAGCTCGAACCCCACATCTCAAGGCTTAGAAAGGCATAAATAGGGAACCGGGGGAAGGGCCATCAAAGGGTAGGGTGGAAGGGATTGGCCGTTATAGAGGTTATCAGGAAGAGGAGGAGCATCAGGAGATATAGGCCATCAGAGATACCTAAGGAGCACCTCCTGGAGATCCTAGAGGCCGGGCGCCTAGCTCCATCCGCCGGGAACAGGCAGCCCTGGAGGTTCATAATCGTGAGGAGCCCTGAGCAGAGGAGGAGGCTCGCAGAGGCGGCTAGGGGCCAGATGTTCATAGCCGACGCCGGGGCGGTGGTCGTGGCCCTCGCAGACCCAGAGGCCTCCCCAAGGTGGTGCGACAAGGATGTCATGATAGCCGTCGAGAACATGGTCCTAGCCGCGGAGGGGCTAGGCTATGGAAGCTGCTTTATAGGCGCCTTCGAGGAGGAGAAGGTGAAGGCCCTGCTGAAGGTGCCGGATGGCCTGAGGGTGGTGGTCCTCCTCCCCATAGGGGTTCCAGATGAGGCCCCACCCCAGAGGCCGAGGAAGGGCCTCGAGGAGGTATTCTTCGGAGAGGAGTACGGGAAGCCCCTAGAGGTCTAAACGGCATCCTGACCTGTTTCAGGTTTTATCTCCCCTCTCTCAGCCTCTCCCATCCTGTTGTATACTATCTCCCCGCCCACTATGGTGATGAGAACCCTTGCCCTGAGGATCTCCTCCGGCCTGGTGGAGGTTATATCCCTGTCTAGGACGATCATGTCGGCCAGCTTCCCAGGCTCTATGGAGCCCTTCTCCCCCTCAGCCCCCTCGAGGTAGGCTCCGTTTATGGTGTAGGCCCTTATGGCGTCGATGATGGGGATGGCCTCCTCCTCGCATAGGACCTCCCCCCTCATGGTCCTCCTCGTCACGCAGCCGTATATCCCGGTTAAGGCCCAGTTCTCCCCGAAGCCGTCGCTGTTCCCCCCGGCCACTATCCCGTGGTCCCTGAAGCTCCTCATCGGATAGTAGCCCCTCATCCTCCACCTTCCAAGGGCCTCCAGGTGGCTGTCGCCTATGGGGTGGCAGAAGCCTATCGAGGCCGAGACCGCCACTCCGAGCCTCCTCATCCTCCTCAGCTGGGGCTCCTCCACATACCCGGCGTGCTCAATCCTATGGCGGTGGTCCTCCCACCCCCTCCTCCGCAGGGCCTCCTCTATCGCGTCTAGGGCCAGGTCTATCGCCCTGTCGCCGATGGCGTGGATGCAGACCCTGATCCCAGCCTCGTGGCACCTCACCACCTCCTCCGTGAGGGCCTCCCTCGAGACCCTTACGATGCCCATGTTCTCGGGCTCATCCTCGTAGGGCCTGTTCAGGGCTGCAGTCCTCGGCCCCATGGCCCCGTCGACTCCCAGCTTCACCCCTATAACCCTCAGCCTGTCACCCCATCCGAAGCCCGTCCGCAGCCCCAGCCTGGAGAGGTCGCTCGACGCGGTTCCCCGATATGGGGCCATGCCGTCAAGCATGAGGCCCACCCTCAACCTCAGCATCCCCCTCCTCAGCAGCTCCTGGTATGCCTTGGCCTCCCTGGCCTTCACGTGGGCCTCATGGATCGTTGTCAGCCCCCAGCTGAGGAGCCTCTCCTCCACCTCAGGCCAGCTCCTCACCATCATCACGACCGCCTCCTCCTCAGAAGGCTCTGGGATCCTCCCCCTCACCAGCTCCATCGCCGCGATCTCGTCTAGCCTGCCCGTGGGCTCCCCCGAGGGATCCCTCTCTATATTTCCTCCCCTGGGTTGCGGGGTCTCCCTCCCGATCCCCGCCAGTCTGAGGGCGAGGCTGTTTGCGACCGCGTTGTGGCCCCCCGCCCTCGCCAGGTATATCGGGTGCCTGGTGGAGGCCCTATCCAAATCGTGCCTGGTGGGGAACCTCCTCTCCAAGAGCTTGGACTCGTCGAATCCATATCCCTTGATCCACTCCCCCTCAGGCCTCTCCGAGGCCCTCTCCGAGAGGGCCCTCACGATATCCTCTATGCTCCCCATGGGTGGAGATGAGCAGTTAACCCAGTCCGCCCTCAGGCCTTGGGCTATGCAGTGCTCATGGCTGTCTATGAATCCGGGCAGGACGAGCCTACCCCCCACATCCACCACCCTGGTGGCCGGCCCCACGAGCCTCCTCACATCCTCGTTGCTGCCCACCTTTATGACCCGCCCATCCCTGACGGCCACGGCCTCCACCACCCGGTTCTCCGGGTCGAGGGTCAGCACCTTCCCGCCGAGGATAGCCAGGTCGGCGGCCATCTCCGACGGCGGCTCAAACCTTTCCAATCTGGTCGATGAAGAGGGTGGCCGAATCTCTATATAACATTCACCCTTACGATCCTGCCTCCATAAAACATGGAGGCCCTCGAGATCCACAAAACTTTGGACATAATCATTTTCAAATTGCTTTATCTTTAAGATAGGATGATCCACCGAGAATCAACAGCATTATATTTATCTTTTCCACTTATCACCTCGAGATGAGGGTCACGGTGAGGGTCTTCGGAGGCCTGATCCCCCGCCTAGGAGATGTGCTCACCCTCGAGCTCGAAGAGGGGGCCAAAATAGGGGCATTGAGGGGGATTCTGCTTGGGAGGGTGGAGAGGAACCTCCTAAAATGGGGGGAGGAGCTTGGGGAGGGCGGCCCCCTCGTGGTCCTGCTGAATGGGAGGAACGTGGAGACCCTGGAGGGGAATGAGACGGAGCTCAGGGACGGGGATGTGGTGTACCTCATCCCACCCTTCGCCGGAGGATGAAGCCCCGAAGTCAACCGGGAGGGTAAAAGGCTTATTGCCGTAAAGCGATCACTGATCGGTGGAACCCTTGAAAGGGTGGAATGGACGCCTATTAAGGTTCGACCTGACGAAAGGAAGGGGGATGGCTGAGGAGTACCCGTGGGATCTGGCTGAGAGGTTCCTCGGCGGAAGGGGCTTCGCCGTGAAGCTGCTATGGGAGGAGCTGAGGCCGGGAACCGATCCCCTGAGCCCTGAGAATATCCTCATCTTCGCGGCAGGTCCCCTAACCGGCTTCGCGCTACCTAGCAGCGGCAAGCTATTAGTGGCCTCGAAGAGCCCCCTCACAGGAGGCTATGGTGACGGGAACCTAGGCTCCGTCGCGGCTGTCAACCTGAGGAGGGCTGGATACGATGCGATAATCCTCAAGGGGAGGGCGGAGAGGCCGAGCTACCTCATAATAGAGGATGATAGGGTCGAGCTTAGGGACGCCGAGCACCTATGGGGGCTGGACTCCTTCAAGGCCGAGGCGAGGCTGAGGGAGGAGCATGGGAGGGGCTCGGGGATCCTGCTCATCGGCCCCGCTGGAGAGAACCTAGTGGGCCTCGCCACCGTCGTCTCCCAGGAGGGTAGGGCGGGGGGAAGGCCAGGGATGGGGGCCGTGATGGGCTCAAAGAAACTGAAGGCGGTCGTGATAAACGGCTCAGGGGAGCCCCAGCCCCATGACCCGAAGGGGCTGAGGGAGCTGGGCCAGGAGGGCTACCAGTCGATCCTGAAGAGGGAGAACTACGCCTTCTGGAGGAGGCAGGGGACGATGGCCACCGTCGAGTGGTGCCAGGAGCACAGCACCCTCCCAACCTACAACTTCAGGGAGGGGGTCTTCGAGGAGGCTGAGGCCATAAGCGGGACGACCATGGAGGGGATGGTGATAAAGCAGAGGGGCTGCCCCAACTGCAACATGATATGCGGAAATGTGGTGGAGGACTCGGAGGGGAGGGAGAGCGAGCTCGACTACGAGAACGTCGCCATGCTCGGCTCCAACATAGGGCTTGGAGACCTGAGGAAGGTGGCAACCCTGAACAGGATGTGCGACGAGCTCGGCCTGGACACGATAGGCGCAGGAAACGTCATAGGATTCGCCATGGAGTCGGCGGAGAGGGGAATCCTAGACCTGGATATAACCTGGGGAGACTTCGAGGGGGCGAAGACCCTGATAGAGGAGATGGCCTACAGAAGGGGCGTCGGCGACCTCCTATCCCTAGGGGTGAAGAGGGCCTCCGAGAGGCTGGGTGGGGAGGCCTCAAGATGGGCGATCCACGTCAAGGGGCTCGAGTGCAGCGCCTACGACTGCCACCTCGTCCCCGGGATGGCCCTCAGCTTCGCCACCTCCCCCATAGGAGCCCACCACAAGGATGCATGGGTCATCTCATGGGAGATCTCGACCGGGAGGAGGGCCGAGTACAACCCGGAGAAGGCGGATAAGGTGATAGAGTTCCAGAGGATAAGGGGAGGGATCTTCGAGGAGCTCGTCACATGCAGGTTCCCATGGATAGAGCTGGGCTTCGAGCTGGACTGGTACATCAGGTTCTTCGAGGCGGCCACCGGGGTGAAGACGAGCCTCGAGGAGATGTTCACCCTAGGCGACAGGGTCTACGCCCTCATCAGGGCCTTCTGGGTCAGAGAGTTCGGGGGGGAGTGGGATAGGAGCCAGGACTACCCACCACCCCGATGGTTCGACGAGCCGCTGAGGGAGGGGCCCATAAAGGGCTCAAACCTTGAAAGGGAGAATTATGACACCCTCCTCCAGATATACTACGACAAGAGGGGATGGGACAAGAGGGGCATACCCAGAAAGGCCACCCTCGAGAGGCTGAGGCTAGGGGAAGAGGCAAGAGAGCTTGAGAGATACGTGAGGCTGAAATAGCGGATTTCCCCATATTCCCATGGACCCCCCGAACCCAGCTATGGTATCTCCCCAAAGGATTTCACAGGTCTCACAACGCACCCCAACCCCTTTTTCCATTAACGTGAGTTATGAGAGGGGAAACCTGATAAAGGAGAAAATCTTTTTCCATGGTTGACTTGCTGATATAAGAGCACCATGGCATATCACGTTAGGAGAAGAGATAAGGAGATAGTGGAGGAGAGGGTTCTAAAGGAGATACTGAAGCGGGCTCGATACATCACCATAGCCATGTGCAGAGCAGGTGAGCCCTACCTCGTGACCCTGAACCACGGCTACGATGAGGAGAGGAACCTGATCTACTTCCACTGCGCCAAGGAGGGGAAGAAGCTGGAGTTCCTCAGGGAGAACCCAACGGTCTGGGGACAGGCCATAATAGACTTCGGATATCAGGAGGGGGAGTGCAACCACCTATACGCCTCAGCCATGTTCAAGGGCAGGGTCAGCTTCATCTCGGAGAGGGAGGGGAGGCTCAACGCCCTCAAAGCGATGATAAGGCACCAGGACAGGAACCCCGAGAGGCTCTTCAAGAGGCTCGAGGAGTGGGAGAGGAATGGAACCCTTGGCAGAGCCCTGGTTGGGCAGATAGAGATCGAGGAGATGACGGGCAAAAAGTCCCCCGAGGTCACCATATGACCATCCAAACAGGGGGAATAGAGCCCCCAGCATGGGATAAAGGTGTAAAGGGAGGAGGCCTCTCTAGGATGAGCCCAGACGGAAGGAGGCCTGATAGAACCCTCAACTGTATAGGGATGCGGTGCCCCGAGCCGCTCCTCAGGACCAGGATCGAACTGGATAGGATGGCCTCAGGGGAGGTCCTTGAGGTCATCGCCGACGACCCGGAGGCTGAGGAGGATATAAAGCGCCTCGCAGCCCGCCTAGGCCACGAGATCATCTCCCTAGAGTCGAGGGAGGGGAGGGTTAGAATCCTTATTGGGAGGAGATAGAGCCCATGGAGAAGCCCCATGAAAGGGTGAACCCTTCCACATCACCCATCGTTGAGCTCACACCTTTATGAGGGTGCTCGGCGATCAACACCATAGGGGATGTTTACCTGATATGAGGCTGGCCGTTTCAACCCTCTTCTGCCTCCAAAAGCCCCTTGAAGAGGCCTTAACAGATATCCTCCTCTCCGGATCCAAGCTGGTTGAGCTGACAGATGACGGACTCCACACGCTGGATAGGCCGAGGGTTGAGAGGCTTCTAGAGCTGAGGAGCTCTTACGACCTGAGGTACTCCCTCCACGCCCCTTTCTCCACCATGAACATAGCCGCGCCGGACGAGTACCTGAGGGAGGCCATGCTGAGAAGGCTGGAGGCCTCCATCAAGTGGGCCTCGGCCTTGGAGGCGGAGGCCCTCGTCTTCCATCCCGGGGCGGCCACCGCCATAGAGTACTTCACCCCGGGGGTGGGCTGGAGCCTGAACATCAGGTCGGTTGGGAGGATCGTCAAATTCGCCGGGGAGTATGGGGTTGAGGTGATGATTGAGAACTGCCCTGAGCCATACCCCTTCCTGATGAAGTCCATAGAGAGCTTCAACCGCTTCTATGAGGAGTCGGGGCTGGACCTGAGGATGGTATTGGATATAGCCCACGCCCACCTGAGGGGGGAGGTCGAGGGCTTCATGAACCTCCTTGGAGGGAGGATCGGCCACGTCCACGTGAGCGACAACAACGGGCAGATGGATGAGCACCTAGAGATAGGGAGGGGCTCCATAGACTGGGGGAGGATCATCCAGATGATTAGGGGAGCCGACTTCGATGGCTGGATCGTCATAGAGTCCTTCAAGGGGATCCGAGAGAGCATGAAGAGGCTTGAGGGGCTTATAGGTAGGGGCTAGGGTGGCAGCTCGACCTCCATCATGTCCGCGGCTATCGCCGCGCCCGGAAAGACCGCCCTAGCCTGCTCGAGCAGCAGAGAGGCATCGGGGTAGCGGGAGCTTATATGTACCAGGAAGAGGGACCTGACCCCGGCGCATGAGGCCACCTCGGCAGCCTGTCTAGCCGTTGAGTGGCCATCCCTGTCAGCCCTCTCAGCCAGCTCATCGTCGAATGTGGCCTCGTGGATGAGGATATCCGCCCCCTCCGCCAACTCCACGAGGCCCCTCGAGGGCCTTGTATCCCCACTATAAACGATCTTCCTTCCACCCCTCGGCGGATCCACCACCTCATCGGGCTTGATGACCCTACCATCATCTAGGAGGACCTCCTCACCGTACTGGAGCCTCCTCCAAAGGGGCCCCATAGGTATCCCGAGCATCCTAGCCCTCTCTGGGTGGAACCTCCCCGGCCTGGGGTTCTCTATCAGGCCGTAGGACCAGCACTCGCCATCGTGGTCTGCCCTCACCGCCTCAACCCTATATTCGGATCCCGAGTAGGCTGTCCCCTCTCCTATCAGCTCGACTATCTCGAGAGGGAAGCCTGGAGCCCCAAGGATGGAGGCGAAGGCCTCTATGAAGGAGGCTAGGCCTCTAGGCCCAATCACCCGGAGGGGTATCTCCCTGTCGAGGAGGCTCATGGTCTGGAGAAGCCCCGGCAGGCCTAGGACGTGGTCTCCGTGAAGGTGGGTGATGAATACCCTCATGGGGCGGTTGAAGCTGATGTGAGCCGAAGCCATCCTGTGCTGAGTCCCCTCCCCGCAGTCGAATAGGAGGACCTCCCTCTTCCTCAATATCGCCACGGCTGGAGACCCCCTCTCCCCCGTGGGCGTGCTCCCCCCCGTCCCTAGAAATATTATCTTCATCTCCTCTCCGGCCTGGGTTGGCTGCCATTGAACCCCCTAGCTCGTCGTATCCCTCTGGGCCTCTTTAAAAATAAGCCTTAGGGTTCACGCCTCGACCCTGCCTCCGAGGGGGAGCATAACATCCAGCCGTCACTGGCGCCGATTCGGGGAGGGCTCCAACGCCTCAATATCCCTCTATAATCTAAGCGGCGTGCTCTGGGTTAGGCACTCATCCCTTCCCTCTAACAGCCTCTCTACCTCTTCTGTGAGCCTCTCCAGTGGTCTGTACCCTACTATCTCCCCCACCACTCTACCGTTACATAGAAGTTTTAGGGTTGGAGTCCCCAGGATGCCGAGGCTCAGGGCCAGCCTCTGGTTCTCCGGGCTTTGAAGGATGTTGACCTTGACGAACTTGACCCTATCCCCGAACCTCTCTGGGAGCTGCTCGTAGATGGGGTTGAGCCTGAGGCACCACCCACACATGGGGTGCCAGAAGTCCACGACCACCGGCCTCTCAGATCTCAGCACCTCCCTCTCCCAATCACCAGCTTGGATCTCAAGAACCTTAGAACCCATATTCGCTATGATGGGATGGGAAGCTAATAATCGTTGCGCTCTCATCCTATCTCCTTGAAGATCAGGGCGCCATCCGTTATGGTCAGCTCGTACAGTTGGTTTGGATAGGGCCTCAGCTTGAAGGCCTCCATCTCCTCCGCCGTGAGGATTAGGGTCATCTTCCTCATCTCGATCTCCCTCACCTCCCCTCCGGGGAGGGCCTGCTGAACCGTCTTGCTTATCTGGATGACCATCTTACCAATATCGTCGGGAAGCTCGGGAGGAGCCACCATCACCATGGGCGGGCGAGGCCTGACCTCAACAAACTCTATCTGATACCCCTCCCTGTTCTCCAGATCCCTGACGGCTGTTATTGAGTGGACCTTCAACCTTATCCTCGAGCAGATCATGTGAACATTGATCAGAGGCGCATCTTGAAATATGTTACCCTTAGGCACCCACCTTTCTAGCTATTCCCCGCCCATAGTTAAGGCCTAAAGGCTCCTCTTTAGGAAGGGCCGCTTATGGTTCATGAACCAGAATCCGTTGGGGCATTCGATCTCCTTGTTCTACAGGTTTAGGGCCTTTATGTGGTCTGCTACCAGCTTCGCCACCGAGACCGTGCTCAGATGGGTGGGAACCGTGTCCGTTGCTAGGATGTGGTCGGCCCCTGCTTCTCTTATCCGCCTCTCAGCCTCCCCGATGAATAGGGCGTGGGTACAGGCCGCCGCCACCCTCTCAGCCCCAAGCCCCTTCAGGATGGATACAGCCCTGGCCATGGTCCCCCCTGTGCTCACCATATCGTCGAATACGGCTGCATCCCTTCCCGAGACCTCCAAGCCTCCGAACCACATCTCTATATCCCCTGTCCTCCTATCCCTCCTCTTCTCGAAGGCCCCGAAGCCTCCCCCGAGCTCCCCGTCGGCCATCACGGCCAGCTTCAGGGCTCCAGCGTCTGGGGCCAGGCTTACAGCCCCCTCATAGCCCAGCCCCCTAAGATACCTTGCGAGGAGAGGCATCGCGGATAGGTTCCAGACCTCGATGCCCCCGCCGAGCCTCTTAAGGGAGGCCTCATTGTGGACATCCACCACTATGAGCCCGTCGACGCCCGAATCCCGTAAAAGGCGCAGGATGACCTCGAGGCTGAGGGCCTCCCCACCCATGAAGCGTCTATCCTGGCGGGCGTAGGCTAGGTACGGTATGACGCATATAACCCTCTCGGCTCCAAGATCCCTCGCGGTCCTAGCCATCAGGAAGAGCTGGATCAGGTGCCTATCCTGGGGAGGCGGAGTCGATTGGACGATGATAACGGTCTCCCCTCCGACATCGACGGCCAACCTTATATAGCTCTCACCGTCCGGGAAGAGCCTATGCTCCACGGGTTCATCTGGGATTCCGAGCTCAAGCCCCATCCTTCGCCCGAGCTCAACCGATGCAGGCCCAGATAAGAGGATCATACAGCACCACCCCTATCAAAAGCGGGTCATAGATATTATATTGTTTGAGCATTAAGGATTGCGAGCTATATACGGCTGAAGAATGCTGGCCTCGAAGAGGCGCCCCAGCCGAGGATCTGCTGGGGAGATTTTATACTTTGGAGTGCCCCCCTTACCTTTTAGCTGGTGTGGGGGTGAAGAAGTTGAGGCTTTATCTGGTTCAGCATGGCGAGGCCAAGAGGGAAGAGGAGGACCTGGCGAGGCCACTGACCGAGAGGGGCTGCGAGGAGGCCGTTAAGGTGGCTCGCCATGCCGCTAAGATAGGTGTCCAAATCAAGAGGATATTTCACAGTGGAAGGCTTAGAGCGCTGCAAACGGTCCAGATCATGGCTGAGCACTTAAAGCCAGCTTGGGGGATCGAGCAAGCCGAGGGCCTCGATCCACCCGCAGACCCTAAGGCATGGTCTGAAAGGGTGAGAACCAACGCTGAAGATCTGATGCTGGTGGGGCATCTACCCCACCTAAGCAGATTGGCAAGCCTTCTGCTCACGGGTGATGAGGAGATAGAGCCTGTGAAGTTCAGAACCTCCGGGATAGTATGCCTTGAGAGGGATGAGAGGGGTAAATGGAGCCTGCTGTGGACATTGAGACCCGAAGAGATACCCTAAAATAAAGGCATTATCACCCAGCCAACCACTGCACATACATGGCGATGTTTAATGCCCTCACGCTGCAATCTCTATACATACTTATCCCTGATAGGAAGAGTCTATTAAAAAGGTCTCTAGAGTTGATGAAGGTGGATCATAGGCATAAAACCTCAAGATCTTTTAAGGTTTTTACTTTATAGAAAAATGCCATAAAGAGAAGTGTTATATATGCGTGTCGGTGAGTGGTAGATGCTTTGATGAGATATAAAAATATTAAAAATTTCGATAGAATATACTCCTTTCACATCTCCATGGACCATTAGGATAACCAAAAGCCATGTTAAATGGAGGCCTCGAGAGCTACCTTCACCAAGGTGCTGGATGAAAGGCCTCCTATCACCTTCATCAACCCAGGCCCTTCTACTATTGATGTAAAATCTTCCAGCTCCCTTGAAGGCGCTCAACCCGGATTTGGCTCAGAGCTCCGAGCAGGGGCTAAGATCCCGGCGAGCTCATGAGACCATCAGGGATCCCGATCAAGGAGAGGGCGAGAGCCGGATCCCCAACGGTGTTGAGAGGAGAGGCGCTCGCTTTCATTGGGGTTCGTTGAGCCGTTGCAGTTCCAGCATGGAAGGGAGAAAGGCCTTCTGCAGCCCCTATGGGAGCCTAGATGAGGGTGGATGCTAGGAGAAGCCCAGCCGCCGAGGCGGAGACTATCCAGGCCTTCGGGCTCCATATCAGGATCTTCTTCCCATCTAGGGATCCTGCGGGGATCAGGTTGAAGAGGGCAAGCACCGCGTTTATCGAGACGCCTGCCTCAGCAAGCAGCCTGACCAGTTGGTGGGTCGACACTGCCCTCAAGATGAGGAAGGTTAAGCCTTGGACTATGTTCGTCAAGGGGCCTGCTAGGGCTATCCACCCTAGGTTGCCGCTATGGGGTGGAACAGCCACCACGACGGCTCCGGGAGCGACGACCTTAAGGGGGGAGAGGAAGGAGAGGAGGGTTAAAAGCAGCCCCATAATGTTTATCCTGAACTCCGCCCAGTATCCCAGACTCTGGGCTGAGAGCTTATGGGCGAGCTCATGGAGGAGGAAGGCCGAGGTGAAGATGCCCACGGCCGCTGCGGCCAGTAGGGGCATCCTCAAGCCGAGGCCTCCAAGCCAGGTTAGGGGGATGGCAGATACTATGATGACGCTGACGGCGAGGTCTCTCAGCTCCCTATGGGTGAAGGCCAACCTCCTTCGGGGGAGGGCATACTTGAACGGATACGGGGCGTCGGGGGGGATGAGACCCTTCCAGCTTCTATTATCCCCCGTCCTCTTGGAGATGATACCCGTACATTCGTGGGCCTCCGGCAGCCTATGCTCATCGCAGAAGTATCCACCACAATAGCTGCACCTGAAGGGCAGGTATGAATCCTTCCCGCACCTTTCACATCGAACCATAAGCCACCCATCCTGTCCACGGCCCATGATAAAAGACCCATATATGAGCCTTTACCCACTCCTCTCCTAAAGACCTCCAGCCCGAGAGGCCTCAACAGTTTAGAAGAGGAATGGACGCCTGTGGATCTCCCGCCTCCCTACGATTGGGATAGCCCCTCCGCAGTACTTACACCTCTTCTCCTCGGTCAGATTCCAGCCGATGACCTCGTAGCCCTCCCGCTCTATGACGGCCCTTCCACAGCTTGGGCAGTAGGTGTTCTCATACTCCATGTATGGGACGTTGCCGACATATACGTATCTCACCCCCTCATTGAGGGCTATCTCACGGGCCTTGATGAGGTGCTCAACAGGGGTGGGTGGGAGGTGGCTGAACCTGTAGTGGGGGAAGAACCTGCTGAGGTGGAGGGGTGTCTCAGGGCCCAGGTTGTCGACGAGGTACCTGGCCATCTCCCTAGCCTCATATCTCCAGTCGTGAAGCTCGGGGATTATCAGAAATGTGACCTCAACGTGGACGCCCCTCCTCTTCATCTTCACCGTCGCGTCCAGCACGCTCTTCAGATCGGCGCTGCAGTACTTCCTGTAGAACGGCTCGCTGAAGGACTTCCAGTCGACGTTTGCGGCGTCTATCACGTCCACAACCCTTTCTAGGGCCTCCTCTGAGACGTATCCGTTGGTGACGAGGACGTTCTTCACCCCCTCCCTCCTGGCTAGCCTCGCCACATCCTCAACGTAGTCCAGGTTTATCAGGGGCTCATTATAGGTGTAGGCTATGCTGGTGCACTCCTGCCCCTTCGCCTCCCTGACCACATCCTCCGGAGGGAGGTACCTCATGGGAACCTCCCCAGGCCTCGCCTGTGAGATGTGCCAGTTCTGGCACCATCCACATGTGAAGCTGCATCCAACGCTGCTGATGGAGTAGGCGAGGCTGCCGGGGTAGAAGTGGGCTAGGGGCTTCTTCTCGATGGGGTCCACGGCGATGGCGGATAGGAGGCCGTAGGTCAGGGTGATGAGGCGGCCTTCCCGATTCTCCTTGGTGTTGCAGAAGCCCCTCCCTCCAGGCTTTATGACGCACATCCTCGGGCATATGATACATCGGACAACGCCGTTCGCTAAAGGCTTCGAATACCTCGACTCCCTCTCCGATCTTCCGCCCATCCCTCTAAAGTGGGAGGAGCAGACCTATAAACCGTCTCTAAGTAAAGCTTCTATTTCACCATTTCCACTATTGATGGGGATGTGGAGGCTCATCCGACCAGACGCCGCCTTCGCCCTAGAGGAGCCGGGGGTTAAGGGGAGCCTGCCGAGGTATGTGGGGATAGTGGAGGGTAGGAGGCTGGCCAAGTTCCTCATAGCCAGGTCCATCCCCGTCGAGTTCGACCCAGAGGCCTCAACCGAGGAGCTCTGGAAGGCGCATGAGAGGGGGTTGCAGGAGCAACTTAACATCGAGAGGAGGGTGGATGATGGAGAGGCCATCGAGGGCCTGGATGGCGCCCCCTCATTCCTGGACCTCAAGATAGAGATCGCCAGGAGGATCATGGAGAGATGCCACTTCTGCGTCAGGAGGTGCGGCGTCAACCGCCTCATGGGGGCCAGAGGATACTGCAGATGCGGCGCTGAGTTCAGGCTCTCAACATGCTTCCCCCACATGGGGGAGGAGCCTGAGCTTGTACCATCTGGAACCGTCTTCACCTGCGGGTGCACCATCAGATGCCTCCACTGCCAGAACTGGGAGATAAGCCAATGGGCTGAGGGGGGAGAGCCCTACGACCCGGTGAAGATGGCGAGGGCTGTGGAGGGCTTGAGGAGGCAGGGATGCAGAAACCTCAACATGGTTGGGGGGGAGCCCACACCCAACACCTGGCTCTGGCTGAGAACCCTGAAGGAGATAAAGGGGAACATAGCCACCGTTTGGAATAGCAACAGCTACTACAGCGAGGAGACGGCGAGCCTCCTCTCAGGCCTTATAGACGTATACCTGCTAGACTTCAAGTACGGGAACGATGCCTGCGCGGAGGCCATCTCCGATGCGCCTGGATACTGGGAGGCGGCCACCCGAAACCACCTCACAGCCAAGAGGCATGGGGAGCTCATCATACGGGTTCTGGTCCTCCCAGGCCATAATGGGTGCTGCACAAGGCCCATCCTGAACTGGATCTCGAAGAGCCTAGGCCCCACAACCAGGGTTAACCTGATGTTCCAATACCGACCTGAGTACAGGGCCCATGAGAGGAAAGAGCTGAGGAGGAGGCTCACCCAGCTCGAGATGGCTGAGGCAAGGGGTATCGCCGAGGAGGCCGGGCTGGTGAACCTCGTTGAATGAGCCTCAAGCCTTAAAGGGAGCACCGATAAGCTCCAGAAGCCCGCAAGTCCGAGGCGGTATGGGCTTTGGACCGAGTTCAAACCTCCCATGCCGCCGTACCTCCTCCGAGAAGGGGTTCTAAGCTCACTGCACCTCTCCAAAGATGCCACCATCCTCTCCGGGACCTCCTCACCCTCCGTAGAGGGCGGTGCCTAAAATTCCTAATGATAAATAGATCTCGAAAGGGCATTAAAAAGGGTTTTCAGAAGGCTCTATGTTTGAGATCCTCAATATAAAGCAATAAAATTTACAATTATAAAATCACTAATTGATGTTAAAATAATTAAAACATTAAATGAATACATTTAAATCTCTTTTAACGCTTCATTAATTAAATAGAATCCTTTAATTTAAAGAGTTTATTTGCAGCCTACAATCTCTCCTTTTAATTTTTTAACGAATTATCCTTTTGATGCCTATTCTCATCTTCGATCCGTCTATCTCGAACTCCTTGTCATAGCACCCTTCCCTTGGCTGTCCCCTGATAAGGGCGATGGAGAGGGTCTCTTGGGCGATGTAATCCCCTTCGACCTCGAAGGCCTCCTCCACCTCCGGGTCTCCGGTATAATATACCTCTATCTGGTCATCGATGTTGAAGTTCGCCTCCTTCCTCAAGGCCTGTATCCTCCTCACGATGTCCCTGGCCAGCCCTTCATGCTCCAGCTCCCTGCTCAGCTCCACCTTTACCCCAACGAGGAGCCCCTCCTCCTCCACGACGGAGTATCCGGGGAGGGGCTCAACCGTCACCTCCACCTCCTCTGGATGGACCTCCAACCTGTCTCCGTCCACGTAGACCTCCACCTTCTCGCCCATCGCCAGCCTCTTCGCCTCCTCGCCCCCGAGGAGCCTTATCGCCTCAGAGACCTTGGGGTATAGGCTGCCGTGCCTCCTCCCCAGGATGCGGGGGATGGGCCTAGCGCGGTACACCATGAGCTGCTCCCTATCCTCGGATATCCTCAAGCCCTTCACGTTGAGCTCATCCCTTATCAGGTCCGCCATCCTCCTAACCCCCTCGACCTCCGAGGGGTCGACGACTACCACGGCCTCCTGGAGGGGCTGCCTTAGCTTTATGCCGCTCTTACCCCTCGCAGCTCTCCCTAGGCTGCACACCCTCATGGCCATCTCCATATCGGAGATGAGCCCCTCATCTATGAGGGATGGATCGGCCTCGGGCCATGGGTTGAGGTGCACGCTCTCAGGAGCCTCTGGCTCGGCCCCCCTCACCAGCCTCTGGTATATGGCCTCGGCGATGAAGGGCGTGATGGGAGCCATGAGGAGGGTGAGGGTCTTGAGGCATGTGTAGAGGGTTGAGTAGCCGGCCCTCTTATCCTCGTCAGCCTCGCTCTTCCAGAACCTCCGCCGGCTCCTCCTCACATACCACCTCGATAGGACCTCCACGAAGCTCCAGATGGCTGAGGTGGCCGTGTAGGCGTCATAGTTCTCGAGGGCCTCCGTCACCCTCTCGACCGTGGAGTTGAGCCTTGAGAGGATCCACCGGTCAAGTGTGGAGGGGTCCCCACCCGATTGGCTTGGGGTCCAGCCGTCGAGCCTCGCGTAGATGGCGAAGAAGTTGTAGAGGTTTATGAGGGGCATGAAGAACCCCCTCTTCACCTCCGCAGCCCTGTTGTAGCCGAAGAGGACATCGCCCTCGGGCCTGGTGGTGCAGTATATCCAGCGCATCACGTCTGCCCCCATCCTCTCGGCTGCCTCGTCGAACCATATGGCGTTCCCCCAGCTCTTGTGCATCTCCCTCCCATCCTCTGCCAGGACGAGCCCATGGCCGAGGCAGACCTTGAAGGGGCTCCTCCTCTCGAGGATGGTGCTCATGGCGAGCATCGCGTAGAACCAGTTCCTGTACTGGCCTGGGAAGGACTCCGTGATGAAGTCTGCGGGGAACCACCTCTCCCAGTAGTCCCTATCCTCCCTGTACCTCAGGGTTGAGAAGGCCACTATCCCCGCGTCGAGCCAGGGGTTCCCCACATCGGGTATCCTTGAGGCCTTCGCGCCGCATCTCTCGCACCTTATCTTGACGGCGTCTATGTAGGGCCTGTGGGGGCTGCGGCCCTCGAATACCTCCCAACCCTCCACCGCCCTCATCCTCAGCTCCTCCTTGCCCCCGATGACGTCGAACCATCCGCACTCCTGGCAGGCCCAGATGGGGAGGGCCAGGCCCCAGTACCTCTTCTTCGATATCATCCAGTCCTCCATGTTCTGGAGCCAGTCGAGCTCCCTCTTCAATCCGAACTCGGGGATCCATCTAACCTGCATCGCCGACTCCATTATCTGGTATCTCAGGTTCCTCTCCTTCTCCTCCTCGGTCAGCTCCTCGAGGGGCTTCCCAAGCCTCTCCCCCATGGAGATGAACCACTCCTCGACGAGCCTGAAGACGAGCTCGCTCCCGCAACGCCAGCAGACGGGGTATCTGTGGGTGTAGGGCTCCTCCCTATATAGGAGGCCCTTCTCCCTAAGGTCTCTAGATATCGCCTCAGCGGAGCTGTATACGTGGGTTCCAGTCAGGAAGCCGTAGCCCTCTAGGAAGACGCCGGCCTCGTCTAGGGGGGCTATGGCCGGGAGGCCATACCTCCTCCCAAGCTCCAGGTCCTCCTTCCCCGCCCCTGGGGCGATGTGGACCATCCCAGTGCCCTCGGCCTCGCTCACGTCCTCCCAGAGGATGACCCTGTGGGCCTCCGGCGCCCCCATCCTCCTAGGCGTCTCAAGCTCGTCGTAGGGGCCATGATACCTCCACCCCTCCATATCCGCCCCCCTGAGCTCCTCGAGGACCTCGAAGCCTCCATGGGCTAAGGCCTTCCCCAGCGCCCCCTTCGAGAGGTAGAGGATCTCCCCCCCATGCCTCACCTTCACATATGTGAGGACTGGGTGGACAGCCACCGCGACGTTTGAGGTTAGGGTCCAAGGTGTCGTCGTCCAGATGAGGAGGCTCCCCTCCCCATCCTTGAGGGGGAACCTGACATAGAGGCTCTTATGGGTGACCTCCCTGTAACCCTCCGTCACTATCTCGTGCTGGCTTAGGCCCGTCCCACACCTCGGGCACCAGTGCATCGAGTCCTCCCCCCTGTATATCCACCCCCTCTCATGACACCTCTTCAGGAGCTCCCAGATCATGTAGTTGTTCTCATCCGATAATGTGAAGTAGCTCCCACCCATCTCATGGGACCCGAGCCTCCCCACCAGGCTCTCCGCGGCGTCCACGAAGAGGCCTCTGGGGCCGAGATAGGAGGTCTCAGCCATAGGCTCCTCCAGGGCTTCCGCGAGCCTTCTGAGCTCATCCGGGTCGTCCCACTCCATCCACATCCCAAGCCTTATGGACTGCTCAGTCTGGAGGGCCGCATACCTAAGAACCCTCTGCTTGCAGCGCTTCACGAACTCCGCGATGCCGTAGGCCTCTATATCCCGCTTCGAGTTGAAGCCCAGCTCCCTCTCGAGCTCGACCTCAACCCACAGTCCCTGGCAGTCGAACCCGTTCTGATAGCGCTGGTTGAAGCCCCTCATCGCCTTGTACCGCTGCCACAGGTCCTTGTAGGTTCTACCCCAGGCGTGGTGAACCCCCATGGGGTTGTTCGCGGTTATCGGGCCGTCTATGAAGCTCCAGGTCGGCCCACCCCTGTTCCTCTCCCTCCTCTTCTCGAAGGCCCTTATATCCCTCCAGAACCTGAGGACCTCAAGCTCTAGCTTGGGTAGCTCCAGCTCTCCCTCAAAAACCTCAAACAACCCTAAGGCCCCTCCCAAGAGGCTTTTGAAACCTTGAAGGTCTCCCCTGGACCGTCTGGAGATCTAGATTTTAGGATCACCGGACACCAGGGGCCACCGATCTACTGAAAGACCCTGTAGGATAAAAAATTATCTTCAAAGCCTGAGGGGTGGAACGGATATGCGGCACATGTTAAGGGTATATTGGAGGAAAGAGATAAGAGGCCAAACAGGATTGGAAGTGAGGCCTGAACTCCCTGGGACAGGGATGGTAGGCTCCAGACTCGAAGATTCAACCATTATATCCGATAGGTCGAGCCCCTTTGATGGACTGTTGGCTGATCCTAGACCTCTACTTTACGGTGATCATCAAACAACCGTTAAAGACGCTGATCATGATCTAATCTGTGCTTTAGTATCCTGTAACCGCGGCTTTCATCAAACGATTTTAGCCTATGTTTAGGGGCTCCAGCCCTCCCTATCCCCCTCTCAGGTTTGGGAGGAGGCTATGGCGGAGAGTTGGTGCATATTCCTTATTCCTAGGAGGCCTAGATTTCCGATGTGAACCCTCTCCAGATGCCTTCTAGCCGCCCTATAGCAGTCTATCACCTGCCCCAGCGGGGTGATGGGTAGGTCGGACATGAGGTGGGCGGGATGGAATATTAAAAGGCTGTAGGGTATCTTGGGGTCGAGCTCTGCTATGAACCTCGAGATGGCCTCCACCTCCCTCGAGTCAACGTATCCCGGGACTAGCAGGGTGGTGGCTGTGAGGAGGGGCGGCTCTCCCCTCTCCGGGTGCATCTCCCTCGCGACCATCTCGAAGTTTCTGTAGGCCCTCTCGTTGGAGACCCCGCTCAGGGCCAAGCTCAGCTCGGGGGTGAAGCATTTAAGGTCGAACTTCACATTCCCCCCCGTCGATAGGGAGAGCTCAGCCGCCCTTTTCACCAGCCTTGGGTCACCACACCCATTCCACTCGAAGCAGACCCTCAGGGGCTTATCGCCCCTCACCTCAACCGCCGCCTCCGCCGCCTTTAAGGCGAAGGGGAGCTGAGGCTCAGGTGAGCCTCCGAAGAAGCAGATGCATGATATCCTCGGGTTATTCCCCACCCATCCTACGAACCCCTCAACCGATACGGTCTCCCCCTCCCTCACGAGCTTGTGGGAGGGGTTCTGGCAGAATAGGCAGTCGAAGTTGCACCCATATAGGAAGACGGCGAGGTTGCTATAGCCCCACTCAGGCCCGTTCCTATAGCTGTACTTAGGATAGCCTGCTCCGGTTCCACCGGGGCAGAACCAGGCGGCGCAGCAGTTGGTTATGTGGGGGTCCAAGTATGCGTATAGGAGGCCCCTCCGACTGTCGGAGAGGGACCTCAAGCTCCCCTCCTCGTTCCACCTCAGGCCGCAGTAGCCCCTCTCCCCCTCCCCCATGATGCAGGAGTTGGAGCAGAGAGTGCATGGGATGCCCCCATGGGTTCTAGGAGGCTTGGAGGGAAGGCCATACCTCGCCCTGGCCTCCCCATGCCTCACCTCGATGGCCTTCTCAACCTCTTCAGGTCTGCTCCTGATGCAGTTTAGGCATAGGTTCAGGGCCCCCGCCACTGGGGTTGACTCCTCTCCGCAGACCCCACATCGACCTCGGGGGCTACTCCAGAGGTCCATAGAGCCGATAATCTATATAGAATGGCGGCTTAAATTCTATCGTTAGACTCGTAGGGGGCTGGTGATATGAACTCTCGTTCTAAGATGATTTTATTTTAGATAATGAATAAATTATGTGATTTAATTAAGACTTCTTCTACAATATTTAATCGATCAAATATTGTAGAGAAAAAGCGAAGGTCATTATAGATCATAAGATCTTAATTCTAAAGGATGTTTATATCGATAAGTGCTTAACCTCTATCTCTTTAACTTCCTTTAAGTCGCTGTCTGTTGTTAGTAGGAGCGCCCCCTCCCTCGCGGATAGGGCTGCTGCAAAGCAGTCTGCTAAGGATAATAGGCGCCTATATCGACTCTTATAAACGCCCGCCTCTCTAGCCAACGCAGCGTCAGCTGGAAGAACCGCTACATTTGAGTTCAAGATTCTGAGGTACCATGTCTCGGTTGTTTCACGGCCAATTTTTTCCATCGTCTTATAATATAACTCCGCCAAGTTGACTGCCGATATGTAGGCTTTGGCCGCGCCTTGGGATATCTCATCGACGTAACCGCTTAAGCGCTCATCGCCAAGCAGGATCAGCGCTAAGGCACCGGCATCAAATACATAGGCTCTCATGCCTTGGCCTCTTCATCGTGCTCCTCTTCAAGCTCCCTTACCGCCGCTAAAAGCCTCTCCCTATGGTCGGCGCCGAGCCCGTAGAGGGCCTTTATATCTGTTAATGGAACCATTAGCAATACGCCTCCCTGATCTATGATGCGCACCCTATCACCGTCCTTAATCCTATACTTGCGCCTAACCTCACTCGGGATCGTCATCAACCCCTTCTTCGAAACCGTTGCCAAGTAACTCATGGCATTACCAAGAAAAACTGGAAATTACTTAGAATTTAAACTTTATGCTAAGTGATAAGGCAAGGGAATGAATTTAAGAGGATGCAAATTCTTTCAAGGTTGAACTTAAGGATTCCGCAATTGTAAGCCCATAGAATATCGCTTTTTTCCCGCATGAGCGTTGTAAGAGATAAAAAGGGGAAGAGTGGATGCGTTAAGCTCTTTAACCCCAAATATCCTTTATGACCTCGTCGAGTCCAAGCCTTCTAAGTCGATAGACCTCCATCACCATTCCTTACGTAAGGGGCCTATGGCCGCAACGCTCGCCCTCGCCTCCCCCACATCCTCCTTAATCAAGTCCTCAGTCTCATGGGTGTCCTTCCCCCAGAACCTCTCCGCATCCCTAATCTCCGCCTCGCCCTCATGGACCCAGAGGTAGACGGGGTTATCCGACGCGCCCTCCACCACTATGCCATCATACCCGGCGAACTTGAGGTTTGGAGCCCAGAAGCCATGGGAGTGAGAGCGGCCGACGGTGAAGCCCTTGTCGGCATTCAGGGTGGTGATGGTCGCATTATTGGATGATGGCACCTCCGGGATGCCCGTGAGTGGGCCTGTCATGAAGATGAGGAGGTTCTGAGGATCGGTGGGGGAGACCCCAAGGGGAAGTTTATCGTATAGGAGCTTCAGGCCGAGGCCGAAACAGCCGACAAAGCTTCAAGTGGCGGGTGGAAATAATGTCAAGCAGGTCCTCCTCCCAAGCCTTCTCCTCGGTCAGATCAACGTGGAGGATAAAATAACCTCCTAGCACAACCAGGCCTCAAGGAATATCGAGAGGCCAATTCGAAAAATCTTTTCCATCGGTTATGGGCCTTAACCTTCTCGGCTTCTGAGATGGGGTCTTAAATAGTCCTTTGAGGGCCGATAGGATCGGTGAAGGCCTTGGTCAAGCCCTTCATAATCGGGACGGCCAACGCTAGGGAGATGCTCTCCAGGGGCGCTGAGGTTCTCAGGGGTGGGGGGTCAGCCATCGACGCCGTTGAGGCCACCATCCGGATGGTTGAGAAGAACCCCCTGGACACGGGCGTCGGCTTGGGCGGGATACCCAACCTCTTGGGGGTTCCCCAGCTCGACGCCTCTATAATGGATGGCAGGACCCTTAGGGCTGGGGCCGTGGCGGCCGTGGAGGGGTTCCTCCACCCGATATCGATAGCGAGGAAGGTTATGGAGGTCTCACCCCACGTCCTGCTGGTGGGTAGAGGGGCTGAACTCTTCGCCGAGGCGATGGGATTCCAGCGCCAAGACCTCCTCACGGAGAGGAGCCGAAGGGTCTACAGGGCCTTCGTCGAGGACATGTTGGGAGGACTCGACGAGAGCTTCGGGGAGGCGAGGGCATACTGGATGGATTATGTTAGGCACTTCAGGCTCAGAGACTGGTACAGTAGGCTCTCAGAGATCCATCATGGGACCGTCAACGTGATGGCCATGGATGGGAATGGGGATATCTGCTCGGGCGTCTCCACGAGCGGCACGGCCTTGAAGCTCCCGGGGAGGGTTGGAGACTCGCCGATAATAGGGGCTGGGAACTACTGCGACAACAGGGTTGGGGCGGCTGCCTGCACCGGTAGGGGGGAGCTCTCCATCAGGCTTTCGACGGCCAGGAGCATAGTATTCTACATGGAGGGCGGCGTGAGCGTCCAATAGGCCTGCATCAAGGCCATGAGGGATGCCCTAGCCCTCGGGGAGTATGGAGGCCTGAGCTGCCTAGCCTTCGACAGGAAGGGGAACACCATGGCGGCCTCGATAAGCAGGGAGCCCATATACTACTACATGCACATCGACTCCAAGGGGCCGGAGGAGAGGAGAGGGGTCTGGGTGAGAGGCTGAGGGTGCCGAGGGGAGGTATCAGCCTTGAATTATGACCCGAGGCTCATAACCAGAGGGGCCTACGGCGAGAGGCGCCCGGGCGTGGGGGAGGTCGTAGCCCTCCTCCAGATAAGGTTCGAGAGGAGGGGCCTAAGGCTCATAGAGGCGATGAGCAGGGCCCTCCTCCAGGGCGAGATCCATGAACTCATGATAACCGACGAGGAGCCGACCCTCGGGGGCACCGTTGACCGAGTCTCCGCGATAGCCTTCTTCGAGGTTAAGAGGGGAGGCGTCATAGTGGTTGGGGATGAGGTGACCCTAGGCGGCAGACCCCTCGGAACCTTGGGGGGCTTCGACCTCACCCACATGCCCAACCACATGAACATCCTGGTGAGGTCGGGGTCCCTCGAGCCCCCAAGCCTCAGGCTGGGAGACCCCGTGGTCTTTCAGGGTTAGGGGGTTAGCCCCGACAGCCCTGAGGGTCTGCCCCAGCCCCTGGGTCCTCCAGCATCAAGGCTGAGAGGGCCCCGACGGCCACGAGGGCCGCGATGGCGGCCAGCCCAAGGCTATAGGTGGATGTGACATCCCTCACATATCCGAGCATGAAGGGGAGGGCGAGGGCCCCGAGGGACGCGAACGTGTTGTGGATGCCGGAGACCCTCCCAGCCACCTCGACCCCAAACAGCTTGGGGATCACCGTGAAGGAGGGGCTCCGACTGAAGTTTACCAGCCATCCCATTAAGAAGGCCTCGAGATATATGGCCGAGCCCAAGCGATAATTCAACATGAGCGTGGCCGGTGCCAGGGCGAGGAAGGTGAGGAATAGAACCCTCCTCTCCCCAAGGCGGTCCGAGAAGACTCCTCCGAGGGGGTTTGAGAGCATCCCCGAGAGGTTGAATATGGATAGGGCGGCGCCGGCCGCCACGATGTCCAGGCCATGCTCCTCGCTGAGCAGTAGGGGGAGCCAGGCGATGAAGGTGTAATATGAGCCGAGGCGAAGGAGCTGGATGAGGGCGAGCAGCCAGAAGCTCCTACGCCTATATAGGCCAAGGGCCCCCTTAACCCCTCCGCCTCGGCTCCCCCTATCCCTAATCCCGATCCAGGATGGGATGGCCATAAGAGCCCCGAAGATGCCGAAGAGGGTTAGGGTCGCCCTCCATCCGAGGGCGACCCCCATCACTGGAGAGGCCCAGGATGCCATAGCCAAGCCCAGGCTTCCCCCCACGCTCAGCACCCCCAGCATGGTTCCCCTCCTATCAGATGGGAACCAGCTCGAGACGAGCTTAACGGATGGCACGAATATTCCGGCGCCCAAGAGGCCCGCCATGAACCTCGCCAGGATAGCCTGCGATGTAGAGGCCGATGATCCGAAGAGGATCATGGCCGAAGCGGCTCCGATCAGGCTCAGGGTCATGGCTCTCCTGCATCCAACCCTGTCGGCCAGGTATCCCCAGGGCATCTGCCCGATGGCGTATCCCAATTGATAGGAGGACATCAGGGCCCCGCTGAGGGTGTAGCTCAGACCCAGCTCCTCCTTTATCACTGACAGGACTGGCGGATACGCCGCGTTAAGGAGATTAAGGGTGAAGAGGGAGAGCGCTCCTCCAACAAGGACCCCGGCACTATCCCGGATCCACCCCCTCATATCCTTCATGGTTGCATCTTCCGATTTATATCTCTATATGAATGGAGGTTGACCTCATCTACGTGAGAGGCCCATAACTGAGAATCACTCCTTTAATCCCACTATGAGATACATTGCGGCATATCTCTCATCATCTGTTTCAAATATTTCATCACCCTTAATCCCCAAAAAATATTCTTCTCTAACTATTCTAAAGACTTCAGAAATAATTTTCCTAATTTCATTTAAACCATTAATTTTTATTCTTCTAAAGTAATCGTCAGGATCTCTTATCTCTTCATTAAAATATTCTGATCTAGGATTCAAAATCATTACCAACATTTTCCCATTTTTCCTCAATACCCTATAAATTTCTTTTATAACACTTAAATAATCTTCCAAAAATTCTATAGTAGCTACAGAAAATACAACATCTATTTTATCTTCCCTAATCATGAGATTTTTTGCATCACCTATAATGAAAACCGCATTGCTTCTCTTCCTTGCAACTCTAATCATATCCTCTGAAACATCCAATCCCATGATGTCAAAACTCAAAAGATATTTTTCAAATTCACCTATACCACATCCAACATCAAGAACCAAATTAAAATCCCTTATCTCATTAAAAATATATTCAACTTCCTTTAATAATATTTTTTTTTCCAAAGTCACTTTCATAAAATCTAATAAACCTCTCAACAACCTCATCGGGCAAATCAATCACAAAAGATGTTCCTTCGAGTGTGGATAAAAAGGTTTTTGGGATCAATCCATGGTCCAATAACCTTTAAGGTTGTGGTAGATGGGGCCAATGGTACATTGAACCGTGCCTAAGCTGGGCCTCCGCCGCCAGGTCCAGCATGGAGGGTCCACAGCCTCATGAAAAGGCTGAGCAGGGAGGTACAGGTCGCCTAAGGACTTCGAGATAAGATTCCCTGGGAAGACCCTAAAAACAGCCGAGGCATGGCTCAAAGCCTGGCAGGCCTACTACAACTGGGTTAGGTACCACATGACCCTTGGGAGGCCTCCCTGCAGCCTAAGCCTAGAGCCAGAGCCATGTAGAATGCTCAATAATCTCAAGGAGGTGAAGCCTTAAGTTTACTGCGCCATGGGCGTGTCCAATAATTGCTTACGAAATTCTGTTTTCTAGGCTGAAATGATGGGGGGAGGAGAGGCCTCTTCTCTTTCGGCTGGTTGAGGAGGAAGGCTGAAGACTGGATAAAGGTGAAAAATACGGTCAAAGACAGGTCTATTAAACATTTTTGGACACGCCACTGCGCCATGGGCTGATCCATTTCTGCAAAGAATATCCACATAGCTTTCTGAATGGGATGTGCGGTCGGCGGGCAGATGGCGCCTAATCGCGAAGGAGCCCGCGGCGATTATGGCCGCTATCAGAATTATGCCTTGAGCGCCTGTTTAAACCCTTCCTCATAACCTTCACCCCGTGAAAATGGAATTTTGAAGCGTTGCACTATGCCTCTCCCGACGAGGGCGTCGCATTCGCCTATACAGCTGAGGCAAAATGGTTTGCCGTCGATATAGCGTATGCGGGTTTTCATGGCCAGCTCCCCGCATCTTTCGCATCTAATGCTCTCGAAGATGGGCGCCCTCTCGATCTCGCTCACGTTAACTTCTTCGATCTTGAACTCTTCCTCAGGGATTTCGCCCATGGCGTACCCTATCTCCGTCCACATTTTCCGCAATTTTTCAGCGTCTTCCGGGGTTCCCTCCCTCCTAACAACAACCTTATCAAAAAGTTCCAATGCCTCCCCCCGGAAGTGTTTCTCACGAAGCTTTTCTCCGTCAATGTAAACCCTGACCCCCTTCCGATCGCTCCTTCTCACCAGCGTCAACGCGTTTTTCCAGTATCGAGATATGCTAGACAGTTATTCCCGAGGGTGCAGCCCGTCGCGACCTGTACACCATCAGCAAAAACAGTTGTTGCATTCAATAATGGCAAGAACCTCTTCGCTAACGGTCTCCGCTTCCCCAGCCTTCCTCCTAACAAAATCAGTGAAGCTGTCCCTGAAAGTCTTAGTTCCGGCAACCTTCAAAATCGCCTTTGGGCTCATCCCATTAAGCTCACAGAAGAAGCCCAAAGTCCTAAGATAAACAGTAGCAGTCACAACAGACTTAGCGGCCAAATTATCAAACCAACGCTTAACATCCGCATCCTCCAACAAATGCACATACTTAGACATCATACCCATCAAAAGTGATGAGGGGACTTCAAGAATATAAGGATTCGCTTAAAAAATTTAGTGGGCCGGGCCGGACTTGAACCGGCGACCTCTGCCTCGTAAGGGCAGCGTCCCGACCAGGCTAGACGACCGGCCCCTCCTGTTCTGCTATCTCTCTCATCTCGGGTTGATGAGCCTCAACATCTCCTCGTGGAGGGCTCTGAGCCTGTCTATCGCCGGGTGCTCCCATCCGAGCTCCTCAGCGAATTTTTCCACGGTCTCCTCTATCGGGATCCTTCTATCCCCTTCGATGAGCTTATCCGCGTAAGCAACGATCTTCTCCTCCAGCGTCTCAGGCATATAGTTTCTCCTCTCCAGGCCTATCCTCTCAGCCTCAGCTGGGGTGATCCCTCCCCCCACATGCCTCTCTATTATCCTCGCCAGGGGCTCGGGTAGGCCCATCTTCCTGGCCATCTCTCCACCTATAGCCCCGTGCTCGACTGAGTGGGTTCTACATCTCCCTATGTCGTGGAGGAGGGCCCCCGCCTCCACGAGAGGCATTTCCACCTCTATCCCCCTTCTCCTGATCTCCTCAGCGATCTCCAATGCGATCTTGCACACGCTCATGCAGTGCTCTATAAGGGGTGGGCTGCATCCAGCCCTCCTCAGGATATTTATGGCCTCCTCCCTCTCGGGGGTCTTCAAGCCTTCAGCTCCTCCTCAAGCTCCTCTATCTTCTTCTCCAGGAACTCTATAGAAGCCAGATTATCCATGGGATTCAGGGGCTTTCCGCATGATGGGCACTTGAAGAGGGTCTCCATGGCCACCTCGAAGGCGACCTTCGGGCAGCCGGATGAGCCGCAGTGGTAGAACTCGTGTTGTCGCTCGTACTCAAGCCTCGTCTTAAGCTTCTTCAGGATCTTCTGCTTCATACTCTGGATATAGGCGTCTACGAGCTCTGGTTGAAGCCTCCACTGGAAGATGAACCAACCTGTATCCTTATCCCTTGACCTCCTGCTCGTAACTAGGCTATGATTATAGAGCTTGTAGAGCAGCCTCCTAACGGTGTTTATCTGGATCCCTGTCTTGGCAGAGATCTCCTCGACGGTGACCTCCCCACTCTCACATAAGGCCTTGACTATCTCCACCCCCTCCTTGCCTCCGAGGAGCCCTGCTAACTCTAGAAGGTTCTCCTCATTGCTGTTCAAGGCCCATCCTTCGCAGGTGCTTTCCTTTCCAAATATCATAAACATGAGGAGACTTAAATCTTTAAACGGTGTAGGAAGGGATGCTCAGACAACAGGCTCGTAAGGGGAGGCGGTAGGCGCAAGCTCCCCTTTATTGTGAGGATCATATGGGATATGCGCACAGACCCTAAAGGCTTTTCAGCGGCACAGCCGACCACACCTCATCGAGTGGCCTCCCCTCGATGCTCTCCTATCTAAGGGCCTCAACCCGTCTCCCCCTGGCCTGGGGGACTACCCTCAGCCTCGCCCCTTCGAAGGTGAGGCTGAGCTCCTTCCCTTCATAGAGCTCGTGGAGGAAAACCGCCAGGGCGCTCACCTCCGAGTGGGGTTGGGAGGTTACCGATATGTTCCAGTCCGCCAGCCTGAAGGCCTCCCCAGGAACCTTTGCCCCCCCTACAACCACCAGCTTGGGATGGGGATCCGACCTTATGAGGGGGATCAACTCCGTCAGGGGGAGGCCGTACATGGTGAGGTGGACCACCCTGCCCGTCTCCCTCCAGCGCCTCACGCTCCTCTTCCAGTCTGAAACGTACTCAAGGCTGAACCTTCCCCCCCAGTTCTCGCATACCCTCCTGATGGACCCCTCCATGGAGGGGTCTCTAACCCCGCTGTAGTAGGCCCCTGAGGCCCCGAAGGCCCTAGCCACGAGCATGAGGTGGGTTGTTATCCTCTCATCCCTCTTGGGCCTATGGCCGAGCCTAAAGACGTATACCGACATCCCCGAGGGTCTAGGGGACTCTCCCCCATTTAATCTGCTCCATATCGAGGCCGATCCGTAGTTTACTCCTTTTTTAGTAGAAACTCTTAAATTGGTGATAGCGGATATGGGGCCTATCGAGGTGTCCATGATGAGGGCTTGGTCATCGAAGAGGATCGCCGTGACCGGGCTTCTCGGAGCCCTTGGAAATGCCCTCTCCCTCCTCTCCGTAAGGGTGGCCCCCCTAATCCCCTCCCTCCCCCTAGGCCCAATAAGCATCTCCATAGCCCTAGACCTCTCCCATATGGCAACCTTCCTAGCCGCCTTCTTCGGAGGGCCCCCCACTGGCTGCCTCACAGGGCTGGTCGGAGGGCTCATCGCCTCCTACGAGTTCGGCTTCTCGAAGGGGAACCTGATAACGGGCTTCGGCCTCCCCCTCGGAAAGGCCCTCACCGGATTGACTGGGGGCCTCCTACTCCGAAGGCTGGGCTCCGGTTCGAACCGGAGGCTCATAATGGTTCCAGCCACGGTAGCCTCCTATATCCCGGAGGGGGCCTACACAGCCCTCCTCTTCATCTACATCTTTCCGATAGCCTTCGGGCTACCGGGGTTGATAGCTAGGATGCTGGCCTTCCAGATCCTCATAAAGGCGTTCATAGAGATGGTGATGGTGGGGCTGCTCCTCGCCGGCCTAGCGGGGAGAAGGGGCTTCTCCCAATATCTTAAGGGGCTCTTCTCGTAGACCTATACCATGACTATTTATAACCTCCCTCTTCTAGGCCGTTTCCATCCATCCAATCGATTTTTATCCAGGACCTGGGATAGAGTAGGCTGCAATGGGCCTGATAATAGATTTTCACAGCCACTTCTACCCGAGAGCCTACTTGGAGGAGTTGAGGAGGGGGGTGGGCTTCGCCTCCCTTTCAACGGATGAGAGGGGAAGAACGATCATCAGCTATGAGGGGGACTATAACATAGTTGCCGGCTCCCACATCAACCTAGAGGAGAGGATCGAAGACATGGACAGGTTCGGGGTAGATATGCAGGTCCTCACCCTCACCACACCAGGCGTGGAGAGGGAGTCGGCCGAGAGGGGCATAAGGCTTGCAAGGGTGACAAACGACGAGTTTGGAAGGATAGTGGAGAAGCATCCGGACAGGTTCACAGCCCTAGCCGCCCTGCCGATGCAGGACCCGCAGGCGGCTGCCGAGGAGCTCGAGAGGGCGGTGAAGGAGTGCGGGCTGAGGGGGGCCACACTGATGTCTAACGTGGATGGGAGGCCCCTAGACTGGGAGCCCTTCCTTCAGGTCTACGGGAAGGCCGTCGAGCTTGATGTTCCCTTGTTCATCCATCCCGCAAGCCCCATCAACCAGAAGGCCATGGGAGATTACAGGCTTGTCCCCATCCTTGGCTTCGGGGTTGATACCACCCTCTCCATCCTAAGGCTGGTCTTCAGCGGTGTCCTTAAGAGGCTGCCTGGGCTGAAGCTCGTGGCCTCCCACCTCGGAGGGGTCTTCCCCTACCTAAGGGGGAGGATAGACCGCGGATTCGAGGCCTACCCGGAGTGCAAGGCCGAGATCTCCGAGCCCCCCTCCCGATACCTTCGGGAGATATGGATGGACTCCATCTGCTACGACGAGGATGTACTGATGTCGACGTACGCCTTCTCGGGCGCCGGAAAGATCGTGCTGGGGAGCGACCACCCCCACCAGATAGGAGACATAGAGAGGGCTGTTGAGAGGGTCATGAGGCTCAGGATAGGGGAGGATGAGAAGGGTTGGATCCTTGGGGAGAACGCAGCTAGGCTTCTGAAGCTCTGAGGAGCCCGCCGTCTACCAGCTGAAGGGGGGCTCATCGAGGCCTAGGAGGGCGCCGTATACGTCGATCCTCCTGTCCAGGATGATGTGGTTCAGGCTTGTCCTCCTCTTCCTAAGCCTGGAATCGGTGAGGTTGAGGTCGGCGTAGATCACCTCCTCATCCTCATAGCTGGCTGGACCTGCCAGGATCCCACCCCTCGGAGAGACCACCATGCTCCTCCCGAGGAAACGTTGACCTCTCTCAACCCCTACCCTATCAGCTGCGGCGACGTAGACGCCGTTCATGTGGGCCTGGGCTACGCAGAGGGCCTCGACCAGGCGCCCCTCCTTAACCATGTCCTCGACGCAGACCCAGTTCGTCGGCATAAGGACCATGTCGGCCCCCTTGAGGGAGTATATCCTCACGGTCTCGGGGAACCAGAGGTCGTAGCAGATGGCCATGGCCAACCTGCCGATGGGGGTCTGGAAGACTGGGAGGCCCACGTCCCCAGGCTCGAAGAAGAGCTTCTCCCTGTCCCAGAGGTGGAGCTTCCTATACTTGCCGAGATATCCCTCAGGCCCGACCATGACAGAGGTGTTATAAAGCGCCCCCCCATCCCTCTCGGCGATGCCGCCCACAAGATAGACCCCTCGGCTCTTTGAGAGATCGACCCACTCCCTCACCGTCTCGCCCTCGGGAACCTCCTCGGATAGCTCATAGGCCTCCCTCCTCGACTCGAAGACATACCCCGTGTTGGCAAGCTCTGGCAGGAGGATCAGGCCGGCTCCTTTACCAGCAGCCTCCTCAACCAGCCTGAGGACCCCCTTCAGGTTCTCCTCCTTCTCCCCCACCCTAGGCTCAAATTGGATGCATCCAACCCTGATCGGGCTCTCACCGATCCTCGATGCTGCCAACGGATCACCAGGAGTACCCTTGTGGAGGATGTTAATCAGCATTATCAGAGCAGCCCAGGAGAGGGGAGCTGGCCGAGGAGGATTCAACCCCTCGAGCCTATCCCCTAAACAGCATATCATCAGGGGAGGCCGCTTTAACGAGTGGGCGCAGGCTCTGCGCCCTAATAGCTCCATCTAATGGAGGTAGGGTTGGCCTGAGAGGCTGGGCCAACCCCTGGTTTTGGGCCTCCATCTTTCTGAATCTCGATAATGGGCTTGAGGTCGAGGATCCTGGAAACACCTCGGGTAGAACCCTGACCCATACGGGAAACCTGCATTTAAGGGCTGTCCCCTTAACGACGGCCTCTCCTCTCGGGAGGTCGCCTAAGAGGTTTGCGAACTCCCCTCCAACGATCTCCGCCAGCCTCTGTCTATCCAGGTCCTCAAGGGAGTGGCATATGACGTTGTTGGCGCACTGGGTTACTACGGTCTTATCGACCGTCGCGAGCCTCTGGGTCACGATCCACAATCCAACCCCGTTCCTCCCCCCATTCGTAGCTATCTCTTTCAGGATGCTCAGGAGCCTGGACCTGCTCTCCTTCGTCCCTATCTCGAAGACCCCTCGCTGCGGGGCATAGTACATCGCCTCCTCCAATACGATTATGCAGCCGAAGAGCTTGTTCTCCAAGGCCTCGTTGAAGACCCTCCTCAAAACCTGGGCTATCACCGTCTGTTTCTGAGGCCAGGTGTCCCTCCCATGGGATAGATCCATGATCACGACCCTGTGGCTCTCAAGCAGCTCGACGGGATCTATTGGGGTGGTCTCCGCCTCTGGGATAAGCCTCGAGCCGTTGATGGAGTTCACCACCTGCTGCATATAGCTCTCGAACTCCGTCTCCTTCTTCCCAAAGCCTATCGAATCTGGGGTCACAAGCCTTAGGGCCCTCCTGAGGTTTGCCTTGGTCACAGGGCTTCTAGTCGAGTAGAGGTTCCTCAGGGCCCTGAAGAGGATCTTCGAGTTCCACCACGCCTTCTGCCAACCGAACTCGGAGAGGTAGTCCTCCCACGAGACCTCGGAGGGGTGATAGAAGCTCCTCCACGGGATCCTAATGGCCATGTTAGGGGGGAGCCTCTCAACCAGGGAGGCGTACTCTCCATCCTTGTCGACGATGAAGAACCTCACGGGAGGGTTGAGGAGGGAGGCCCTGTAGATCAGGGAGAGGGCCGTTGTGGTTTTGCCGCTGCCGACGGAGCCGCAGATGAGGCATGACTGCCTGATCAGGTGATAGACGTCGAGTTCGACCTTCAGGTCGCTGGATGGGTCCACTCCAAGGAGGAGCCTCCAATCCCCCTCAGGCCTCACAAATCTCTCTATCACATCTCTCCCTGCAAGGTAGACGGGGGTCTGAGGGGGTATATGGTGCCTTAGAGGCCTTAGATCACCCTCCTCATCGATCCATCCCCATTGATATGCTGTAGCGTGCACGACCCAGTCCGAGTATTCTACCAGCCTCCCCTCAGTCAACAACGCAGCCTCATACTCCCTAACCCTCTTTCTAGGGTAGACCTCCCTAACCTGGTAGAGCACTGGAGACCCATTCCTAGGGTGGTTCACATATACCAGGTCGCCCCTCGCCAGCCCCGAATCCCTAAGGAGGATTATGTTAATCTCGTCTATGGGGTACTCCCCTGTAAGGCTGTATACGTATCCTGCTAGTATATCCCCATCCATCTCCCCTCACCCCAGAATGGAGCTAGGAGGGAGACATCCCCAGTTAGGCGCCCCACGCGGTCAACGACCTCGGCATAGATCTCGCTCATAAACCGTTTAGAGATGCGGACCTCCTCATCGGCCTTTAGGATGGGAAGGGGAACCCCATTCCAGAAGCTCGAGCTATAGCAGTAGTCGGCGACATCCTCGAGGTGGCTCAGGGAGAAGTCTGGCAGGTCCACCCTCATGGGGGGAATGGACCAGTCCCTTGAGAACCTCCCAAAGAAGGAGTATATGGGAACCTTAACCGCCTCGGTGGAGGGGTGGGATCCTAAGGATGGCGGCCTATCGCTCCTAGTGGAGAAGAGGCCGGTCCTCTCCCCTGGCCTCAAAGCATGGAGCAGGAGGAAAGAGTCCGATAGGTCCGTCTCGTCTTGAAGCCCAAGGTGGCGGATGATATGCCTAGAGGATGAGCGTTTAACGACCCCTGCGAGGATTACTCCTCCCTCTCTGCACCTCTCCAGAAGGCCGTTTACCGCGGCAACCAGCCTCGATCTGTCGCTTCTCCTTCCAGCCCCGCTCCAGAGGTCGCTGAATGAGAGGGGGCCGTCTACCAGTAGGAGTTGAGGCCTCCGCCCTTCGTCTATGAAACCGCAAGCGGTCTCGAAGAGTTTGGACTCTCTCCGCGCGCTTAAGATGCCCTCAAACCTATCGTTGGAGACGGTGTACGGTAGGATTAAGGGCTCGGGAGTCTCGAAGTACCTCTCTCCATGGGGTAGGGTGTAAACCAGCGCGCTGATGACGGCGTAACGCCTTGAGGCTAGAGGCAGAATCTGGCTACCTGCATCTACTCCTGAGACCTCTCTATAGGGCTCGAGCCTCCTCATCATCGATATCTCCAGCCCACGCCTGACCCTCTCGGCGAGCTCCCTTACCCGAGGGGCCTCCTCCTTGATGTTACTTGTCAACTCGTTGAAGATCAGGTCCCTGATCTCGAGGCAGAGCTTCAGGTTTGCTGTCTCGGTGCTGGAACTCTGGGTTGAGCCGCTCCCAAGAGGCCGCCTCCAACCCCTCATTTAAACCTCACTACAACGATTCATTTCTTGGATATTTAAACCCTGCGGAAACTCGAGCATCATTTCTGAAAATTCGCCATTTATTTATATATTTCAAAATTTTAACGCTCGGCTAAAGGGATTAAGCTGGCCTAGAAGGTCTTTAAAAGAAAAATAAAGTTATATAAGGAGGTTGAAACCCGATTTATTGAGATGGGTGAGGAGTATACCCTGAAGGAGTCGGTTTTCAGGGCTTTCCTCGAGGATCCAAAATCAGGCCCAAGCGAGGTTGCCGCCAAACTGAACGCCAATTACAACTCCGTCAAGGCCGTTTTCGCTCAACTCTGCGGGGAGGGTTTATTGCTCAGGGAGGGGAGGGGCAACTACGCGCCGAACGTCCCGAGGATCCTTCTACACCTTCTGGACAGGGTAAGGGCTTTAGAGAGGAGTGGTGTATAGGGGCGGAACGGAAATGGATGAGCTTCTAGATAGGGCTACAAAGGAACTCTCCGTAGATTCAAGCCCATTCAAGATCCTGACATACCTCTCCTTTAGGGGGGCGAGCCTCCCCTCCCAGATAGCAGAGGAGACCGGAATCCCCCCGGGCACGGTGCGCCCTGCCCTTAGATCCCTGCTCGAGAAGGGTTTCGTGACCCAACAGGAGGATGGAGCCTACCGGTCTAGGGTTGCCTTCACCGAGTTAATATCCGATCTATACTTGAGATGCCTAGCGAAGAGGCAGTAGCGCGAGGGAGGCCCCTTGAAGGGTTCCGAGGAGTTGGAAGGGCTGAGGAGGGCGGATACGCAGCGTCAGGTCCTCCTGAGGCTAGTGGAGAAGGGGGAGCAGATGTCATCGAGAGAGCTCTCAAAGGAGCTCTCCCTCTCCCTCAACGCGGTCAATATAGCCCTCTTCAACCTCCACAACAAGGGGCTGGTGGATAGGGTCTCGAGGGGGGTATACAAGTATAAGCTTGGGCCCATACTGGTTATGCTGCTTAAAGACTACTTCGAGAGATAGAAGATGTCCCAAGATAGGTTAAAGGCTCTGGACGAGTTAGGCCTTGAGACCTCGGCCTTCAAGGTGCTATGCCTCCTCTCCTTCAAGGATAGGGCGATGAAGCCCTCTGAGATCGCGGAGAGGGTCTGGGAGAAGGCCTCAACCGTCAGGGCGAGGTTGACAGAGTTGAAGAATGCGGGTTTGATCTCAGCCACCCCTGAGGGGTATGTCTCGAACCTCACCCCATATGATATGCTTATGAGGCTGTATAGGGAGATTAAAGAGGAGTTGAAGGGATGAGTTGACGCAGGAGGTCATGAGAGATCTAAGGGATAAGATGAATGCCCTTCTCATGATCCAGAGGGCTCCAAGCCAGTTCGCCATACTGTACCACCTCTTGAGCACTAGAAAGACGATGACGGTTAAGGAGCTCTCATCGGAGGTGAACCTCACCCCAAAGGCGGTTGAGAGGGCCTTAGCCAAGCTCCTAGAGAAGGGGCTGATCCAGAGAGCCCCCTTCAGGGAGGGGGGATACACCTGCGATGGTAACATTATCCTCCTCTCCCTCCTCCTCGCCGCGTCGGAGTTCTACGAGAGGCTGAGCAAGAGGGAGGCTACCTCCTGATCCTAGGTAGCACCTCCTCCTCCATCCATTTCAACCCCTTCGTGGAAAGCTTGTAGAATGAGCCCCTCTCCTCAGGCCTGAAGACGAGGCCCTTCCTGACCATCTCGTTGAGCCTGGCAGGGACGGTCACCTTCTTCCCGCTCGCCGCTAGCCTATTATTGATCTGCCTCGAGGTTGCCTGGTGATCCCTGGAGCAGTATAGGACGAGCCCTATGGCCTCGTAATGGGAGAGGTCTTTCTTGGTTATGATCAGGGGGCCATCATACCTCACCTCAACTATCTCCCTAAGACCCTCATCTCTCGACTCCTCCATGAAGGATGATATGGCCTCCTTTACCTCCTCTAAAAAGCCTCTATCCAAACCCCTCAAGGCTTCCAGGATCTCTGATGTAGATGCGCCTTCTATCTCAAGCTCGAAGAGGGGAGCCTTTATGTTCAACTTGAATCTAACCATCTCCTCCTACCTCGTGAATCGTATAAAGATATCCCCTCTTCTTATCCTTCCATCTTCTAACCTTGTTCTTCTTGACCAGCCATACGAGAACCCCTGAAAGGGTTGTCTTTGGGAAGAAGACCGCGTTTGCCTCCATAGCCTCCCTTATCTCCGAGAGGGTTCTAGGGGTCTTCCCCCAGTCCGTGGATAGGAGGGAGATCACGGCTTCACTGCACTGTTTTGTGGGCGGGATCTTCGGAAAACCCTCATCAAGGACCTCAGGCCTCGGGTTAAGGTCCACCTCACCCTCGAGCTTAAAGGCCTGTTGAAACCTCTCGATTATGCCGCCCAGCTCCTCTAGGGTGGAGATAACCTCCTCCCTAGCCCCCCCTATCTCCACCTCTACCTCTCCGATCCTAACCCTAATTCTGAAGGGGGGGCGACTCATACGTATCACAAGGGGCTTCCTAAAAAGACTTTAATACAACCATAATTAACTTTTTTGGAATATCTACTCTTCGAGTAGAGTCCATTTTTATAATATATTTATAAAATAAGCTAAACTTTAGTTCAAAGAATGAGCTTTTACTGAAAATCGCTAAGGGGGTTCACTCCTTCGAGAGGATAAGGCCTTTAAGGTCTCTCTGAGGAGGAGTTGCACCTCCTCGGGGTTGGCTCTACCCCTAACCTTCGACATCACGACTCCCATGAGGGGGCTGAAGGCCTTATCTCCCATCCTGTCCACCAATTCCATCCTCTCCTCAACCTCCCTCTCGATGAGCGTTCTAAGCTGGTCCCTAGATAGGAGCCTAAGCCCCAAGGCCTCTAGACCCTTCTCCGGGGGGGCATCAGGGTTGGCCGAGAGCCAACTCAAGACCGCTGGTATCGCCTCCTTGGTCACCGCGCCCTCTCCGAGGAGCTTGAATAGGCTCCTCAGGGATTCCTCTTTAACCTCCCTTACCTTAACCCCCTCCCTCTCGAGGCTCTTCAAGGTCTCGGTTAGGGTGACGGCTATCACCGTTGGAGGCGCCTTCGTCTCTCTGGCCAACTCCTCGAAGAGCTCGCAGTGGGCTGATCCGATAACCTGCCTTGCAAGCTTCTCGTTAAGCCTATAGGCCTCCATGAACCTTCTTAGCTTAGCTTGGGGGGCCTCGGGTAGGAGCGCCTTAAGCCTCTCCACCCTTTCAGCCGTTATGGGTATGGGGCAGATGTCCGTCTCAGGGTACATCCTGGCCGCTCCTGGCCTAGGCCTCATGTATCTAGTCGTCCCGTCGGGGTTGGGAGCCCTAGTCTCGCTTGGCACTCCCCTTATCGCCTCCTTCGCCCTCTCTAGGAGGGCCTTAAGGCTCCTCCTACACCTCTCCTCCTCATCGACCACGATGAACAGGGCATCCCTCTCCGTCGCCATGGTTCTAGAGAGGATCGATGAAAACTCCTCGCCGCTTAAATCCCCTCTAGACGACCCGTCGATGGGGAGGATCTCTCTAGCTCCCCCCCACGCCCTCGCCCTATCGGCCATCTCAGATCCAAAGGTAAGGTCTTGGCAGAGCTTCCATCCGAGGAGGCCTCCAAACCCTGGGAGGCGGAGGGCCATAACCCGGTGGCCTCTGCTCAAAGCCTCCCTTATCGTACGAGAGCTGGTCGAAACGAATAGGTCTGTTAGGTCGAAGAGCTCCTCTCTCAGATCAGACGGTTGGACCCCCCTCCTCTTAAGCTCGGAGGCTATGGATAGAAGGCTCTTCTGCCTCTCCACCTCGTACTCGACCACCCTGGAGATGAGTTCGAGCTCCTGGAGGCCCTTTATCTCGATCTGGGCGCCTCCCTCTATCGAGATGTTTAAATCTTGCCTTATGGTCCCTAGACCCCTTCGAACCCTCCCCGTGGCCCTTAAAAGTCGGCCTATCGCCAGGGCCACCTCCTCGGCCTCCTTCGGAGAGTGGAGTTCAGGCGCTGTTGAGACCTCTATCAGGGGTATACCAAGCCTATCTATCCGGTATCTGACGGTCTCGTCGTCCTCTTCTATCTTCCTCGCGGCGTCCTCCTCCAGGCAGACCTGCTCGATGCTGTAGATCCTGCCGTTGGCCTCTATCTTGCCTCCTAGGGAGACCACACAGGTCCTCTGGAAGCCTGTGGTGTTGGAGCCGTCAACGACTATCTTCCTCATCATGTGGACCTCATCCACTGGCTTCGAGCCCGTCATTAGGGCGAAGAGGAGGCAGATCTCCAGGGCCTCTTCGTCTAGGGGGCCTGGGGGCTCCTCATCCATCTCGACGAGGCATGAGGTCTCCCTGTCAGCCTCGTATATGATGGTCTTTCCATGGGTGAACTCGAAGAGGGCGGCGGGGTCCACCTCTCCAAGCTCGCTCTGGCTCGGTCGGAGCCTCCTTTTAAAGGTGTATTCCGGTTCCCCCCTTAAGAGCCTGGGGGGACACCTGCAGAAGAGCTTGTGCTCGGTCTTCAGCTCCTGGTGGACCTCTAGGCCGACCTTAAGCCCTATGCCCGTATAGTCGATGGGCTCAATTCCCCTCATATAGGGTCCTCTCCGAGTACTCGCCGGCGATGTTCAGCCTCATCAGCCTCAGCGCCTCCTCCCTTTCTCCCCCCTCTCCTAGGGCCCACATGAGCTTCACTAGGGCTGTCTCTGGTAGCATGTCTCCTAGGGGTTCAACGCCCATTCTTTGGAGCTCCCTCCCTGTGGAGTAGACCCTCATGTTAACCCTCCCCCAAAGGCATTGGGAGGTCATGCAGACAACTGCCCCTTCCTCTATCAGCCTCTCTATGGATGGGTAACACTTGGAGCCGACGTGTCCGAGGCCCGTCCCCTCCAAGACGACCCCCTTGTACCCTGAGTCGGCGAGGAATTCTAGAATTCTAGGGTCGAAGCCTGGGTAGAACTTCACGAGGGCCACCCTCCCCTCGAACCTGTCCCTTATCACCAGCTCATCCCTTCCCCTCCGCCTATATTCGCCTGTGAGCATCTCTATCCGACCATCTTTGAGCCTTGCAAGGGGCTGGGAGTTTATGGATCTGAAGGCGTACCTGCTGCTCGTGTGGCACTTCCTCACCTTTGTCCCCCTGTGGAAGGCTATGGCATCGTCTGAGGTGGACTCATGCATCGCCAGTACCACCTCCGCGAAGGGGGCCTTGACGGCAGCCGTCACCGATCCTATCAGGTTTGTCGCCGCGTCGGAGCTCGGCCTATCCGAGCTCCTCTGGGAGCCTACGAAGATGACTGGGGCTGGGAGGCCTTGGAGGGCGAAGCTGAGGGCTGCCGAGGAGTAGCCCATGGTGTCCGTGCCGTGGGTTATGATGACCCCCTCAGCCCCCTCCCTGATCCTCTGGGCTGCCCTCCTAGCCATCTCGGACCAGTGGCTTGGCTCCATATTCTCGCTGAATATCGAGAAGAGCATATCGGTGTCGATGACGGCGATGTCGGAGAGCTCCGGTATTATGCTCAGGAGATCCCTAGAGCTTATGGCTGCTCTGACGCCTCCCGTAATATAGTCTACCCTGCTGGCTATGGTCCCCCCTGTGCTTATGATGCTCACCCTTGGAAGGCCGGGCCTCCCCTCAGGGATGGGTGGAGGCTTGAAGTGGGGCCTCTCGGCCTCTCTTAGGCGCTCTATCCCCATGGACTCCCTGAAGGATATTCCGATGTTATAGCCGCTCCGAAGCTTTAAGGTGAGGTATAGGTCGTCGGCAGCCTCTATCCTAGGCATCAATATTCCCTCATAGGCCCCGGTTCCCGTCTCTACCCTCACGAGGTCCCCTATCCTGACCTCGGCCTTCTCTAAGGCCTCCCTCACACGCCCCCTATAACCCTGTAGAGGCTCCTCCATGCCGACCACTCGCTCGACCTTCGAATAGAAGACCCGCCCTATATCATCTTGAAGTATACTCCCTTTCTGGGCTTATATTCCTCTCCGCCCAGTAGGGACATGAAGGCCATGGTCAACCCCTCCATTCTGGGATCCTTACCGACCGAGTTTACAACCTCCTCGTAGTGCTCCTTATCCCTGAACCTGTAGACCTCCATCCAGTTCTGGGGGTCTAAGGCGTCCCTGTATATCTCAACCTCGAGGCAGCCATGTCCTCTGTAGATCTCCGCCATCTCCCTCTCGATCTGGATATACCTCGCAGCCCTTTCAAGGGGCACCCTCAGGTTATAGACCACTATGAACAACCCTTAGCCAATAGTTAAGCCAGGTTCGTAGATAAAACTGTTACCCAAGCCTCTTGGACATATAGACGCCGTCGGGAAGGTAGCCGAGCCTCTTGTAGTACTCCTTCGTCCCAAGGGCGCTCAGGATGACCAGCCTCTTCGCGTCATACCTCTCTCTGGAGATCCTCTCCGCCGCAGAGAGTAGGAGCCTCCCCCACCCCCTGTGCTGCCAAGCATCCTCAACCCTCTTCCCGATGGGGATCATCCTCCCATAAACGTGGAGTTCCCTCACAACGGCGGAGGAGGCGTCTATCTCAGGCCTGTGGGCCCGTTCTGAGGGGATCCTAAGCCTGATGAATCCGATAAGCGCGTCTTCTCTATCACTATCAGCCGAGATGAAGTTCTCTATGCCCTCAGAGGCCTCATAAGAGGTGCAGTGGAGGTTCACCTCCCCCCCTGCCTCCTCCACCTTGAGACTCTTATGGCCGATCTCCCTACATCTTATGCACCTGCAGCGCTCCCCCAGCTCTCTCAGCCTTTCCTGAACCAGCTGCCTAAGATTGCTCCTCTTAACTCCAGCCTCCACCAATTGGGCGGGTATATCCCTCTGGATCCTCATTATCCTAACCCATGGTGGAACCATCGGCTTGATCGTGGCTAATAGCTCAACCGCCTCCTCCGTGGATAGGGGATTATAATCTCCCGAGGCCCACCAATCGTAGAGCTTAGTCCCCTTAAGGACTAGGGTTGGATAGATCTTCAGCATGTCCGGCTTGAACCTCGGGTCGGTGAATATGGTTCTGAAGGCCTCAACATCCCTCTCCCAGCTCGATCCAGGTAGACCTGGCATCATGTGGTAGCACACCTTTAGGCCCGAGTCCTTGAGGGTCCTGGTCGCATCGACGACATCCTCGACGGTGTGTCCCCTACCCACCAGCCTGTAGATGTCGTCGTAGATGTTCTGGACCCCCAGCTCCACCCTTGTGACGCCTAACCCGAGCATCAGGTCGACGCTCTCGAAGTTTACCGTGTCGGGTCTGGTCTCAACCGTTATCCCCACAGTCCTCACCCTCGACCTTTCAGCCAGCTCCTTGGCTTGGGTCAGAGACTCTGAGTCCATCCCGGTTATCGCGTCTATGCACCTCTTCACGAACCATTCCTGGTACTCGACGGGGAGGGCTGGAAATGTGCCCCCCATGACGATGAACTCAACCTTATCCACCTCATGGCCGATGCCCCTAAGCTGGTCTATCCTGCTCCTCACCTGCAGAAATGGGTCGTACTGGTTTTGGATCCCCCTCATGGAGGCAGGCTCATGCCCTGTATAGCTCTGGGGAACACCCTCATCAGGCCCCCCTGGACAGTATGCGCACCTCCCATGGGGGCACCTCCTAGGCTCCGTCATGGCGGCCACGACCATGACCCCGCTCGTCGACCGGCTCCTCTTCCTCCTGAGAGAT
>JBBIVO010000001.1:39032-86499 GCA_037439685.1 Candidatus Bathyarchaeota archaeon | reverse complement strand
CTGGAGCGAGGCTGAGATGTCAAAGGTGCCGACAAGGCTTGTCGTCGACACCGTTTTATTCATCTCCTATTTAAGGGGAGACGAGCTGTCCGATAGAGCGAATAATAATAGATAGGGCCTTGACTAAGAAAACCTTACTCCTAGCCTCCTCAGAAATGTATGACGACCTCATAACTGCTTACCGAACAGGGGGATACAAGCCGAATGAGATAAGGAACATACTTCTTGATCTCCGGGCAATACCCCATGAGGTAGTGCCCACAACTCTCAATATAGCGATCCTTGCCATGGATCTATACTCGAAGTATGACGGTACTAGGAGGCTTCACTACTTTGACGCCTATCATGTGGCGACAGCGTCAGCGATAGGTGAACCATTAATCACGAGCGACAAGTTCATCCTCGAGAACGCTAAAAACCTAGGGATAAAAACAATCGATTTGAAAGAAATCTAAAAGAACACTGGTAGACTGGGTCATGTAAATATTTCCGTTAAAAATTTTCGCAAAGGTAGGCACGAAATGTTTAAAAATAGATAATCATAAGAAAAGATTTACAATTCTTCGTCAACTCCTCGAATCAACTCCTCGAATAATGATATCGATTTGCGGATTCAAACACTCATGACCGTGAAGGATAGCAGAAGTGGACCGGGCGGGATTTGAACCCGCGACCTCCGCGTTGCAAGCGCGGCGATCGTACCAGCCTGATCTACCGGCCCTATACATTAAAAGAGAGGCTCTACTAACTTTAATCTCTTATGAGGGGTTTTATAGATGTGGGTTTGGCAGCCCTTATGAAGGGGTTGTTTGAGGCCGTGATCTTCGACTTGGATGGTACCCTGATCAGGTCTAAGGTTGATTATGGTGAGATGAGGAGGCGTGTATTGAGGATCCTCACGAGTGAAGGGGTTCCTGAATGTGAGTTCTCCTCTCCTATGAGGATCTGGGAGATGGTCTCGAGGGGGGAGGTGCTCTTGGGGGGTTTGGGGGTCTCGGCTGAGGGGTGGAGGCGGGTTATGGAGAGGATTAATCGAGAGCTGAATGAGGTTGAGCTGGCAGCACTGGAGACGGTTGAGCCGACTCCACATGCGGATGAGACCCTTAGGAGCCTGAGGGGGATGGGGTTGAGGGTGGGGGTTGCGACGAGGAGCTGTAGGGCTTACGCGGCTAGAAGCCTGGAGTTGACGGGCCTATCGGCGTTTGTGGACGTCCTCCTGGCCCGCGACGATGTGGATTATCCTAAGCCAGACCCCCGCCACCTGCTAGAGGCCGTTAGGGCCCTTGGGTCTACGCCTGAGAGGACCCTCTATGTAGGCGACACGACAACCGACTTTAAGACAGCTGAAGAGGCGAAGATATCCTTCGTGGGCTTCATCGGGGATGTGGAGTGGGGGAGGAGGCTCAGGGAGGCTGGATGCCGAACCTTGATAGACGACCTGAGGGCCATCATCGAGATAGCAGCGGGCTCTGAGAGACCCTAGGGGGAGGATCACCTGAAACCCATCGTGGTCGTGGTCCTGGATGGGATCTCGTGGGGTTACCTGGAGGCGGCGAGCACCCCCTTCCTTGACGGGTTGATGAGGGCTGGGACGGCTGAGACCTGTAGGGCTATGGTCCCCACCGTGACCAACGTGAACAACGCCTCCATCATCACAGGGGTCTTCCCAGAAACCCATGGGATAAGCGCCAACTCCTACTACGACCCCGCCAAGGGGGTGGAGGTCTTCATGGACTCCTCAGCCTTCCTCAACCACCCGACCTGGCTTGAGCTGGAGGCTAGGGAAGGGAGGAGGAGCCTCCTATTGACGGTTAAGGATAAGCTTCTGAGGCTCCTATCAAGGGGCTCTACGGCCTCATACTCTGCCGAGAGGCCGTCTGAGGCGCTGGTGGAGGAGGTGGGGGAGCCCCCATCCATATACAGCGCTGAGGCCAGCCTCTGGCTTTTGAAGGCTGCCCGCCTGGAGCTTGAGAGGCGCAGATGGGATGTTGTTTACATATGCACGACCGATTACGTCCCACATAAGTATCCTCCAACCTCCCCAGAGGCCAGGGACTACATATCCCAACTCGATGAGGGGCTTGAGAGGCTGTTCGAGTTGGATGTTGCTTTGGGGATCGTGGCCGACCATGGCATGAACCCTAAGAGGGTGAGCCTAGACCCCGTTAGGCTCCTGAGGGACGAGGGGATAGAGGCTAGGCTGATCGCAACCATAAAGGATGAGCATCCCACCCACCACATGAACCTCGGAGGCTCAGCCTACCTCTACCTAAAGGATGGAGTGGCAGAGGCTAGGGAGGTCTTGGCCGACGCTGAGGGGGTTGAGATGGCACTCCCCAGGTCTGAGGCATCGAAGCGGTTTAGGCTCCCCGCGGATAGGGTCGGAGACCTAATGGTCTTGGCCGACGCTGAGCACACTCTAGGCTTGAATCTCAGGTCCACATATGAGGATGTGGAGGTCCGCTCCCATGGGTCCCTCCACGAGGTGGAGGTGCCCCTCATCTCCTCCATCGGGATGGAGCTGGAGGGGGAGGCCTTTAACAAGGATGTCTTCCCACGCCTTAAGGCCTCTCTGAGAGGCCCTCGATGAGTTTCTCAAGGCCCTCCTCATCCTCAACCCTGAAGATCCTTGACCTGAAGGCTTCTAGCATCAGGTTGGACTTCAATCCACTGTCCGTGGCTATGCAGATGCACCGGCCCTTGAGGCCGGCCTTCATCGCCCCCGCAACCCCAACAGCCCCGGTCGGCGATGTGTATATCCCATTGGATGCGAGGAGGGTTAGGGCCTTGTATATCTCCTCGTCGTCGACGACCCATCCGGTGCCCCCAGTCTCCCTCACCAGCCTCACCGCCTCGTCCTTCCTCTCGGTGTGGGGGACTATGACCCCCTCGGCGAGGGTGGACTCGATGGGCTCGTAGTCCGTGAACTCCCCGGAGATGGGGGCGCAGGCTGCGGACTGGACGCAGTGGATCTCCGGAACCCCCTCAACCTCCCCCTCCCTAAGCATCTCCAGGTAGGCGGTGGCTATGGCGACGAGGTTTGTCCCGCTCCCCGTCGGGATGAATATGGCATCTGGGGTGAACTCCTCCTCTATCTCATAGGCCGCCGTCTTGAAGCCCGGCACCGCGTTCGGCTCAAGGGCGAAGCCTATATACCTCAACCCCAGCTCCCTGGAGAGCCTCCTGGCAAAGATCCGGGCGGAGTCCCTGTCAGGGGCCTCTATGATGGTGGAGCCATGCCAGAGGACTTGAGCCTTCTTCTCCACGTGGCTGTAGATGGGCATGACCGCGATATGCCTAAGCCCGGCCCTCGCGCAGTACGCGGCCGTGGAGACCGCAGCGTTCCCAGAGGAGTCTATTATAACCCCCCCAGCCCCCTCCTCCAAGAGCTTTGAGACGAGGAAGGCCACACCCCGATCCTTAAAGCTCGATGTGGGGTTGATGTAATCCGCCTTAACCCAGATGTCCAACCCCCTGAGCCTGAGGAGGGGTGTCCCCCCCTCCCCCATGGACAGCCTACAAGAGGCCTCAACCTGAGGGAGCCTGTCGCCATACCTCCAGATACCCATCCCAGAGGCCTTACCTCTCACCCTCATGAGCCCCATCCCCCATAATGGTTCTTGATCCCCTTAAAAAGGGCGATTGAGGGGATGCCAGATCCAAAGCTTCGCCATCGAGGCTGAGAGCCCACACCATCGCGCTCGCCCAATGCGATGAAGACGGGGCCGTAGTCTGGGGCCTTCGAGGGTTAAACCTGAAATAGTTTGATGTGGGATGGCCAAGTCTAAATACAAAAGCCTTTGAACTTTATTAAAAATGAAACCTACGCTCTTTACTGAGAATGTTGTGGCTGGTTCCCTAGCTGGTTTTTAGGCGTGAGGAAAGATCCTTTTTGGAGGGTTGGTCCGCGGATGCCAAATTTTTAAGCCTTAAATTGGTAAAATCTTCTTAAAAACGCTTAACAGGACTTTGATGAAAATGGTGAATCAATAGAGGTTAAATAGGCTTAAGGATCCAGGCACAAAAATCTTATTAAAGAGCGAAATGAACCCTATTTTATTGACCTTTACCCTCCTCAAAAGTCTATCCCTATTTTTATCCTTACTATGGGGCTTCAAGTTGTTAAGGCTGGGAGGGGGGTTTACGCCCATCGAAGCCGTCAACGGTTTTTCAAGTAAGCTATTATTCTTCAGGTGTTTCAATTTCATGAATTATTTTTGAAACTTGAACCTTTAGTTGAGGCAACTCATCTTTGACTGTTTTCCAAACCAATTCTAGATTGACACCAAAATATTCATGAATAAGCTTATCCCTCATACCTGCAATTTCTCTCCACGGTATCTTTTTATGTTTTCTTTTAAGATCATTACTTAAGTTTTTAGATGCTTCCCCAATTATTTCCAATCCTCTTAAAACAGCATATTGCTTCTCTACATTTCTCAAAAACTCTTCTTTTGACACTCCTTCTATAAACTTCCCTATGTTTAATATTACATCAATAATGTGCTTTAGATATGCTTTATCTCTTTTCATAAATCACCTTCATTTCCCTTTTTATGTCATCAATAATGTAGGGGTTTAGGCTACTGAAAATCCCGAGATCTACTTTTTTCTTAAACAATTTTTTTAACTCTTTTTCCATCCTCACAAGGTCAAAAAGGGTTTTTTCACCATTATCTTTAAATTCTATTGCTATATCTATGTCACTTCTCTTATTATACTTTCCTCTAGCGAAGGAGCCGAAAATGGCCATAAAAGATATATCATTTTTCAGACAAATTTTTTCAATTTTTTCCTCTAAATCTTTTACTTTCAATTCCTTCAATAAATTTTGACTATCTGTTTCGATTTCCACACCTTATTTTAAACACCTCTCAAACTTAAATCTTTCAGTCACAAAATTTTAAATCTCGCGGGGCACGAAAATGAAGGGGGCAGACCTTAATTGGGAGGCCAACCCTAAACTGAAGCGCATATGCCTCATTACATGAGTTAGGTGGTTATTATGAAGGCGTCCGTGGCGCTTGTTAGGGGTGAAGACCCATATGAGATGCTGCGGGAGGCCTTTGAGTTTATCGGAGCCGAGGGGTTGATGGCGGGGGAGGAGGTGGTACTTGTAAAGCCTAACTATGTTGTTGCTAAGCATCCATCTACAGGGATGACGACGGATTCAAGGGTAATTGAAGGTATTATCAAGTTCGTGAGGAGCCTAGGGGTGAAGGAGGTGACCGTTGGGGAGGGGGGCGCCGATGATACTGAAAGGGCCTTCGATGTGGTGGGAATCAGGGAGGTGGTTAAACGTCTAGATGCCAGGCTTGTTAATCTGAACAGCGATAAGAGGGTTAACGTGGCGATCCCAAACGCCCTCGCCCTGCATGAGGTTGGCGTTGCCGAGACGGCTCTAAAGAGCGGATGCATCATAAATGTCCCGAAGCTAAAGGTTCATCATATGGCCTTGGTTACGCTCTGCATGAAGAACCTTATGGGGATGATCCTGCCCAAGAGCATTATGCACAGCAAGATAAATGAGAAGATCGTGGACCTGGCCACCCTCTTTAAGGATAAAGTGAGGCTCAACGTGGTTGATGGCCTAGTCGGCGCGGAAGAGGATGAAGTCAATGGATCCCCTGTCCAAATGGGTCTAATAATCGCAGGAACTGATATGGTCGCGGTTGATTCGGTATCCACAGCTGTTATGGGCATAAACCCAAGAGAAGTTAAGTATCTAAGATTGGCTGAAGAGAGGGGATTAGGGGTTTCAAATCTGGACGAAATAGAAGTGCTCGGAGAAGATATAAAAAGTGTCAGGAGAATATTTAAATTACCATCCACATTCAAAGGCATACTTTAAATTCGTTTTATGGTTGAGAGGGCATGAGGGTCTATAAAAGAGGGTTGCGACCGACTTATAGCCTTTGAGAATTGTAGCCTTTCCCCATTGTAGAGGGCTGCAAACTCTCACTATCTCTTCCTGGCAATTGCTAAATTTAGCCTTCACACACTTCGCATTTGAAGAGATGAGGAATTACAGGAAAATGGATACCTTATAGAGATTGAATTGCTAGACACAGAAACAAAACACGCTGCTATACAAATGACCCCACTATTGGAGGGGAGGGGATCATCTCCGCAGAGCCGCCAAAATGGTTGAGCAGGCAGCTGAGCTGATAGAGGCCGGCCTAGAGTACGGGTTTGAAGTGAAGAGCATCAAGCTCCTCAGGAACGTAAATGATGCCCCATGCCTCATCCAGATGCTGGTGCGGCCGCCGGGATTCGAACCCGGGTCATTGGCTTGGAAGGCCAAGATCTTGACCAGGCTGGACCACGGCCGCCAAATTCGTAGATGCTATACGAGCTCGAATTTAAACCCTTTATGCTTCCGGAGCCCCTGCCCAAAGCTTGGGGCCAATCAACCCACCTCCACCTTCCTCGATTTGAACTCAGCCAGCCCTCAGATCGCCCTCATCGAAGAGGGGAAAGGTTCACCCTTCTTGAGATCTCCTTCGTTGGCCATCAAGCCTTCGATGTTGGGAACGATAAGGGGAGTTATCATACGAGGCGGGGGGCTTAGGCCAGGAGCTTCAGGACATATGAGAGATAGAAATGGGGAGAAAGATGAACCTCCTATCGAGGGGCTCGAGAGGCCAAGTATGTTATGAGAATGTATTTTTAAATTGGGAGGCAAGCTTAACGTTGGAGGGTAGGACTTGCCCGTTCACCGTATAGGGGTTTCCATTCCTCCAGAGCTTCTGGAAAGGTTTGATAGAGTGGCGCGTGAGATGGGCTTTAGGGATAGGTCCAAGGCCATACAGGCCGCCATGAGAGGCTTCATAGCGGATTTCGAGTTTGGCCGGGTTGAGGGTGTGGGGGTTGGAGCGATCATCCTCCTATTTGACCACACGGTCAGGGGGCTCGAAGACACATTGACAGATATTCAACACCATCATAGAGATATAATAAACTCAACGATGCATGTACATCTAAATGAGCAGACCTGCCTAGAGATCCTCGCGATAAGGGGGAAAACAGAGCTTATAAAGAGCTTGAGCCAGGAGCTGAGTGGGGTTAGGGGAGTCAGGCAGGTCAAACTCGTGACGGTCCATGAGCTGGCGTGAATAAAAGGGAGGATGGGGTGAGGCTTCTATCCTCCCCTCTTCCTATGGAGTATGCCCCTTGGATCTCTAAGCAGTAGGATGGCCTCCCAGAGGATAAGGGCGGCTATAAGCATCACAAAGCCTAAAACCGTCGCCTCAACCGTCAATTCGAGGAAGCATCCTCCCTCATTTAAGAAGCCAATTAGATGGTCGAAGAAGACCATCACCGTCGCTCCCCAAAGTATGAGGCAGAGGTACTTAAGCATATACCTGTCATCATCGGCCTCTGAATACCATATGGGTGTGGCGACCGCCGCAGCGGATGCGAGGATGAGCAGCCACATGATATCTCCTCCGATAGGATTATCTATTAGTATTACTAAATTTAAATTTAGTGTTATGGAGGGGAGGGTATGGCTTGCTTCCTCATCCCCATGGCCCTGGCCATCATAACATCAATCGTACAGAGGGGGGCGATGAGGTTAGCTGAGAGGCTGAGGCTTTGGGTCCTAAACACGCTCCTTTGGGGTGGTGTGATCTTACTCGCCCTTGAGCATTTATGGCATGGGGAGGTGGTTCCATGGCCCCCATTCTTGACCGCCATGGCAAACCCAGTAGATATACCGGCGATGCTCCATGAGATGGCCACGGCGGGCACGGCTATCTCCGCAGCTACCATCGCTACATGGGGTGCGATCCTCACGGTAAGCCACTACAAGCAAAGGGTAGTTTCTCTAAAGGCCATAGAGCGATTTAAAGAGGTGCATCTTCCAAGCTAAAATTTTCACTCTCTCCTTTATTTTTATTCTAGATAAGAGACTAGATAGATTGAGAAAACTTTTCGTGTTATAGAACATTATGGGAGAGTTTTTAGCTATAAGCATTTTTAGTGTTAATAGAGTTTTATGGGTTTGTTCAGCCTGCTTAGGAGGACTATGGAGCTCTGGGGCTGCTCGTCTATGATGTTGTATCCGGACTCCCTTGCAAGCTCCTCCGCGAACCTTCTGATATCCCTGTGCCATGCCATCTCTCCGTAGCCGAATCGGCTTCTGGCGAAGCCCACCGACTTGGCTGCCTTCGGCTCTAGGTATGTGGCCCCAGCCCTCTCGGCGAGCCTCGCATAGCCGTTGGGGCTGTGCATGTTAAACCCTGGGATTAGGGTGTGCCTTAGGACGGTTGGGCACTTGAAGCTGTTGAGGAGCTCGAGGGTCTCCATCAGCCTCCCCCAGCCGCCTGGAATGAGGGGCCTACATGTTCGCCTGTACGTGTCCTCATCTGGGGCGCAGACGCTCACGTAGAGCTGGCTTGGCTCGCGGCCGAGGGCTGAGAGGGCTTCGGGCCTGAGGCCGTTGGTCACTATGAAGACGGATCTGAAGCCATGGCTGAAGAAGGCCTCGACGAGCTCTCCCAGGTATGGGTATAGGGTTGGCTCTCCCTCCAGGCTTATGGCCGCGTGAGTGGGGTTCAGCGCCTCCTCGAGGAGGTCCCTAGAAACCCTGGGGTTTCCGCCGAAGCCCCTTAGGGCCCTCCTATGGGCCTCTAGGCACCCCTCCACTATGGCCTCCGGCTCCTCCGCCTCCTCCGATGGGAGGATGGTCTGATCCCACTCGACCCCTAGGTCTCCAGGCTGGGCCCTCCAGCAGAAGATGCAGCTCTGGAGGCACCTGCCGAGGCTTGGGGTCATCTGGAGGCACCTGTGGCATGGGATGCCGTAGAACCTCTGCTTGTAGCAGTGCTCCTCTCCCTCCGTGTTGAGGCTCCTCCTCGTCCAGTGGCAGGTCTTGACGGCGCTGTGTGCTCCCACGATCTGGTAACCCTGCCTCCTGTAAACCCTTATCAGCTCCTCGGGGATGCCCATCAGGATCATGCCCCAAACCCGTATAGGCTGGAGTACTTCTTCTCTAGGTATTCTATGAAGGGCTCCACGGTGAGCTCTGACCCCGATATGAGCTTTATGAGGGCGGCTGGGTCATAGAGTTTCCCGTGCCTGTGGACGTGGGTGGCAAGCCAGTCCCTCACCTCCTTGAAGCTTCCGGAGGATATCAGGCCCCTCCATTCTGGGAGGTCCTCCTCCATCGCCTTAAGGATCTGGCCGCTGTATATGTTGCCCAGGCAGTAGCTTGGGAAGTATCCGAATGAGCCCCCCGCCCAGTGGGTGTCCTGCATAACCCCCTCCGAGTCGTCCTCCACCTCCACCCCCAGGTACCTCTCATACTTCTCATTCCAGGCGGATGGGAGCTCGGGCACCTCCACCTCATCGTTGAAGAGGCTCCTCTCAAGCTCGAATCGGATTATTATGTGGAGGCCGTAGGTCACCTCGTCTGCCCTGACCCTTATCTTGGACGGCTCAACCTTGTTCACCGCCCTCACGAAGGATTCAAGCTCCACATCCTGAAGTATACCTCCAGTCAGCTCCTTCAGCCTCAGGAGGAAGTGGCTCCAGAAGTCCATGCTCCTCCCAATGATGTTCTCGACGAATCTGGACTGGGACTCATGGATCCCATATGAGCATGGAGAACCAACTGGCTGATACATCCACTCCCTGGGGAGGCCCCGCTCGTAGAGGGCGTGCCCTCCCTCATGGAGAACTGAGAATATGCTGCTGGAGAGCTGATCCTCGTAGTAGTGGGTGGTTATCCTGATGTCGTCATAGTATCCGGTCGTGAAGGGGTGCTCCGTCTCGTCTATCCTGCCCCAGGCCTCCCTCGAGCCGATCTCGTATCCTATGAAGGAGGCCAGGGCCTCCGAGACCCTCCTCTGAGCCTCTATTGGAACCCTCCGGCCTAGGAAGGATGTCTCCGGCTGGCCTGAGGAGAGACACTTGTCCATTATCCTGATCAGCCTCGGCCTCAGATCGCTGAAGATTCGAGCTATGGTGTCGGATGCCATCCCAGGCTCAAAGTCGTCGATGAGGGCGTCGTAAGGGTCTTTAACGCCCTTCACCTCCACTAGGAGCTCTGCAGCCCTCCTCCTCAACTCGAAGAGCCTCTCGAGGTGGGGGCTGAATGGCCGATAGTCCTTTGAGGCCTTAGCCTTCTTCCATACGTCGATGGTGATCGCCCTCTGCCTGGCGGTCTCAGCCACCAGCTCCTCCGGAAGCCTCACAGCCTCCTCATACGCCTTCCTTATAAGGTGCACATTCCTCCTCTGAGCCTCGTCGAGGGAGCCATATGAGGGGTGGCCCAATATCTCCTTGAGGAGGCCTCCCACCTGAGGATCCGTGAGCATCCTATGCATCATCCTCTCCATCAGGGATAGCTGCTCACCCCTCAAGGACACCGCGGCTGGGGGCATCATGGTCTCCATATCCCAGTGGAGGATCGAGGCCGCCGAGTCGAGGATGATAAGCTCCCTAGCCCTCTCCATCAGCCTCTCAAGGGCTGACTTCAAGGTATTCATCGACACCTCATGCTCCCCAAATGTTCCGGTAGCCTCAGGCCTTAAATCTTCTCGAGGCATATGTTGAAGGCTAGACCACAATATATAAAATGGGGGGTTTATCTTACCCCTAGGCTCTCATGGGCGCCTACGAATCGAGGAGCGGGGATGAGGGGGGATCGGTTCCGGCTAGGAGGCCTCTGCTCCTCCTTCTAGCGGCATTGAGGGGCATTCAGATCCACATGGGCATACTATGGCAGCCCTTCGCCCTCAGCCTCGGCATCCCCATGAGGGTCCTAGGGAGCCTAGAGAGCCTCAGAGACCTGATCTCCATCTCAGCCCAGCCCTTCCTGGGCTGGGCCTCCGACTCCCACGGCAGGAAGATTTTCCTAATCCTCAGGGAGCTGAGCCTGTTACTAGCCCTTTCATGTTTCTTCCTCGCAGGCTCTTGGGAGCTTCTCGTCGTGGGCTTCATCCTTATAGGAGTGGCTGCAGCGGCTGAGCCTGACTGGAGCAGCATGGTCGCGGAGTCCTCCGGAAGTGGGGGGCTGGGTAGAACCTACAGCGATGTGACCGCCTCATATATGGCCGTGGGCCTCTTCGCCCCCTTAGGGGCCGGGCTCATAGCCTCAAAATATGGTTATAGGATGGCCTTCCTCACCTCGATCCTCGTAGGCCTCATCTCCCTCTTTGTCATCGCCAGGCATCTTCGAGAGAGGCAGCGGCCAGGAGGAGTCCTAAGGAGGCCTAGAGGCATTAGGGTTCTCCCTCCCCCACACCTCAGGGGGTTCTATGTGGCGATGGCCGTCGACGCCTTCTCCTTTGGATTGGGGTCGAGGATCCTCTTCGGGATGCTGTCCAAGAGTTATGGGTATTCTCCATCGATGCTGGGCCTGATGGCATCTGTGATGACCGCCTCATGGGCGGCCTCGGCTATCCCCATAGGGAGGTTGGTGGACCGGGTGGGATACAGGAGGCTCCTGATACTATCCCAGCTCATAAGCTGCCACCTCCTCCTCGGGATCCTCGTCTCCAAGAGGCCGGAGGCTCTGCTGTTGGTCCACCTCCTCTGGGGGCTTTCAGCAGCCCTATTGGTTCCAGCAGAGCAGGCGTGGATAGCTGGGAGGGCGGAGGCGGGAGGCTTGGGGCTTAGCATCGGGGGATATATGGCCTTGAGGGGCCTCATAGCCTTTCCAGCACCCTTCATAGGGGGTCTCCTATACGACGCCTTCGGCTTCGACATCCCGATCCTAATCAACCTTACAGGAGCGGCTGTAGACATATTCTTGTTGGCCACCCTTGTTGATGGGGACCGAAGATCTTCGATTCACAGCTAGGGTTAGACAGTTATTGGCTCTCTATCCCTATTTAAAGAGACACCCCTGATTTAGGGAAGCCAGTTAAATAGATATGTTCTCTTCCTTAGATGAATGATATTTTGTTGTAGATGGTTGAGGGCCGCTCAAAGGTTTAGGGGGTTCAGGATCCCCTCTATCCGCTCCATCCCATTCATATATTTTCGCAATGGCTCTGGAACTAGCACGGAGCCGTCTCTCTGCTGGTACTGCTCCAGGATGGCGAGCATCGTCCTACTGGTGGCGAGGGCTGTGTTATTCAGGGTGTGGACGTAGCCGGCTGGTGGCTGCCCCTCCTTAAGCCTGTACCTTATATTAAGCCTCCTAGCCTGGTAATCGGTGCAGTTGCTGTTGCTTCCACTCTCCCGGTGTACTCCATCGGCCATCCAGACCTCTATGTCGTACCTCTTAGCCGCTATGCTGCCTATATCTCCCGTGCAGACGTTCATCACCCTGTAGTGGAGGCCGAGCATCTGGTAGAGCTCCTCGCTGTTCCTCTGGAGCTCCTCGTGGAGCTCCCAGCTCTGCTCCGGGAGGCAGAATATGAACTGCTCGACCTTGTTGAATTGGTGGACCCTGAATAGGCCCTTCGTGTACTTCCCATGGGCTCCAACCTCCCTCCTGAAGCATGGGCTCACCCCAACCAGCTTTATCGGGAGGTCCTCCGCGTTGAGGACCTCGTCCATGAACATAGCCGCTATGGAGTGCTCGCTCGTCGCTATGAGGTATAGGTCCTCCCCCTCAACCTTGTACATCACCCTCTCGAAGTCGGAGAGGTCTGTGGCCCCCTCATATGGCCTCCTCCTGAGCATGAAGGGGGGCTCTATCAAGGTGTAGCCCTTTGCGAGGAGGTGGTCTATCGCGAAGCGGATTATCGCGTAGTCGAGGAGGACCAGCTCGTTCTTGAGGTAGTAGAAGCCCGCCCCTGAGACCTTCGCAGCCCTCTCGAAGTCTACGATGCCCAGGGCGGAGGCCACCTCGACATGGCTCCTCGGCTGGAAATCGAATCTCGGCGGCTCACCCCACCTCCTAACCTCGAGGTTCTGGCTCTCATCGACGCCGTATGGGACAGACTCGTGGAGGAGGTTGGGCAGCCTCATCAGGCCGCCCCTCAACCTCGCCCAGCACTCATCCCTCTCCGCCTCAGCCTCTCTGACCATTTCAGGTATCATCTCCGCCATCCTCCTCAACTCTGAGGGGTCCCTCCCCTCTTTGAGGAGGCGGCCGATCTCCTCGCTCAGCTCGTTTCTCCTCCTCCTGAGCTCGTTCACCCTGGTCGTCAGCTCCCTCCACCTCCTGTCCAGCTCTATAACCTCTTCGAGGAGCCTCAGCTTCTCTGGATCGTTCCTCCTGGAGATGTTCTGGCGCACGAGGTCAGGGTTCTCCCGGATAAGCCTTATGTCCAGCATATCCCGCCACATCCTATGCGATGAGCCTCTCTAAAAAGATTGCAGCCTCCTTCGAAGTGGAGCCCCACCGCTATGAGAGTATAACCCTGTTGACCTCTTCCAGCGTCTCTAGGCTGTTCATCTTTATCATCCTCCTCGATATAGTGTAGAGGATGCCCTCTATGTAGAGCGCCCTCTCGATGCAGAGGGGTGATCCGAGGGGGAAGCCGCCCTTATCCAGATCCTCACGGCCGTCCATATGTGTGATCCTCCCCACCAGCTCTATCCTCCCCTCTGGGTATATCCTGAAGATGTAGGCCCCCTGATATACATACTCGCCCTGGGCGTTGGGGGGAGCCCCGCCGGGATAGGCCTCCGGGTTTATCTTGGCCTCTAATATCGGGATCACGAGCAACCCCCTAGACCTGATGAATAGCAGCGCCTTATGATCCCTCAAGGCTGGGGACTCAGTCCCCCTATCCCCGACAAGATATTTCGCCAACTCCTCAGGGTTCTCCACATCCTCGACGTCGAAGAGGGATATCTTCAACCCCTGATACCAGGCGAAGTCTCCCCCCTCAGCCTCAACGGTCTCCTTCCCGATGCCTATCAGACGGCCCTCATCATATGGGTGGAGGAAGTTGGAGTATCCCGGGATCTTCAGCCTTCCAAGAGCCCTCGGCTTCATCGGATCCCCCAGGTCCAAGGCGAAGAGGGGGTCAACCTTCTTGAAGGTCACCAGGTAGCACCTTGAGCCCATGAACCTAGCCGAGTAGATCCGCTCTCCAGGCGCCAGCCCCTCAAGCCTCCCAACGACGTGCAGGCTTGAGTTGAGGATGTAAACGTTGTTCCCCGACCATGCCGCTCCACCCCAATCTCGGCCTATGGTCGTCGCTATCCTGAAGTAGCCGTTCGACTCGTCCATGGAGAACTGGTTGAGAACCCATCCCGGAACAGCCTCCTCAGCCATGGGAAGGATCTTCCCTCCCTCTAACCCAATCTTATATATGGAGGTCTCCTCAAACCTAAACTTCCCTAACTGCCCATACCTCGGGACTGCTATGTAGATGTGGCTTATGGAGACATAGATGCAGCTCGCCTCCCCCACGAGGAAGGCCTCATGGTTTATGGGCTCCCCAGGATCCAGCATACATATCGAGAAGATGTTCGTATAAGCATATGAGTAGTCGGTGTAGTTGGCGTAGTATATGGAGGAGGCTGGGATGGCCAAGATCAGCTCTCCAACCCTAATCTTGGGGAGAACAGCCCCGCCGCCCTTCAGATGAGCCGGCTGGCTTGTTATCAGGTAGATGTAACCTCCCATCATCCTAGAGTCCACATAGTATCCATCGACCTCTATACTCCTCCCCTCCACGGGATGAGACCTGTCGGAGACATCGAAGATCTTCACGATGGTTGATGCCCCAAACAGCCTAGGAGGCATCCACCTTCGAGAAGTTAGGATGGGATGAGGCGCCACCTCCCGGAGGAATATGGCTAGCTTATCACCGCTCAGGAAGATCTCCACCACGGAGCGGTTGAGGATTATCCTGGAGAGGATCCCCGCCGCCTCGGGTGGATAGGCTTTGACTATAACCAGGGAGTTTCCAGCGGCGATGTAAATGTATCTCCCATCCGTCTTGACCAGGTCTGACTCATCAACCCCCTCAACCTGAATGTTTGTGCCCGAATAATCGAGAGGCTCAGGCTCCATCTTCGCAAGGGAGGCAAACCCTGAAGATGGCACACTCCTAGACATCTCTCCCCGGGATCCATAGAAGGGTTGAAACGGAGGGGAACTCCTATTCAGGAAGGCCCTCAGCTCATCCTCAGAGGTGAACCTCCTCAGGGAAGAGGGGGTTAATGGAGGCTTGGGAGGAGGGTATATGTTACTTAGGTTGAATAAGGCCAGTCCCAAAACGCTACCTATTAAGAGGAGGATGAGGGAAAAGAAGACAAGCCTTCTTAAGTTCAATATCTCAAACATGTTCTTAAAATATGTGTGAATAGTTGATATAATGCTATATTTTAGAATAAATGTTCAAAATCTAAGAACAGTGAATTTTACATCATACCTCAGGTTGAGGCATTATATCGCTCTCAGAATTGTCCAAATTATTAAAAAATAAAATCTCATCAAATCTCTTCTCCATAGAAGATGATGTGTTAAATTAGGTGAGAATTAAAATATTTTGATAAAGGGTTTAGATGTTTTCATGGCTAGTAGGCCGATATTCCCACGAACCTCATCTTCTTCAGCTTCATCGCCGGCACGGCGTTGGTCTCAAAGGTCTTCGCTTCATCCCCGATTAGGGGGATCTCGGAGAGGGCTGAGAGCATGCTGTCAGTGAATCTCAGGTTGACGGCGGGCTTCGACAGCTCACCGTCCTCTATTAGGAAGGTCCCATCCCTCGTCAGCCCTGTTAGGACGACCCTCGTGGGCTCCACGGGCCTTATGTACCATAGGTCGGTTATGAATAGCCCCCTCCTCGTCTCCTCTATCATCTCACCCATATTCGAGTCTCCGGGCTCTACTATCACGTTGTATGGAACCGGGCGGTCTAGGAGCCTCCTACCTATCGGTGGAGGGGAGTGACCCGTGCTCTTCTTCCCCTCTCTCCCTCCCCTGAGGGAGTCGTAGCAGACGCCCTCCTCCAGGGCCTCGCCTGCGGTTATCAGGTTCATCCTCCTCTTTGGAACCCCTTCCCCATCTATGGGTAGCATGTAGAGGGTCCTCGGGTCCCATGCATCATCCTTCACGTTTAGCTTCTCGTCGAAGACCCTCCTGCCTGAGAAGTATCTGACGAAGGAGCTTCCATCCTGGTATGAGGCCGCTGAGAATCCCATGCTGGTTATGTAGGTGAAGAGGACCCTGGCGGCGAGGGGTGATAGGACGACCTCGTAATCTCCGGGCTGAACCCTGATGGGCTTAACCCCGTTGGCCGACCTCTCAGCCGCCTCGCCGGCGAGGATGCTTGGGTCGATATCCCCCACCCTCCTCGAGTAGCTCTCCGCTGTGCTGAACCCCTCCGTCCCCTCGAGTTCGGAGATCACTGTGGTCTTCATGCCTGCGGTGGTTAGGGAGGCCCTAGCCGAGATCCCGAGAGAGTTGACAACGGCGAAGTATGCCGAGTTTGTGGAGAGGTTCCCAGCCACAGCCCTAACGAGAGGGGACCTCGCGTGGGCTGTCTCTATCGCCTCCCTCACCATCTGGACCCTATCCTGAGGTGTGCAGAGGGATGTCTCCTCGTCGAAGGCTCCCTCCACAGGGCTCCAGGGCAGGGGCTCTGGCAGGCCCTTGAAGTCGGCGACAGGCTTTGAGGCCCTAGCTATCCTAACCGTGTCCTCAACAGCCCTCTCAACCCCCTTCTCCTCGAGGGTAAAGGCCTCCATATCTCCAATCCTCCCATCGGGGAGGACCACCCTGATGGAGACCCCTCCAGACTTGTAGGCGACATTCTGGTGGATCTGGGAGTTGGCGTACCTTGTCAGGGCCGCGTCCAAGATGAAGGATGAGGCCTGGGACTGGTAGGCTCCCACTTTCAGAGCGGTTTTAACAGCCCTCTCGGCCACCTCTAGAAGCCTATCTAGAACCATCCACATCGCCTCCCATCAGATCAGTCCTACCCTGGTCCTCCTGAACCTCGCCGTTCCACAGCCGTGGCCCACGTACATAACCTGTCCGGGCACCCCCTTCCCGCAGCTGGGGGTCCCCCACATCCTCCAGTCGTCCCCGCTCACGGCGTCGCAGGAGCCCCAGAACCTGGGGGTCACACCCATATATGTCGGGTTCTTGACAAGCCCTTCCCTACTCCCGTCCCTTATCCTCCAACCCACCTCGGTGCCGAACTGGAAGTTTATCCTCTTGTCATCTATGCTCCAGGACCTGTTGGTCATCATCAGGATCCCATCCCTGGTATCCTCTATTATCTCCTCAGCCTTCCAGTCTCCGGGTAGGAGGTTTATGTTGGTCATCCTTATGATGGGGAGGGAGAGGGGCGAGTCAGCCCTCATCCCCCCGCTGCTCTCGCCTAGGTTAAGCGCTGCAGCAGTCTCCCTCGACGTCTGATAGCCGACGAAGAGGCCCTCCCTGACCAGGTAGACCCTCTTAGCCTTCACCCCCTCGTCGTCGTAGCCGAAGGTGCCGAGGCCCCCCGGAGCCGTGGCGTCTGCCACGAGGTTCACGTCCTTCGATCCGTACATGAACCTCTCAAGCTTCTCCGGCGTGAGGAAGCTGGTTCCAGCCATGTCGGCCTCGGTCCCCATCACCCTATCGAGCTCGGTTGGGTGGCCGCAGCTCTCATGGATCTGGAGGGCCAGCTGGTCTCCGGTGAGGATGAGGTCCATCTCCTCAGATGGGCACCTCTCGGCGTCCATGAGGTTCACAAGCTCCCTGCCCAGATCCTCCGCGTGGTCTACTAGGGCGAGGGACTCGAAGTACTCGTAGCCGGATGTCGAGTAGTCGCCCCTGAAGGAGGAGGGGTATGACCTCACCTGGACCTCCCCTCCCCTCACGGCTAAGGCCATCAGGCCTCCACCGCACCATGTTATCGTCTGGGAGATCTCTGAGCCCTCGCTGCTCATGAAGAGCTTCCTCTCCCTGTAGCCTCGATAGTAGCTGTTGGATGTCTTTATGAGGGGGGAGCAGGCAGCCAGGCCTCTCTCTGCATCCATCAATACCCCAAGCTTCTCCTCCAATGGGACCCCAAATGGATCCTTCTTGTATGGGGTGGAGTACTCCGCTCTTCTAGGATCCTCCCAGGCAAGCGCCACATCCCCCCTCTTCAGCCTAGAGCTTGCCCTAGCTATATCGACAGCCCTCTTAACCACCTTTACGGCCTCATCCCCATCCAGGTCCACGGAGGCGGCGAATCCCCAGGAGCCGTTCACTATAACCCTAACCCCGAATCCTCTGAGCTCTTGAAGCTCAACCTGCTCTGGGGAGCCATTCCTCACATTCAAAACCTCATTCTCAATGCTGACGATCCTGACATCGGCGTAGGTTGCGCCTCTCCTCAATGCCTCTCCCAGGACGAGAGCACCAAATTCCTGAGACAAACCCCTCAATACAACTTCTAAATTACTATTGAAAATTTTTGCGGTCCAGGGCCAGCTTCGCCGCCTACTCGGGAACCTGGCTCGTGATAGTCTTCAAGAAGGATAGGGCGGGATCTCGACATTTTGAGCATTCGCATCCAAAACTAGGATGGGGGGCGAGAGCGTAGATATTCGATGGCCTCGAGAGCTGCCCCCACCTGAACCCTCACCAGCTTCTGGATGGGGATGACCTTGTACTTCTCCCTCTCAAGCTCATGGTCGATCCCGTGAAGCTCCTCCATGAGGAGGCTCCTCTCGACCATCAGCCCATCCCTCGGGTTGAGCTTCAAGCTATCATCTATCAGGCGGATTAGCTGGCCTATAATCCTCATGGAGTAGTACTTGGTTATGGTGATATTGTTGAAGAGCTCAGATATGGTGCAGGCCTCTCCAGGGATGGATCCCCCTCAGCCCACCTCCTCTTGGCCTCCATCTGGCCCCTATGCCTCCTCAGATAATCCAGAACCACCTCGTGGAAGGGGGAGGAGGTATCAAGGCTCCCTTCAATGGCCTTCCAGCTCCTCTCAACCACATTGAAAACCCCCATGGAAAGCTCTACACCCCTCAGAACCGCCTCTCTCCTCGAAACACTAGTTGGTGAGGTGTCGAATATCTTCTCATCATAGATGTAGGGCAACTCGCAGATGATGGTGAAGGCCCCGCTAACCCCCTTAGCGTACTCCATGGCGCTCGTCCCATGATTGATTATGCTGGCTGGATCATCGGTTCCATGCCTCTCATAGAAGTCGTATATCTCGCTCATTGGGGGAAGCTGGAAGACTGCGCCATCGAGCCTCCTCATGTAGGGCGCCTCAGGCTCACCCAGGTGGAGGGGGAGGCCCTCCAGACCCGCCAAGCCCTGGAGGCGAGGGTATAGGGGAGGGCAGGGCTCTGAGACGTAGAAGTAGACACCGCCGAAGGCGGAGTTGTGGAGGGAGTAGACAAGGTTGGGCTTAACGATGTCGATGAGGTTCATCACGGCCCTGGTCTCGGGCGATGGGCTGCTCCATTTAAGGGTCTTATACTCGACTGGGAAGGTCCACTCAACCTGTCTATAGCTCGGGGTCCTATAGAAGTTGAGCATATGCCTTATGTTGTCTTACCCTCCCTTGAACCAGCCCTCATTGAGGCGTGCCCCATCTATGTCCGCAGCCTTGATGAAGTACCATGTGAAGCCCAGCTCCCTCCTGAGCTCATCATCCTCAGCCAGCCTCCTCGAGAAGTATTCGATGGTGAGGCTCCCTATAGGCTCATTGGGGTGGGGTAAACCTACGAGCACCGCTCTAAGCCCACCCTCCCCCAGCCTCAGGGCATATATCGGCTCCCCCCTAGCAGAGCATCCAACCCTTAAGAGCTCCACCTCGCCCGGATGCTCTTCGGCTAGGCTATAGGAGCTCTCGTTAAGCTCATCAACGTACATGAACTCCCGATAATCGGGAGCGCCCTCAAGCAAATCCCTACTAAACATCTTCTCGATCTTTTGAAGGGGCCCCTGTTAAAGAGCCTTAAGGTTCGACCCCTCCTCATTCCCTAGGATGGGATATCTCTACAGATGGGACTCCATGCTTCAGACTCTTTTTAATCAAGATCGTGAAAACCATTTTTATTCTAGGAAAATCATAATTATTCGGAACTTAAGTGAAGACTTATATACCTTCATTTTAACTTTTCAATTCATATATGTTTCTATCAATTTATAGAGATAGATCCGAAATGGGTTTTTTATTTCTTCCTCAAAAAAATTTATTTTGTCCCTCCTTCAAGTCTATGTCTTTCCTTGTTCTTGTAATGGTGAGCTCTTCTTTTAATATAACCTTATCCATAGAGGCGCCATATTAAACTAATTTATGGATGGGCTATGGAAATTGATTTCCTCCTAAAACGGGTTTGAGGGGTTTCCCCTGGTCGCTCTTTGAAGTCCATGCTCAGCAGATATGTTTGTTCGATAGATTTATCTATAAGGTGGAACGTCTAAGATTTTCGAAAACCTATGATACCGAGATCTTTCAAACATTCGGCAGTCATTATTTCCGCGATCCTAATACTTTCATCGATTTCAGGGTTAGCAGATGCCCCAATAGTTTCAAACGAGGCCTCTCAGGCAGAGGTCCCTAGGTATGGCGGAACCCTCGTCTTCCTGAGGATAAGCGACTCCAGCACCCTCAACCCCCTCCTCACGATAGATGACCCCTCCTTCCTAGTGGCTAACCAGATATTCAGCTCCTTGATAGACAGGGGGGTCGACGAGAAGGGGAAGCTGGTCTACAGGCCTGACCTGGCGGAGAAGTGGGAGATATCGCCCGATGGGCTGACCTACACCTTCTACCTGAGGAAGAATGTGAAGTGGCATGATGGTAAGCCCCTTACATCGGCAGATGTCAAGTTCACCTTCGACCTCTACCTAGACCCGAGGCTGGCCCTACCCCAGCGGCCATTCTTCTCGGTCATAGACCATATAACAACCCCCGATGACTACACCGTCGTCTTCCACCTGAAGGAGCCAAGCCCCATCCTGATGCCCCTGGGATTCGCCTTCTGGAGGAACCACATGATCATACCCAAGCACCTGTACGAAGGTACAGATATCTGGAAGAACCCCTACAACGAGAAGCCCATCGGGTCGGGCCCCTTCAAGTTCGTCGAGTGGGTGAAGGGGGACCGAATAGTCCTGGAAAAGAACAGGGACTACTACATCAAGGGTCTTCCCTACCTGGATAGGATCATATACAAGGTCGCCCCCAACACGGCCACCCAGATAGCGGCGTTGGAGACGGGGGAGGCGGGAGCCATCAACATGGTTCCAGAGCCCGAGGTGAAGAGGCTCCAAGGGATAGAAGGCATATACGTCTTCCCCATCTTCACCGCCTTGGGGTTGACCAACTATCTAGGCATAAACCAGGGGACCAGCCCTGAGGGTAACGAGAACCCTATACTGATGAACAAGAAGGTGAGGCACGCCCTCCTCCACGCCATCAACCGCCAGGAGATAATCGACCTAGCCCTGGGAGGATTTGGACAGGTGCAGCACAGCTGGGTCTCATCCGCCCTCAAAGACTTCTACGAGCCGAATGTCCCGAAGTACGAGTATGACCCCAAGAAGGCCGAGCAGCTCCTCGACGAGGCCGGATACCCGAGAGGCCCCGACGGATACAGGTTTGAGCTCCGCCTATACTACACGGCTGGAGACACGCCTAGGGAGAGGGGATCAGAGATAATAAAGTCCCAGCTTGAGAAGGTCGGGGTAAAGGTTAAGCTGGTATCAGCCGATTGGCCAACCCTTAAAGAGTGGATAACGGTGAAATACGACTTTGACCTGGCCTGGTTCGGACATGCCACAGGCCCCGACCCAGACAGGCTCTTCGTCTACTATCACGGTTCAGCCATAGCCCCTGGGAGCTGGCAGTTCGTGAGGTACAACAACTCAGAGGTAAACAAGCTCTGGGACGAGTCGAGGAAGACCGTCGACCCGGTGAAGAGGGCTGATCTCTTCAAGGAGATGCAGATGATCATGATGGAGGACCTCCCAATCATACCAATACAGGAGAGGGTCCTATTCGCAGCTGCTAGGACGGATTACAGAGGCCTCAACGAGACAGGGGCCTACTGGTACTGCAACCACTTCGACAGGGTGTGGTGGACTAAGGGGAGCCTAGCCACCCCTGAGGCCGCGGAGGCCAAGATCAGAGAGGTTGAATCGAAGCTGAAGGAGTACCAGGCTGGAAACTGGGGGAAGGTGGATGAGGCTTTGGCGAAGCTCAATGAGGCTAAGAAGGCCCTCTCCGAGGGGAGGTATGACGCAGCGGTATCCTCAGCAGAGGCTGCCCTGAAGATCCCGACGCCGCCGCCTCCGATAGGCCTCTATGCCACCATCGCAGTGGTAATCATAGCAGTTGCGGGAGCCGCAGGATACTTCATCCTTAAGAGAAGAAGGATGTAAAAATGTAGGTTATTCCCTCCTTTTTTTGGGTGGTGTCTCGCCTTGTCGATGAGGAGGTATGTGCTTAGGAGGATCCCCCAGCTCATCCCCCTGTGCATCTTCGCCATCGTCATCAACTTCACCCTTATGCATCTCGCCCCAGGAAGCCCAATAGACTACCTCGTCGGTGGAGGCGAAGTCGTTCCAAGGGAGTATATAGAGAGGCTGACTAGGGAGTTCGGCCTTGACAAGCCCCTCCACGAGCAGCTCCTCATATACATCACCAACGTCTTCAGCGGGAACCTCGGAACCTCCTATAGGTATAGATCCCCAGTCCTCCAGGTCATCCTCGAGAGGGTCCCGAACACCCTCCTCCTGATGACCACGAGCATAATGTTCGCCTTCATCCTTGGAATATTCCTAGGCGTCTCCTCATCCAAGAGGCCCTACTCGCTGGTGGACAACCTAGCCTCCACGATATCTGTCTTGGGATACTCTATACCAACCTTCTGGCTTGGAATGCTCCTGATAATAGTCTTCTCCGTCTACCTCCGCTGGCTCCCGACGATGGGTATGTCGACGATGGGTGCAGAGCTGGAGGGGTGGGAGGCGGTCATAGATACCCTGAAGCATCTCATACTTCCAGCGACAACCCTGGGGACCACCTATTTGGCTCTCTACACAAGGTTGACTAGGGCTAGCATGCTTGAGGAGCTGAGGAAGGACTATATCACCACGGCCTGGGGAAAGGGGCTGGATGATAGGGCGGTCTATTATAGGCATGCATTCAGGAACGCGATGCTCCCCGTCACAACCGTCCTAGGCCTCAACCTTGGCCTGATGCTGACAGGGGCCACCCTCACCGAGACCGTCTTCTCTTGGCCTGGGATTGGGAGGCTCGTCTATGACTCTATAATCACCAGGGACTATCCAGTGCTGATGGGGATATTCATCATAGTCTCGATAACCGTTGTACTTGCTAACTTCATCGTCGACATCCTCTATGCCCTGTTGGATCCGAGGGTGAGGTATAAGTGAGGTGGATGGCATGATGACGGTAAGGCCATCTCTGGGGAGGCTGAAGAGATATTCAAGGGGCTTCAGGGGCTTCTGGAGATCCTTCAGCAGGAATAGACCAGCCGTAATGGGCTTCGCAACCCTCATCGCCCTAACCTTAATCGCGGTGCTAACAGACCGTTTAGACCCCTACAATCCCTTCGGGATCTATCCAGGTGAGGTCCTCCTCCCCCCCTCCTTTGCCCATCCCTTAGGCACGGACGACCTGGGACGGGATATCCTGAAGCTTATAATGTTCGGGAGTAAGACCTCCCTCCTGGTTGGGTTCTCCTCGGTCTTCATAGCCTCCTCGATAGGGATAATCGTCGGAGCCATATCCGGCTATTATGGGGGGAGGGTAGAGGATATCCTCATGAGGCTTACGGACATGCTTCTGATAATCCCAAACTTCTTCCTCATCCTCCTCATCGTCGCCCTCTTCGGAAGCAGCCTGAGGAACGTGGTGCTGGTTATAGGGTTCATGACCTGGCCCGGCACAGCCCGCCTCCTCAGGTCGACCTTCCTCTCCCTAAGGGAGCAGGAGTTCGTGCAGGCCGCCAGGGTTGTGGGCGCGAGCCACCTGAGGATCATATTCAGGCACATACTGCCAAACGGGATCTACCCCGTCATAGTGAACTCCTCTCTACAGGTCGGATCGGCCATCCTCACAGAGGCAGGTCTAAGCTTCCTAGGCCTAGGCGACCCCAGCCTGGTCAGCTGGGGCAGGATGCTCAGCATAGCCCAGATGTATGTGAGGAGGACCTGGTGGATGGCGGCCTTTCCTGGTGCCGCGATATTCATAACCGTCATGGCCTTCAACCTCATCGGGGATGGTCTCAATGACGCCCTGAATCCGAGGCTCAGGGAGAGGTGACCATGAAGATAGAAGAGGCCGTCCTCGAGGTTAGGGATCTAAGAACCCACTTCCCAACCCTGAGGGGCACCGTTAAGGCCGTGGATGGGATAAGCTTCACTGTTCTAGTGGGGGAGACCGTAGGCCTGGTCGGCGAGTCGGGCTGTGGGAAGTCCACGGCGGCCCTCTCCATTATGAGGCTAGTCCCAGCCCCAGGAAGGATAGTGGGAGGTGAGATCCTCCTAAGGGGCAGGAACCTCTTAAAGCTGTCGGAGGCTGAGATGAGGGAGGTGAGAGGAGCGAAGATAGCCATGAGCTTCCAGGACCCCATGACCTATTTCAACCCCGTCATGAGGATAGGAGACCAGATAGCCGAGGGCATAATAAGACACCAGAGGCTAGGCAGGAGGGAGGCCTGGGAGAGGGTCATATCCACCCTAGAGGTTGTTGGGATCCCCTCCCCTAGGGACGTGGCCATGAGCTATCCCCACCAGCTCAGCGGGGGGATGAGGCAGAGGGCTATGATGGCCATGGCCCTCTCATGCAACCCCGAACTGATGATAGCAGACGAGCCGACCACAGCCTTGGACGTGATAATCCAGGCCCAGCTCCTAGAGCTGATGAAGGACCTGAAGAAGGAGTTCAAGATGTCATCTCTGATAATCAGCCATGACTTCGGGGTCATCGCCGAACTCTGCGAGAGGGTTGCGGTTATGTACGCTGGGAAGATCGTGGAGTACTCAGACATCAGGAGGATCCTAAGGGAGCCTAGGCACCCCTACACCGTTGGGCTCCTAGAATCCATCCCCAGGGTTGGATTCAAGAGGGAGAGGCTTACAGGAATCGAAGGCTCTGTGCCAGACCTCGTTGAACCCCCTCCGGGATGCAGGTTCTCCCCCAGGTGCAGATACGCCGATGAGAGGTGCAAGGAGGACCCCCAGCTCATAGAGGTGGGGGAGGAGCACTATGTCCTCTGCCACCATCCCGTCATGGGAGGGGACTGATACCCGATGGAGACCCTGGTTGAAGTAAAGGGGTTGAAGAAGTACTACCCCGTTGAGAAGAGCTGGGTGGATAAGCTCCTATCCAAGGAGAAGAGGTGGGTTAGGGCCGTGGACTCGATAGACCTAGAGATAGGGAGGGGGGAGACCTTCAGCCTTGTTGGGGAGAGCGGAAGCGGGAAGACGACGACCGGGCTAGTATTAATGCAGCTTATCGAGCCTACAGAGGGTAAGATCCACTTCGAGGGAAGGTGCATCTTCTCTTTGAGGGATGAGGAAAAGAGGAAACTTAGGAGGGATATGCAGATGGTCTTCCAGAACCCCTACGCCTCCCTCAACCCCAGGATGACCGTTGAGGAGATCGTCGGTGAACCCCTCTCAATCCACTTGGGATTGAAGGGGGAGGAGAGGAGGAGGATGGCCATAGAACTTCTCGACACGGTCGGCCTAAACCCTGGGAGAGTCTTCATCGATAGGTATCCCCACGAGTTCAGCGGTGGGCAGAGGCAGAGGATAGCCATCGCAAGGGCGATAGCCCTTAGGCCTAAGTTCATCGTGGCCGACGAGCCCGTCTCATCCCTAGACGTGTCTATCCAGGCGACCATCCTCAACCTCCTACAAGAGCTGAAGAGGGAGTTCAGGCTGACATATCTCCTAATAGCTCACAACCTCGCCGTCGTAAGGTACATGAGCGATAAGCTGGCCATCATGTACCTCGGGAAGATCATGGAGAGGGGGGCCTCAGAGGACGTGTTTCAGAACCCCCAACACCCATACACTAAGGCCCTCATCTCGGCCTTCCCCGATATAAACCCAGATGTCAAGAGGGATAGAGTCCTTCTCAGGGGGGAGATACCAAGCCCCATAGCCCCCCCACCTGGGTGCAGGTTCCACACGAGATGCCCCTTCCGCAGGGAGGCCTGCGAGAGGGAGGAGCCCACTCCCGTAGAGGTGGAGGACGGCCACCTCGTCTCCTGCCACCTTGTCAAGTAGTGGAGACGAGATTAGGGGGAGGGCCCTGGCGGCTGCCCTCCTAGCGGCCGTCCTCCTCCTCTCACTGGCCATATCCTCAGGCCTTGGGAGGTGGGCATCCAGCTATCCCATAATGCCCTTCCCGAGGGAGAGGACACCTATCGAGGTGCTCCTGAACGTCCTCGTGATATCTGTTCCATCCATCATCATCTCAGCCCTCTTGGCCTCAGCCGTAAGGTATGCCAGGGTCATCCTGCTCAGGAGCCTGATCCTATTAGGGGCCTTCACCTCCATCCTCATGGCCAGAGGGGCCCTCGAGGCCCATGAGGGGCTTCCCTCAACCCTCCTACTGTGGTTCCTGATGTTCATCGTCGTCCTCTCAACCCTAGCCGTGGTGGTTTCCCCACCGGAGCAGGTTATGGCACTCATATACCTCGTATATGGGACGGTTCTAGGGTCCTTTATAGGGGTCAACTCCCCCACCTCGAGCATCCTCCTACTCCTTACGATCTTCGCGGTGTACGACCTATTCTTCTCTTGGAGGGCTGCGGCGGCCAAGGGGGATGACCGGGAGGCTGGGGCGGCGATAAGCCTGGGAGGGGTTGAGGTGGGGGTAGGGGATATAATATTCTATTCCATGGTGGCATCTCACACCATGAGGTTCTTCGGGGTCTCGATGGCCCTTCAAGCCTCCGCCCTGATGATGGCTGGGTGCGCCCTAACCCTCATAATAACCCATAGGGTTGGCTCCTTCCCAGGCCTCCCCATCCCCCTAGCCCTCGGCGTCCTCCCCATACTGATAGGCCAGCTTGGAGGCGGCGGAGGATAGAGGATTTTATATTCCAGGTCGCCCTCCTCGAGGATGTCCATGCCAACCGGAGGTTTGAACCCTTCTCCTAAACTTGTCTGCAAGGTATGTGGAGAGGAGCACCGATTGTGGGAGATGGCCTACAGGTGCAGCCGCTGCGACTACCCCTTGGAGGTTGCCTACGATTACGACAAGGTCCGAGGGGAGGCCGAGGAGGGGGGCCTCAAGGGCTCGGGGATGTGGAGGTATAGGGTGCTCCTCCCGGTCTCAAGACTGGATTGCATAGTAACCCTAGAGGAGGGTGGCACCCCCCTGATAAGGGCGGAGAGGCTTGGAATGGAGTTGGGGTTAGAGGAGCTCTACATAAAGGATGAGACGAGGAACCCCACATGGTCCTTCAAGGATAGGGGCTCGAGCGTAGGGGTCTCCATGGCCCTGGAGATTGGGGCAAGGGCTGTCGGCTGCGTCTCATCAGGCAACATGGCCGCCTCTCTAGCAGCCTACGCTGCGAGGGGAGGGGTGAGGTGCCTCATCCTCATCCCAAGGGGCACTCCCACGGTGAAGGTGGCTCAGACCCTTATCTGCGGGGCGACCGTAGCCTCGGTGGATGCCCCCTACCCAGAGATCTGCGGGGAGGCCCTGGAGGCTGGGAGGGGGCTTGGGATATACATGGTCCACAACGACGCCCCCATGAGGGTTGAGGGGCAGAAGACCATCTCCTTCGAACTGGCCGAGCAGCTTGGATGGGAGGCGCCGGACTGGATCCTAGTGCCGACGAGCTCCGCCGGAAACCTCAGCGCTATATGGAAGGGGTGGCTGGAGCTCAGGGAGCTGGGCCTGGTTGAGGAGCTTCCGAGGATGGGGCTGGTCCAGGCGGAGGGCAACTCCCCCATAGTGAGGAGCTTCATTAGGGGATTGGATCACGTGGAGCCCAATCCAGAGCCTAGGACCATAGCCTCGGCCATATCCAACCCCGACCCCCCCAGCGGGAGGAGGGCGCTGAGGATCCTCAGAGAGTCGGGGGGAGCCGCCGAGATGGCCTCAGACGAGGAGATCCTGAGGGCCCAGAGGCTTCTGGCCGAGAGGGAGGGGATCTTCGCAGAGCCCGCCGCAGCCGTCCCAGTAGCCTGCGCCAAGAAGCTCCTGGAGGGGGGAGCCATAGACCGGGATGAGAGGGTGATCCTCATAATAACAGGTGCTGGTATAAAGGACATAGATGCAGCCCTCACCTCATCCAAGAGGCCTCAGGAGCTGGGATCCCTCAGAGAGGTCAAGCCATTTATGGAGATGGCGTTGGGAGCCTAACCTCCTCTAGACATCATCATAAGGGCCTGAAAAGACCAATCGATGGGGGATCTCATCTCCGATTAATATTCTCGGCACCAGAGATCATCTCTCATGATGTTGTTATTATGATTTGAATCGATGAAGAAAAATCATGATGATAAAAGATTGATAATAAAGGATGGCCCGCTGAGATAAACAAGGTCGAAGTGATAAGGCCAGATTTTCAGGCCCAATATCTAGGGGGCTCACTCCTCCTACTCATCCCCTCCGGGTCGTCTGCCAACCTCCATATCCCTGCGCCAGGCCTCAGCATCACTATCTTAAGCTCATCACTGAGCTTATCATTTATCAGGACCTCCTCTTCAATGTGGGAGATTATAGCGCAGCACTCCACAGGCTCTGTGGACCTATCCCCGGTGAGGATAGAGACCTCAAGGGCGTCAGGCACTAGGTAGTTCCTGACCGGCCCCCCAGCCGTCCCAAGCTCAGCGATAGAGCTGGTGGGCGGTGGAGGCCAGAGGCCAAGAGCCCTAGCCAAGGCCAGGGGTATGAGGAGTTGGGGCTTCTCAGTCTCGAAGCCAGAGTTGACGAGGGCTGAGGAGACAACCTCCCCCTTATCGCCCTTAGCCTTTATCCTTAACTTCACCCTCACTGCCATATCTAGCCCTCGGCGTGAAGATGTGGCCTATCCTCCTCCTCAAGACGAAGATGTGGCCTATCCTCCGGGGAGGCGAGGCTTTCGAACCCATCATCGAATTATGGAAGGGCCAGAATATAATCTTTTGTAATTTATTCTCTTTCCCACCTCTAAATAGATAATAAAATGCAGCTGTTAACCATTTCTCTAAATATATTATCTATTGATAATCGTGGATCAACTGGCACCTATTTCAAAGTGGTAGAGTTTAATTAAAAAAACGTGGCCGAGTTAATTTATTGTCTTTTTTTCAAGGTGTTAAACAGGCGTAGTATTGATGTGGATGTTGAGGCTATGATTAGAAGAACATAGGTTGATGTCGAGGCTATGAGCAATGGGCTACTTCTGAGGGCCAGCCCTATCACTATGAACGTCAGAGATGCCGCAACGGAGAGCCATAGGAGTTTCAAGATCCTCATGGATGGGCTTCTTGGAGAGAACCCCCTATTGGCTATGAGCGAGGCGGCTATTAGTATGGGTGATATATAGATGGCTCCTATGAGCGAGGAGGCTATGAATCCGGAGAGGATGGCGGCAGCCTCGGGGCTAAATTCGAAGATCGGTGAGGAGGACACGGCTGTCAACTTGAGGGCGCCCAGAAGGGGATAGATCAGAGCCTTTGCAATGTACCTAAGGGCAGGACTCGCCTCGATATGATCCGCGACGGGTGTGCTCCAGGAGTAGTAGAAGGCATCGAAGGCCATGTAGAATGCTCTTCCCGCCATGGTTGAGAGGATAAGGCCGTCCCTGAAGGATCTTAGGAAGTTAACCTCTGGGGTTAACTCTGAGCCGAATGTCGCCGTTGCTATTATGCATCTCCTCTCCTCAGCCTTCACCTCCTCAACGGTGATCTGGACCTCGCCAGATTCGGCCATGCTGTAAGTTGAGCCCTCGGGAACCCTAGCCTTAACCCTATAGGTTCCCTTGGCCTCCAGCTTAAGGTCATATTTGAACTCCCCATCCTCTGAGGAGACCTTATACTCCTTAACATCGGCTGGGCTCGAGACCACTATGATAACCTCAGTCGCCTTCTTGAAGGGTGATATAGAGCCCGAGATCCTAACCGTCTCGCCGAGGTTTGCCTTGGTCTTGGATGACGATATTGATATCGTTGGAGATATCCTCTCAACCTTTAGGGTCAACGTGGCGGACTCGGCTGGGTTATACTCTGGGTCTCCAGGCCATGAAGCCTTTATTTTATAGCTTCCGACGCTGGGTGGGTAGAAGCTATATGTGAAGCCCCCATTCCTTATGCTTACCTTTGCGATCTCCTTGAACTCGGTGTCGGAGGCTACAAGGATCGAGGCGTCCCCCGATAGGCTCGGGGTTATCGTCCCAGTTATCGTCACCGGCTCGCCCACCTTTACGGCTCCAGATGAGAGGACTATCGAAAGGTGGGCGGTCTTCTTCGGAGGGGGCGCTGGAGCTGCTGCGACGACCCTTCCCCTTATGGTGCCAACCTTTAGGGTTTCGAGACTGAAGTCGACATCCTTGACGGTCTCCCCGACAGATATCTTCACATCCTCCCTGAAGGCTCTCTTGTAACCTGTCTTTGAGGCCTCAACGGTCACATTGGTTGCGGCCACTCCCTCTGGGAGGGGAACAATCAGCCTGTACTTTCCATCCTCATCGGTTTGTTCCGAAACCCCAAGGGATGAGACCCGCACCTCCCCCAGAGGGTTGCCCCTTTCATCCAACACTCGTCCCTCGATCGCCGCCATCCCCTTCCCAGTCCCCGTGATGATAAGCTTCACATCCTTCGTCTCGTCTCCAGCTCTCACCTGCACGGTGACGGGCATGCTGAAGGAAGCCTCGAGGAAGGCCATCACCTGATATGCGGCGGTTCCAAGGCCTGACTCTATCTTGAAGGTTCCGTCGACGTCTGATGCCGTGAATCCGAAGTATCTTCCATCCATCGAGCCTGCCACCACCGATGCGTTAGCAGCCGGTCGGTTATCGCTGTAAAGGACGACACCAGAGAGCGTCCCCGACCTCTCGAGGTTGAAATCGACGTTTGGTGTCTCCTTCCCGGCCTCTACATGAACCCTCTCGGCGTCTAGGAAGCTCCAGACATATCCCTTTGGAAAGAGTAGGGTCACGTTGTAGTTCCCCGTCGCGAGGTTATTGGCGATCCTGTATCTCCCATCATCTCCAGTTATTGATATGAAGCCATATGGGCCTTCTCCCTCAGCCGGGTAGGCGAGTACTAGAATTTTGGATATGGGGTTGCCCTGGAGATCCATAACCCTTCCGGAGATTATGCCGGAGAGGCCGAGCCTGACGCGTATCCCCTCGACCTTCTCCCCCTGAATGGCCTTTACGCCCTGGACCACCCCAGACGTGTAGCCCTCAAGGTATGGGGCTCCACCCTTCGGCAAAAATATGTGGACCTGTGTGAAACCCATGCTCACAGTAGTGTACTCCAACCCCTCGAAGGAGTAGGCATAGGCCTCAACCGTATATGTTCCGTTGACGATATTCGTGTCAAAGATGAAGGAGCCATCGCTCGAAGAGGTTGTGTGCTCTATAGCCCTCCCATCCTGCCCCTTCAGGGTGACGGGAACCGATGGCGCAGGTTTACCTTCGGGAGTCTCCACAACTCCGCTTATGATCCCTGAAGGCTCAAGCGAGATGACTCCAAGATCGAGCTCTCCGGCCTTGACCTCCACATTCATAATCTCCCTCGAGACATAGCCCTTCGCCCTAACGGCCACGGTGTAAACCCCCTCCCCTAGCCCCTCAGATATCCTGAAGAGGCCGTCCGCACCCGTTATAGCGATTCCATAGCCTTCCATTCCAGAAGCGACGACTGATGCTCCCTTAATTGGGGTTAACGCCTGAGCCCACGCGTTCATCGTTAGGGCAAGTCCGACCAGGATGGACAGAGTAACTGCCCTTTTCCAACACATTTTAAGTCATAAAAATTATTTGAGAACATCCTTATATTTTTAATCGGATCTTGAGAGTTTGATCCACATTCACGTAGGATTTTGAAAATTGTTTATGGTGGTTCTAGTGCCACCTCCAGACCTTCCTCCCCATCAGGAGCTCGGGGAGGACGAGGAGGCCCCAGCTCGCAACGCCTAGGACATAGGCTAGGTCTCTGATGCTGAGGGCCGTCAGGTGGAATAGTTTCTGGGTTATCGGTATATATGTTATTCCAAGGGTTAAGGCTGAGGAGGCCAGGACGGCTATCACGAAGAACCTGTTCTCGAAGGCCTTTCTCCCCATCCTCCAGACGCTGTGCCTCTCTGAGCGGCAGTTCCAGACCACGAGCAGCTCGAACATGGCTGCCTGGATGAAGGCCGTCGTCGTGGCCTCCATATAGGTGAGCCTCCTAGCCTCCTCATCTATCCCCCATGGGAGGTTCCATGGGTGGGAGGGCCAGACGTAGTACTCTAGGCAGAAGACGAGGATCGTCCCCGTCGCCTGGAGCAGGAAGGAGGTTATTATGAAGGCCCCCATCCCGTGGAGGATCCCCTCCTCTGGCCTTCTTGGAGGCCTCTCCATCACATCCACGTCTGGGGGGTCGGTCGCCAGCGCTATGGCGGGGCCTCCGTCCGTCACCAGGTTTATCCAAAGGATCATGGCTGGTAGGAGGGGGAGGGGGAACAGCTCCGCTCCGAAGATCCCTCCCAGTATGGCGAAGCTCCCTATGACCAGGAGCTCGTCGAAGTTGCAGGCCAGGAGGAATCGGGCGTATTTCCTTATATTGTCGTATATGGCTCTGCCCTGCTCCACAGCCTTCACTATGGTGGCGAAGTTGTCGTCTGTCAATATGAGGTCGGATGCCTCCCTAGTTACGTCAGTGCCGGTTATTCCCATGGCCACCCCACATCCGCGGCCTTAACGGCTGGGGCGTCGTTGACCCCGTCTCCCGTCATGGCGACTATGTGCCCCCTCCTCTTCAGCGCATTCACTATCCTCAGCTTGTGCTCGGGTGAGACCCTCGCGTAGACGGTCACCCTCTCCACCATCTCTTCGAACTCCTCCTCGCTCATCGCCATCATCTCAGCCCCTGTTAGGACCAGGTCCCCCTCCCTGAATATCCCCACCTCTCTCGCCACGGCGACGGCCGTCAGCTTGTGGTCCCCGGTTATCATGACCGTCTTTATCCCGGCCCTCTGGCATAGCCTGTTCGCCTCTATGGCCTCCTCCCTCGGTGGGTCGATCATCCCCTGAAGCCCCACGAAGACCATTCCACTCTCAACGCTCTTCTCATCGAACCTCACGAGCTCCGGTGGAAGCCTCCTATACGCCATGGATAGGATCCTCAGGGCATCTTCTGCGAACCTCTCATTTGCCTTTATTATTTCTTCTTTCTTCTTCTCAGTTAATTTTTTCTCTTTACCATTTTCAATTATATAACTACATCTCTCCAATACTATTTCAGGTGCTCCCTTCATAAAAGCATATATTTCCCCATTTGATTTTTTATGGATTGTCGTCATCCTCTTCCTTTCAGATGTGAATGGGATCTCCCCAATCCTTTGGTATGTCTTCTCTAGGGCCTCCTTCTCAAGCCCAGCCTTCGCCGCGGCCACTATGAGGGCCCCCTCGGTCGGGTCTCCGAAGATCTCCCAAGACCCCCTCCCCTCATCTCTCCTCAGGCTCGCGTTGTTGCAGAGGCATCCGATTATCAGAAGGAGCTCTAGGTCTCCAGTCCCCTTGGTATTCGAGCCGTGGATGAAATCTCCCTTAGGCTCGTAGCCCACTCCGGTCACCTCTAGGGTCTCTCCGTCCAAGTAGAGGCGGCGTACGGTCATCTCCCCCTTCGTTATGGTCCCAGTCTTATCCGAGCATATCACCGTCACCGCGCCGAGGCTCTCGGCTGAGGAGAGCCTTCTAACGATCGCGTTCCTCTTCGCGAACTCCCTTGCCCCAAGGGCTAGGGCTATGGTCACTATCGCTGGGAGCCCTTCGGGCACGGCGGAGATGGCTAGGGCTATGGAGGACATGAAGGCCTGGATGAAGCCCTCGGCCTCGAATCGCATCTGCACGGCCACCTCGAAGGCCTCGAGGGCGAAGATCAAAACGCAGACGGCTACGACGACCCGGGCTATCCTGCTCGCGAACCTGTCCAGCTTCTTCTTTAGGGGGGTCTCCTCCTCCTCCGCTGTCTGGACCATCTCCGCTATCTTGCCGAACTCGGTCTCCATGCCAGTCGCCGTCACGATGGCCTTCCCCCTCCCATATACTATGTGGGTGGCTGAGAAGGCCATGTTCCGCCTCTCGGAGACAGGGGTATCCTCACCGAGGGGGGCCAAGGCCTTCTCGACTGGGGTTGATTCTCCCGTCAAAACCGCCTCATTGGCCCTGAGCTCAACGACCTCGATGAGGCGAGCATCGGCTGGAACGTGGTCCCCCTCCTCCAGGGCTAGGATATCCCCTGGAACCACCTCCCTTGCGGGTATGATGGCCTCCAAGCCGTCCCTTATCACTCTGGCCTTGGGGGCGGCAAGCCTCTTGAGGGCCTCAACAGCCCTCTCGGCCCTATACTCCTGGATGAAGCCCGTCACGGCGCAGAGGAGAACTATGGCTCCTATCGTGATGGCGTCGGCCAAGGACTCCAAGAACTCCCCGCCGCGAAGCATCTCATAATATCCTATAACGGCGGAGAAGGCCGTCGCCGCTATGAGAAGCAGTATGAATATGTCCTTAAATTCGTCGAGGAACATGTGAAGGGCTGTTCTACGCTTAACCCTGATTATCTCGTTAAATCCATACCTCTTTAACCTCTCGGAGGCCTCCTCGCTTGTCAAGCCGCTTCGGCTAGCCCTAAGTGCGTCGATAACCTCATCGATCTCCACGGCATGCCAGGGCTTAGACATCCCAACCCTCTCGCTCTTGGTAAAACCATGGAAGAGAGAAGGGGATATAAATGTTGGGGGAGGCAACCCACTCATGATCTAAAATTAAAGTGTTTTTGATTTGAAAGTGTATGAGGAGCTTATAAAACATCTTATCATGATGACATAGAATTTAAGATAAGAAAACTTGATTTCTAATCAATATTTTGATTAAAAACATTTTTGATATAAAATCCCCGGCACAAATGAATGTGTTTTCAATTAGAGTTTCATGTAATTTTTATGTGATGTTAATAATGAAAAGGTTCAGAAACATATATAATCATCCTCCCGATCAGAGCTTTTGCAGTCTTGTCCGAGGATCCTCTTACCTATTTTCCATACGAGTTGAGGGAGGGGCAGCTCGAATTCCTCTCTTTCGTCAGGAAGGAGGTAAGGAGGGGAAATGTTCTGGTGGATGCCCCAACGGGCTTCGGGAAGACGCCTCTAATCCTCGCCGCCCTCTTACCCTTGGCCCAAAGGGAGGGCAGGCAGGTGATATGGGCCGTCCGCACCGGAACCGAGACGGATAGGCCTATAGAGGAGCTTAAGGCGATGAAAGGGAGGGATAGGAGGATCTTCGGGATCTCCTTCAGGGGCAAGAGGGATATGTGCCTCCTCCTTAGAGACCTCAAGATCCGGGGAGAGTTGGAGCATGAGGATGTATCCTACCTATGCAGGTCCAATAAGGGTTGTAGATACCGTCTAAACTTCCTAAGGATCCAATCGACCCTTCTGAGAGGGTTCACAGAGGCCCCAAGGCTCTATTCGGAGACCCTGAAGCACTGCGAGAGGTTGGAGGTGTGCCCCTACATGCTCCAGTCCAGCCTAATACCCTACGCGGATGTCGTGGCCCTGAGCTACAACTACGTACTAGATGAGGCCATAGGCTGGGCCATGCGCAGATGGATAAGCTACAGGGAGGCTTACCTTGTCGTGGACGAGGCCCACAACATCCAGAGGGCATGCTCAAACCTGAACTCCGAGAGGGTTACCCTGGGAACCCTAAGGTTCGCCTCCAGGGAGCTCAACCAGGCCCACCCCACCGGCTATGAGGACCTGAAGGAGCTCCTACTCCATATGGACAGATACTTCGTAAAGACTCTTAGGAGCATGGAGGAAGAGGAGACAGAGTTCGATGTGAAGGGATGCATAGAGCACTGCGCCGAAGACGCTGCGACATTCAGCCACATGATCCAGAGGATGAGGAGGATGGGCACATATCTAAGGAGGAGAAGGATGGCCTATGGAAAGGCTCCAAGATCCAGCCTTTACAGGCTGAGCGGCTTCTGGATCTCAGCCCTAAAAAACCTAGACACCGAGGGAGTCGTCTTCCTAGCCTCGATGGAGAAGAGGAGGAACCTCGTGGTGGAGATGTGGGATATGAGGGCGAGCGAAACCCTAAGGGACGTTTGGAGGAGGTTCCACCGCTGCATATTCTGCTCGGGAACCATAAGGCCGATAGACCCCTTCGCCGAGATGATAGGGTTAGACCAATATTCCGGTAGGGCCTTCCCATCGAATTTCGATGAGAGGAGCTCCATCTCCCTAATAACGGAGGACCTGACATCTGAGGGGGAGGAGCTCGAGGAGGAGATGGCCAAGTCCTACATATCCTCGATAAACAGCTTTATAGGATGCCTAGAGACAAACCTCGCAGTCTTCTCAGCGAGCTACAGGATACAGGAGAGCCTCCTGAGGCATGGGCTGGAGGAGGTCATAAAGGGGAATGGAAGAAGGCTCTTCATCGAGAGGCAGGGGATCTCCGGCAGGGTCAGCAGAAAGATACTAGAAGAGTTTAAAGAGTGCGCATATGGCGAAGAGAAGGGGGTTCTATGCGCCACCATGACTGGGAGATACGCCGAGGGGGCGGACTTCCCCGGGAAGGAGTTGGAGGGGATATACCTAGTTGGAGTACCATTCGACAAGATGACCCTCAGAACTAGGAAATATCTTGAGTATTACAAAAAAATCTATGGTGAGAGGAAGGGCATATTTTACGGATACATTTTACCCGCCATTAAGAGGGCATCTCAATCTCTTGGAAGAGCATTAAGATCAAAAGAGGATAGAGCAGTATTCATACTGGGCGATAAAAGATATAAACAATTCATGAGTTTGCTGCCGGATTATGTTCAAAGAAATTTTAAGATCATAAAATCTGATAAAGATGACATGATGGCGGAAATTAAGCAATTTTGGGAAAACCATGAAAATAAATTGGAGTGAGGTGGATGCTTATTTTTTCTCCAGCGTTGATATGAAATCTTCTATCGGTATGGCAAGCATGCTCATAATCAACAGTTCCGCGGTATCCGAGTTCCACAGAGATGCGGGCAACCGCCTCGGTGTCAGGCGCTTCGACAACATTAACGAAGCCATAGGGGCCTAGCACCGCATATTGACAAATAACCTTTGCTCCTAAGACCCCTATCTCCCTATTCACCTCCTTTATCCTTTCAGGTTTCTCCTTCACCGTTTTCTACCATCGGCCGTGAGCTTCGAGAGAAGAACAATATATGGGCTTAGCTCCTATCTCAATTAAGGAGACCAATAATTTATATTTTCCCTTTCTCAAGCTTATCCAATAAAGGTATCCATAGAATTAGAAATAATTTAGAACACACTACTCAGAAAGGCTCCTCGCCCAGCTAGCAGATAGGAAAGGGATTTTTCAAGTGACAATGGTAGAGATATCAGATAAAGAGTTCAGTGCCATCTTAACCTAGGGTTGAAAACTAGGCAAAATGGTGGAGGCGGAAGGATTAAAAACAATAGTCCATCCCCTTAGATAAAGATATATACTCCATTTATGATGATGCGTCCATAAACCCAATACCGGGAACAAGGAACATGAGCCAACCATATAATCATGCCCATTACCTGACCCCCGCGCCGATAGCATAGACTTCTGATGGAGCATCTGGAAAGGCCTGAGATGCATGTGGAGGAGCAGGGTTCCATGCTGCTCGAAGCGAGTTTAAATATCTTGGTCGAGTCGATATTTTATGCTGGGTAGAGGCGGTATGGCGACTCGAAGGGAGGAAAGAGAATCTGCTTAAGAGGTCAAAGAGTTTTTGGAAACCGCTGAATATCCAAACAAGTTGAGGCTTCTACGATCAGGCAGCCTTCAGCCTCGAACAGGCATTGCAGCTTTTTTGAAGGCAAGGTTGCTGACGGAGGGTGTCGACTATCCGAGAACGCACAGGGTTAGAACTCTCCTGGAGATAATTTCAGATGTGATTCCAGATAACAAAAACCTGTTGTGAAGAGTGTTTTAGAAAATTATTTGTTGCAACTAGGTTTGCTAGAGGATGCATACATAACATCCAGATATGTTATGAGAGAATTCACCGTGCAGGAAGTGGAGAAACTGGAGAAGGCCGTTAAGGAGATTATGAAAAATGTCACATGAGATTCTGGTTAAGAGAGCTCTTAAAAGGCGGGAAGCCTTCAAAAAATGGCGGAAAACCTGGAAACCATTAAGAAGAATGTAATTGAATTGGATCCTAAAGCAGAAATCTTCATCTTCGGCTCGGTTGCAGAGAAAAAGTACAACTATTCAAGTGACATAGACATCATCATAGTCACGAAGCTGAACTCAACCAAGGTTCACCTTGAACTATGGAAAGCCGGAATAAGAGACCCGTTCGAGATCCATGTGCACCCCTCAGAGAAGGCCTCCCTATACAAAAAATGGATAAAACAAGCCATGCAGGTCTGATGATCGTGTGCAGCCTACCGCACCCTTCAAGCATGAAGGCCCATCCATAGAAGATTATCCGCCAAAGTAACTGTCATTTAAGAAAAGCTACAGTTAAACGCGTGAAAACTATTGAACGTCGCGCCCTTCCGGCCAGCTCTGTTCACAGATAGCTTATTTAATGAAAATCACATTTTTAAGGTTTTTAAAATGTTCATCTCCAGTCACTATTTCAGCTTTTTTTGTTAATCCTGTAGCGTACACTATAGAGTCAGCTAGTCCCCAACCCTCAATCTTCTTTTTCATTATGCAGTCAATTTTAGCCGATTCAACGGCTATTTTTTCATCTAATAAAACAAGAGCACTTCTTTCTTTAATGAATCTTCTCTGTTTTTCAGCCAACTCCTCATCTCCCACCCTTAAAGTTTTAGCATATATTTCGGCGAGACAAATTGTTGGTGTTATCTTCTCATCCAAACCCTCGATTAAGAGTTTTACCTTTTCTCCAGCCCTTGTTCCCATAAAATATTCTAACCATGCATACGAGTCTATTACATACCTCATATCCTATCCCTATGGTCCCTTAACTCGCTGATGTCAACCGGCCTCATAACCCCGAACATACTCTCCTTTTTTAAAAAATGCTCCATCAAAATTTTATTTACTAAACTAGAAAGGTTTCTGGCTCCCGCTTCTTCCCTGAGGGCTTGGTAAACATCTTCCCTGAGGAGGATCGTCGTCTTTCTAACCATAAACATCACCGTAAACATCTACGCCTTATTTATAAGCATTGCGCAGAATGAAGGTTTTCCAAAACACCATAAGCCTTGGTCAGGAAAACATAAACGTTAAACACCGTTTATGAAGGGGCGGTGCGACAAGAAAAACATAAAAGATCCACATAATAAAAATTGCAGAGTACTAACATCTGCATCAAAAACTCAAAGAGTTGGTACACACATTGAAAACATATCCCTTATTGTTGGAGTTCGCCATCAGACTGTTATTTCTGGCCTTTCGTCCATTCAGCAAGGAACATTCTTCACGGGAAGGTGGAGATGAAGACGTGTGCGGATGAGCCTGATGTCTGAGCTTATGGATATATTCGAAGAGGCTTATAGGAGATCTTGGTTTGAGGAGCAGTGAACTACCCACGGCTGAAGCCTGTGGGCTTCCTGCTTCTGCGACCAGACTCGGTCCCCATCCACCCAGAGCGCAGGTCTCCTTCGGCGAGACCGTTTTCATGGGCCACGTCTGGAGGTTGGGTTACGGAGGTCTCGGTCTCCACAGGCGTGACTTCGGCCTGCCCCATGCCTAGCAGAAATAACAACAAAAAAAGGGAGGATATAAAATGTTCGCTTTCATCCCACAGCTGAAGCACGTGGGATTTCCCGCTCACGGTGTTAAAACGAGCAAATGGGATTGAAGGGTTATGCCCTACCTAGACGCAGTAAATAGGCCGAGTTAGAAGAGGGAGCTGAGTGCCAAGATGCTGGTCGGATATGGTTAACTCACCCGTCTGGTATTACCCTCAGAGGCCTAGACCGCCCTGGGCTGGTCCATTTCAAGGACGGGATTGTGAAGCGGCGCAGAGCCAAGAACAGGTTTAAGGCCTCCCCTAGAGACTCCCCCATCAGCCTAACCACGTCTAACCCTGGCTCAGAGGTTGAATAACCTGAGGCTTAAAGAGATCCGATTCATATCATCGGGCTTTAGAAGGCGACTTCATCAAAGGAAGGATATCCTGCATGTCGAGGATTCCCCGGGCATAGAAGGGTGGGCTCGACACGGGTGTACGTCAACGTCGAGGGGCCTTTTTTCATGGCGGGAGGATGAGAGTTTCATGTTAAAATATACCGGACCCCAGAGGAGATATGGGGAACTGTTGGAAGTGGGTTTGAGCATGTCTAAGGGAAGGCGGCCTCCTCTTCTTGTGAAAGAGGAGTTAAGACCCCCCTCAAAAAATATGAGGGTAGGCGAGAGAACATGAGGGTCATAGCGGATTTACATATTCATAGTAAATATAGTAGGGCTACAAGCGCGAACATGAATATAACCGATATAGCCTATTTCGCTAAGATGAAGGGATTATCGCTTGTCGGGACGGGGGACTTCACCCATCCAAGATGGCTCCATGAGGTTGAGGAGAGCCTCAAATTGATCGATGGAACAGGCCTATATAGGCCGAAAAACCTGAGATCTGATGTTCACTTCATGATAACCGGAGAGGTTTCAACCGTTTTCACATTCAACAATGAAAGGAAGAAGGTTCACCATGTTATATTGACTTCGAGCTTAGAGGTGGCTGAGCAGATAAACGATAGATTATCTAGATATGGAGACCTTGAGGCCGATGGTAGGCCAACATTAGACATGCCCGCATCGCACTTTGTGGAGGAGATAATGGAGGCCTCTGAAGATAACATGGTCTTCCCGGCGCACGCCTGGACCCCATGGTTCAGCGTCTTCGGAGCATTCAGCGGCTTTGACAGGATGGAGGACTGCTACCAAGACATGACCAAGCACATACATGCTTTGGAGACGGGCCTGTCTTCAGATCCTCCCATGAATTGGCGCCTGAGCGCCCTAGATAGGTTCACGCTGCTGTCCAACAGCGACTCCCATTCGAGCTGGCCCTGGAGGATCGGGCGGGAGGCAAACGTCTTCGAGCTTGAAAACTTAACTTACTGGGATATAGTGGACTCGATCAAGAGGAAGGACCCCAACCGCCTAAGGTTCACCATCGAGACGAACCCTGCATATGGGAAGTATCACTGGACAGGCCACAGGGAGTGCAAGGTCTCGCTACCGCCCGTGGAGGCTATAAGGCTTGGAGATATCTGTCCAGCCTGTCATAGGAGGCTAACAAAGGGGGTTGAGCAGAGAGTTGAGGAGCTTGCAGATAGACCATACGGCTTCAGGCCCCCAGGCTCACCTGGCTACATAGAGCTCCTCCCCCTCTCAGAGGTCATATCGGCCGTTACCGGCGCGAGCTCCCCAAGCTCGCAGAGGGTCTGGAATATCTACAATCCTCTCGTCTCATATTTTGGAGATGAATACTCGGTCTTAATAGATGCTGAACTGGAGGAGATGGTGAAGGTAGTGGAGCCATCGATCGCCAAGGCCATCATCCGCGTGAGAGATGGGAGGATCAAGGTTGTCCCCGGCTATGATGGGGTCTACGGGCAGATCATAATATTCCCTGAGAGGGGGGAGGGGATAGCTAGGGAAGGGGGAGAAGGAGAAGAGAGGGCTGAGGGGGTCACCAACGAAACGCGGCAGAGGTCCTTAAGGGAGTTCCTCTAAACCATCGACCAAAAATCAAGCTCGAACCTCATCAGGGATCTCGGGCATGGGCACGAAAACGGCTCGGATTAAACCCTTTAATTAAACTAGGCCGCGACCTCCTCAGGACTGAGGCGAAGGCCCTTGTAGGCGGTTTGGACGGGCTGCTCCCATAGAGAGGAGGGGCCGCCTATGGCCTCTCGCCCCTACGCCACCAGGCCTTCGGCCTGCTTCAGGAATGAAACTCTTTGATGCCTTTTTAAGAGCCCTTTAGAAAATTAGAATGGAGTTCGATATGGTGATAGGGAGCATTGGTTCATGTATTGGGTGTCGATGGAGGGGCCACCAAGACAATCTGCCTATTATCAGATGAGGGGGGGAGGCTCCTCGGGGCGGGCGTGAGCGGGCCATCCAACTATATAACCATCGGGGTGGAGGGGGCGAAGAGATCCTTAGAAGAGGCGATTATGGAAGCCATAAGAGGATGCCGAGGGGTTAGGAAGGTTGAGGCTGCATATCTGGGCATGGCTGGAGGCGAGGGATCGAGGGGGAGGAGGGTCTACAAGGGTATAATGGAGGACCTCGGGATAGCGGAGAGGACCTTCGTAGATTCGGATGCAGCCGTCGCCCTGGCTGGAGCCACTGCCTGTAAACCAGGGGTCGTGGTTATATCTGGAACCGGCTCCATAGCCTACGGCGTTAATAGATATGGGAAGAGGAGGAGAGCTGGGGGATGGGGCTACCTCCTAGGGGACGAGGGGAGCGGATTCGATATAGGGAGGAGGGGCCTAATCTCAGCCCTAAGGGCGCATGATGGGAGAGGCGAGAGGACTCTGCTCCTGGAGAGGCTGATCTCCCATCTCGGGGTCAGCGACGTATACGAACTCATAGAGAAGCTCTATGGATTTGGCCCCCGAGTTTATGAGGTTGCATCTATGGCCCCCATCGTAATGGATGCAGCTAGGGATGGCGACCCCGCCTCCCAGAGGATTCTGAGGGGAGCCCTAGAGGAGCTTGAAGCCTTGGCCTTAGCGGTGATAAGGGGCTTAGAGATGGAGGGTGAGGAGTTCGAGCTTGCCTTGGTAGGCGGAGTCTTCGAGGCCGAGGACTTGATGGCCGACCCATTGGGGGGGAGGATAAGTTCGCAGATCCCCGGGTGCAAGGTTATAAAGCCCAGGTTTAAGCCCGCAGTGGGCGCCGTCCTCATGGCCTTGAACGCGGTGGGAATAGAGGTGAATGAGGCTATACTAGAATCCATAGAGGCATCCCTCCCCGGTTTCGAAGGGGCCTTATTTGACCCCTCGGGGGATCTGAGCACTAGGGGAGGAGGCCTATGATGAGGAGCCCCCTGGGACAAGCACCCCGAGAACCACATATCTATCAGCTCCCGTAGCGCTCCTCAGATTGGATGGGTTTCCAAAGATGTGCTCATTGGCCAATATTGCCATTAGGACCGCCTCCTTAGCCTCTGAGGGGATACCTAGAAGGTCATACTCCAAGACCTTTACTCCCTTAAGCTCCATCCTCAACCCCTCAATCATGGTTTTATTCTTAGCGCCTCCACCAGATACGTATACCTCATCTATGGAGTATCTTGGGAGTATGAGGCCCTTGTAGGCTGCTGTTATCGTCTCAACGGTGAGGGCTGTCGCCGTGGCTACAAGATCCTCGAAGGCCAGACCCCTCTCCTCCGCCCACCTCACCAGTCTGAGGGCATAGCCTTTCCCGAATCTCTCCCTTCCCGTTGTCTTCGGAGGCGCCTTTAAGTAGTAGGGGTCCTGGAGGAGCTCCATTAGGAGAGGCCGGTTTATCCTCCCCCTAGCCGCTATGGCTCCACCCTCATCGTAGTGTAGGAGGCCTCCGGTATAGTGCTCCACGATGGCGTCTATGATCATGTTTCCCGGGCCCGTATCGAAGGCTATGACATCCTCCTGGGATGCCCCTGCGGGTATGAAGGTCAGGTTGGCTATGCCGCCTATGTTCTGAAGGACCCTGTTGCGCCTGGGGTCTCTGTGGAGTATATAGTCCATGTATGCCGAGAGGGGGGCGCCCTCCCCGCCCGCCGCGATATCCCTCTTCCTGAAGTCCCCCACCGTCGTTATACCCGTCCTCTCGGCTAATACTGCGAGCTCCCCTATCTGGAGGGTTGACCTGGTCCTGAAGCCATAGAGATCCCTGATCTCTGGGTCATGATAGACCGTCTGGCCATGAACCCCCATGAGGTCTATATCCTCGGCCTCGAAATCGGCCTCATCGAGCAGGTTCAAGACGCAATCCGCATAGAACAGACCTAAGGCGAAGTTCATACCGCATATCTTGTCCACCCTTGAGGTTTCGGGGTTGAAGAGCCCGAAGATACCATCTCGAAGGGTTTGGGGATACCTGTAGCTCCCGTGTTTGATCACCTTAACCCTGGTCTTGAGGCCGTGGCCCTCAACCTCCACGATCACAGCCGATAGAGCGTCGGCTGAAGTGCCTGACATCAGCCCTATGATCCTTCTAACCCTCTTCCTTCTCATCCTCTCTATAGGTGAAGGGCGGACCATGTTCTTGACACCGTAAACCAGAATCACTTATCCAACTCTATAATACCTCTTGCGATCTCTACAGCCTTCCCAATGTCTCCGCAACCCTCTCTTAGAGCCCTCTTGGCGATCCTCCTATTCGTCTCAGCCTCTATCATCACGAGCGCGGTCTTTACATCCCTGCCGGACCTCTCAAAGGCCTCATAAGCTGTTTTTCTGTCAACCCCTGTCAGATTCTCGATTATCCTTACGGCCCTAGATCTCAGCTTCTCATTCAGTGGTTTTAAGTCCACCATTAGGTTGCTATACACCTTCCCCATCTTTATCATAGCCGTTGTAGAGATCATGTTCAAAACAAGTTTTTGGGCGGTTCCAGCCTTCATCCGTGTGGATCCGGCTATGACCTCGGGCCCAACGCCCGGCGCGACCGTGACATCTGCGATCTTAGAGATCTCAGAGTCAGGGGTGACTGTTATAGCTATAAGCTTACTCCCTAGCCTCTTAGCCTCTCGCAGCGCCGCCAGGGTGAAGGGGGTGCTCCCAGATGCGCTTAGCCCCACTACAACATCCTTAGGGCCTATCCCCCTCTCAATGATCATCCTCCTCCCGGCATCCTCATCGTCCTCTGCACCCTCGATGGGGCTGTGGAGGGCCTTCCATCCACCCGCCACCACGGCCTGTATTATGCGTGGAGAGGTCCCGAAGGTGGGGGGGCACTCGGCCGCCTCCATGGCCCCCAGCCTTCCACTGGTCCCCGCCCCCACATAGATCAGGCGCCCCCCAGCCCTGAGGGCGCCGATGACAAGCTCGACCGCCCTGGCGATGCTGGATATCTCCCTTCCAACGGCGAGGGGAACCCCAACATCTTCGGTGTTTATCACCTCTAGAATCTCCGTAATGCCCTTTCTATCTATATCAAGGGTCCTGGGGTTTCTCTGCTCGGTTAAAACCCTTTCAAACTCCAGATCAACATCGAAGCCCTCTCTAACATCGTTTATACCTTCATCATCTGGATACATGACACTCAAATTTTATCCATCATAGGTTTTTTAGCATTTCTGATACAGATGGAAGAATCGAATCTATTTCAATTCTATGATAACTGAAAAACTTAGATAATTTAGTGAGCCTTGCAGATCTGACAGAGGTCCCTAATGGAGAAAGTTAGCCTGAGACCTCATTACATAACAGGAGATATATGAGTAGTCGCAATTGTTTGAGTAAACCTTAGAAATCAAATCGAATTATTTTAAATCTCTATAATGATCTATCGGCCTCCATTAATCCAGAGAGGCTCTTATTCGAGTCCATCTACCCTTTTTAGTGAGCCTTATTGGTCTAGGAGAATGCCTGCGGCTCCACCGATCTGGGCTCATATCCATTATCGACAGGGTTTAAACCATCCTTGAATTAAGAGGGATTCAGAGGCATGTATGAGGTTCAGAAGGGATAAAGCGGAATTCTTCGTCCCGGATGGAAGACCCTCCCATGAGGCCCTGGAGAGGACTACCCACATGGGCGTATGTGCACATCAAGATGACCTTGAGATCATGGCTTATCACGGCATCCTTGAGTGCTATATGAGCGAGGATAATTGGTTTCTAGGGGTGACGGTGACCGATGGGAGGGGGAGCCCAAGGGAGGGGTTGTACGCCAAATACTCTGAGGAGGAGGTGTGGGAGATCAGGAGGAGGGAGCAGAGGAAGGCAGCAGTTGTGGGAGAGTACAGCGGAGTCATATTCCTAGATTATCCTAGCGCCATCCTGAAGGATCCTAAGAGCCGGGATATAATAATAGATCTAAAGGAGATAATATCGAGGGCTAGGCCTAAGACTATTTACACGCATAACCTGGCGGATAAGCATGAAAGCCACGTGGCTGTTGCCATCAGGACCATCCAGGCTTTAAGGGAGCTCCCCGAGGAGGCTAGGCCTCTTAGGATATATGGTTGTGAGGTCTGGAGGGATCTGGACTGGTTGGTTGATGGGGATAAGGTGATGCTCGACGTCTCCTCCCGCGAGAATCTCGCCCTAGCCCTCCTCGGCGTCTACGACTCCCAGATATTAGGTGGTAAGAGGTATCACCTCTCCACCATCGGTAGGAGGTGGGCCCAGTCCACCTTTCGCGACCCATCTAAGATGGATGTCATATCCGCCGCCACTATAGCCATGGATTTGACACCCCTAATCGAGGACCCTAGACTGGACATCGTAGAATATGTGATGAGATATATTGAGAGGTTTAGAGAGGATGTCTCAGATAGGTTGGCGAGGCTCCTCTAAAACAGAGGAGGGGTCGATCATCTCTTCTATCTACGGCATGAGCATCGAGATTACCCCGATTATACCCATCGGAGGCCCATATCAGGGGAGCTTAAACTCCTCTCTTCCAGCCGCTCCCCAGAACCTCTCAACGATCCTCCTAAGCCCCTCCGGTTTCCTCTCCTTAAGCCAGAGTTGGGAGTAGCACTTCGATAAAGCGATATAGTCGGAGGGCTTCACGGCATTCTTCAGGGTCTTAACTCCTACCTCTAGTAATCTTAGTATGAAGCTGAGGTCTTCAGGTAGCTGTATCTCCATGATGTCTTCAAGTATATCCTCCCACATCTTTTCTATCTCTTCCCTCTCCTCTCTGCTTAACCTGTAGTAGTTAGTATCCTTGAATATTATAGGTTTGAGCATGTCTGAGACCTGGGGAGATCCAAATAGTTTTCTCGCCTTCAAGGCATCATCATCTTCTCCACTTAGAGCCACCCACTTCTTCTCCCAATCGCCTCCACCCTCAGCGAGCTCAATGGCTGCTAGGATCAGGGGCTCTAGGAGGGAGAAGAGGCACTCCGCTCCGTCATCAGCCCAAGCGGTGATGAGGAAGCCTTCAATGTTCTCCTCCCTAGCTGCGCTGAGGAAGCCCTTTAGGTTCTGGAGGGCTGTCTGGAGGTTTGGATAGTACCTGTTCCAGTTTGAGAGGGCTGGACAGGCAACCTGTTGGATCCCCCTCTCCTTGAGTATCCTTATCCTCTCCTTGAAGTGCTCCTTCTGGCTGGGGGAGTAGTCCCAGTTGGCTATCAGGGCCTCCTTCCAGATGGGGCTTCCCATCAGCCCCGCCCACATCTCCCTCTCCTCCTCCCTAAGGTGCATTCCCGTTATCATGGGGGGGGGGGGGGGGGGGGGGGGGGGGGGGGGGGGGGGGGGGGGGGGGGGGGG
>JBBIVO010000001.1:14656-39021 GCA_037439685.1 Candidatus Bathyarchaeota archaeon | reverse complement strand
TCTTCCCGTGATGCTCCTCGTATATTTTGGGTCCCTCAAATCTTCCGGCTCGGTTGAGGCCCCTTCCCCTACCGATGGCCCAGGCCTCATCACCTCCCAGATGAATGGTCCTCGATGGGAAGAAGTCTAAGACCTCTTCGAGAAGCCCGTAGGCGAACCCCCTTGCCTCCTCCTCCCCTATGGCTAGGCAACCCTCCCTTGGGTTGTGCCACTCGCTATAGGCTTGGAACTCTGGGAGGGTGAGGATGTTCTCCATATGGCCCGAGAGTTCAAGGGATGGAAAGACCTCTACTCCGAGATTCTTCCCATACTTTAATATCTCCTTAAGCTCCCTCTCTTCCAGCCTCCCCCTGTTCACCCCTATCTGCGGATAGCTCTTCCACGGGTAGAGGTCCTCGAGATATATTGCCAGGTGGGTGTACTTGAGGATGAAAAGCCACCTGAGCAGCCTCTTGAATGTCTCAACCCTTGGAACCCCACCCCTAGCTATGTCGAGGTGGTAACCTCTGAAGCGGAATTTTAGGCTCTCATGGAGCTCAACCTCGGCTAGGCGCCCCCCTCCCTGTCTCATCAGCTGGATGATAGATGCATAGCAGACCCTCTCATCCCCCCAGATTTCGATCTCACCTTCCCCAACCCTTAAGCCAGTCCCCTCCCCCTCTACTCTGGCTATGCTCCATTCTCCTCGGGGAACCCCGAACTCTAGGGCTAGAAACTCTGGAAAGTCCCTAAACCCATCGAAGTCGAGGTATCTCCCCTTGAAAATGAGCCTCTCAGGCTCAGGAACGATCCATACAGACAAAGCTCATAACCGAATACTAAATTCGCTCCCAAAAATTAAAACCTTCATCCTAGCTTTAAACAACACTCTTTCAAGTTTTGAAATGATCCTCGAGGAGAGGCTGAGTGATCCTGATCATCTATTCTTGAACCTCAAATCGGCATCTGAGGGTTCGATACCGCAACGGTATCTCTCCCTCGCACTATATCTACCTACGAATCCGAGCCTCTCAACCTTGGGCCTCATCTCCTCTAGCTTATAGAGGAGGCTTCCCACTCTCCCAGGGGCTTGCTGGAACTATGTCGAGTTGGCTCAGTATGAGGGCATTCATGGCATTTATAGTGGCATTCCACAGCTTCTCCGCAGCATCTCAGATCCTGATATGATCCCGAGCTTAACGGCCTCCCTAAACACCTTTAAGCCCCTCTAAAAAATCCCTTGCACCCTCCAAGAATATCTTGACCTTACCAGCCTTTTCAGCCGGGTACTCCACGGGTCAACCGGAAAAAATTGAGCGAATAGGTGCATATAAAAGGCTTCAGTTAGCTATAAAGTCTCTTTCTAAAGTCTAAAAATTAACTTCACTTCATCGTGAAATTTATCCACCAATAAGGTTTACTATAATCCCTTCATTATTTTTAAAGATTTTATTTTAAAAAGTTATCTCTTTCTCTTCTCTTCAAAGATTCCAAAGATCCATATCACAGCGAAATGATAAAATTAATAGCTCTCTTACAGTTGACTGTAATTAATCTTTATTAAATTGTTAGTAATTCCTACGAGTATTGGTTAATTCTTTAAAGGTTTCTTCTTTTTCTTAACAATATCTTGGAGCTGTCAATATAGCGGTGATCGCTGCTATTCCTGTCATGGAGGGATGTATGGCTGAAAGAAGTGGAGAGTAGAGGGGAAATATTAATGTGAGAGTGCCAAGTTCAATCAATTCTCTGATCCTTTTTTTTCTCATCATCTCCATATCGCCTCCTCCTCCTCATCCTCCTCATCCACTCCTGGGCAAACGCCTCCGATGTGGCTTCAAAAAACCCATCTAGGCACCCCAAGCCCTTCAATAAATCTGGAGAAGGGTATTAGGATCATGAGGCTTCACAGGACGGGGATCCCAATGGGCTCTATCCTCAAGCCATAGGCATGAAGACAAGGGCTCCGAAGAGCCAGATAAATTAGCGCGGCCGTGAGGTGTACCACGGCGTTGGAAGCCTCATCAAGCCTCCTCCGCTTGGTTCTATGGATGCGCCTTTTCGGAGCCTTTACTGCTCCATCCAGAGCCCTCCGTTAGCGCTTATCAACCCCTTGGAGGCCTATGTTGATGTTTATGAACGCGAATGAGGTGGGAGCCTAAAAAGGGCGATGAGCACCAACTGATGAGCATCTTAGAAGCAAGAATCTCCCGACTTCAGTCGTGGAGATTTCAATCTTTAGTAGTCATTATCCAGCCTATGGTTCGCGGTTCTTAATGGCAGAACCGATGGAAAACCAACGGTAGTTTATTTCTACTCTGCTAAACTTTTATTAGCCTGTCTGGAGATCGGTTCTGAGAACCCGATGCAGCTTATTGGGATACTGGAGCGCTTCTGGCTCTCCCTCCTTGAGGCTATGCCTAGAATAGTTGGGGCCCTAATAGTCCTTGGTGTCGGTTGGGGGTTTGGCCGCCTACTGGGGAAGGGGGTCTCAAGCCTCATAAGGAGGATGAGGCTCGAGGAGTCCTTCAGGAGGACCCTCCTTGGGAGGGCGTTGGACCGCTCCGGCGTCTCCCTAGGCCTTCTCCTAGGCCTCGCTGTGAGGTGGCTAGTTTACATAGGCTCCCTCCTCACGGCCATAGATATAATGGGGTTCAAGGCCCTCGAGCCCTTCGTGACATCCGCTGTTCACTATCTACCCAGCTTCATCGGCGGGATCCTAATCCTAATAATAGGCTTTGTTGCCGTGGACTTCGCCGCAGATTTCCTAAGGGCTGCCAGCTTGGAGGCTAGGGTTGAGTATGCCGGGGTGGTGATACTGGGCATGAGGCTTATCCTATACTTCGCCGTGGCCGTAGTCGCCCTCTCCGTGATGAAGGTGGATGTCTCAATCCTCTACATCTTCGCTAACGCCCTGGGGTGGGGGGTCGCGGTGGGGGCTGGCGTGGGCTTAGGGATAGCCTTGGGTTGGGGCCTAAAAGACCTCGTCGCGAGGAATGCGGAGAGGTGGATCGGTGGGGCTAGGGGGGTGGTGGAGAGGGTTGAGGAGGCTGCCGAGCTCCAGCTCCTAAGGGATAGGATGAAGGAGCTCGAGGCCAGTATAGCTGAGCATAAGGCTAGGATAGAGGAGCTGGTGAGGGTTAGGACGGCCCTGATGGAGGAGCTAACAGGGCCCGTGGAGGACCTCCCATCAAAGCTCGAGGAGATCGTCGGGGAGAAGGGTAAGGTATCCTCCGTTTATGGAGGGTATCACATCACCGTCTTGGAGCCCCTAACCTTCCCATGGGGTGAGGTGATGATGCTGCTGACCAATCTGGGCTTCGACACCTGGATATCGAAGACGGACGAGAGGTACGTAATAAAATGTAAAGGTAAGGAGAGTTAGAACCTATGCCGGCCCTAGACAACAGGATGAGGATGATAGCCATAATCCTCCTAACATCGGCCACGGCAGCCCTATCCTCCCTGGCTGGCTTAAATCCGAGGCAGATAATCGCGACAACACTATTCGGCTTTGAAATATATGCTGTACTCCTCTTCTGGAGATTCCGACTGGGATTTGCTTTTATAGCAATCTCAGCCCTCCTAGTAACGGGCGTTATCGATATCCCCCACATAATAGAGTTCGCCTCCTTCGACGTCATCCTCTTCCTGATCAGCATGATGGCCCTCATAGGTTTTCTGGAGGAGGAGGGCTTCTTCGAGAGGCTGATCACCAGATTGACCGGTGCCGTCGGCTCCAGGGCGAAGAGGCTTATGGCGGTCATGATGTTGGCGTCTGCCTTCTTCGCGGCCCTGGTGGATGAGGTGACATCCATCCTATTCATGACGGCGATGATGCTCCAGATAACCGGCAGGCATAGGCTGAATCCGATCCCCTATATCATGATGCTCGTCTTCGCCACGAACATAGGCAGCAGCGCCACCGCCATCGGCAACCCTGTAGGCGTGCTAATAGCCTTCAAGGGTGGGTTCTCCTTCGCAGAGTTTCTGAGATGGGCTACCCCCATATCTGTCGCCGCGCTGTTCATCACCATCCTCATATCCATGAGGGTCTTCTCTGAGGATATACAGGAGATGAACAGGGCATTCTCCAGGGCTATCTCGGAGCCCTTAGAGGTGGAGAGAGAAACCATATTCCCGCAGACGATGTACACCATGGTAGAGTTTTCAGAGGGGCACAGAGGGGAGGCATCGCCTTCGAGGCATGACATGGCCTCCTGGATCCTCTTCATAGGGACGATCCTCCTCCTAGCCTTGCATCACCCCCTCGAGGAGCTTTTCCATCTCGAGAAGAACACCTTGCTGCTTGGGGTGGCGATGGCCTCCGCCGCGACGACCCTCCTGATCGACCTCGAGAGGGGTAGGGAGATCATCGAGAGGAGGATAGACTGGAGAACCCTGATCTTCTTCGCCTTACTCTTCGCATCGGTGGGCACCCTACAGTATGTCGGTGTGACTGAGCGCCTCGCAGGGGCTCTACTCCACGCCTCCGGAGGGGGCGAGGTGGGGTTGCTTCTCACCTTCACCTCAATAGCCGCGGTCCTGAGCGCCTTCATGGATAACGTCCTCGCCGTGGCCATGTTCGCCCCAATAATACAGATCCTAGGTGAGGGGGAAGTTTACACGTTTCCCCTCTGGTGGGCCCTGCTCTTCGCCGGGACCTTCTTCGGGAACCTCACCCTCATAGGGAGCACGGCCAACATAGTGGCGGCAGGGATGGTCGAGAGGGAGAGGAGGGCCCACATAACCTTCCTCGAATGGATAAAGAAGGGTGCAATGGTCTCTATACCAACCCTAGCCATAGCCATTCTACTCATATATATTCAGATGCCCTTAATGCCAAAATAGAAACATTCCTCTCTTAAATATAGAATATAACACACCAACTCATTACACGTTCTTGAATATCATAAGAGCTTTGAGGCGCTGGCCTGCGAGGCTAATGGGGAGAATGGCTGGTAATGGAGGCGGCGAATAAGGGGAGCTTAGTTTAAAGGGCATTAGAGGACTATCGCCTTTACGCCAGCCTTCCCCGCCGCCTCAGCCTGGGCCTTATCTGAGGTGAGGAGGGTGGTATCGAGGCGTTTAGCTAGCTGGATGAAGAGCGAGTCGTATATAGGGATCCCCTCCCTCGATGCTATGGCTAGGGCGTCGCTATACAGCTCCTCTTGGGGGGCCATCCTGAAGGGCTTGAGGTCGATGAGGTCTTTCAGGATGGCCATGGCGACCTCCACGGCGATGTCCCCCCTCATCACCCTCTTCCACAGGGAGTTGGCCGCCTCCTTCAAGGCCAACTCGATGGTCACGCACCCCCCTTCTAAAGCCCTTTCCACCCCCTCCCAGCCCCTCTCCCTGTTCAAAAACTTCACAAGGGCTGATGAGTCAAGGACGTTCACGATCCTCCCTCACACTCCCCGCAGAGAAGGCTGGCTCGGCTGGGGGGATCCTCTCGAGGCTTCTGTTCAGCCTCTCCAGCCTCTCCTTGAGCTCAACCCTCCAGGCTAGCTCCTCCAGGAACCTCTTGACCTCAGAGCCGATGTCGATCCCGGACCTGCTGAGGATCTCCTTGATCCTCTCATCGACCCTAATACTCACAACAGGCATCCTCAAAATTCTTGTAAACATAAATATATACTTTTTGTTTACTAACTGTAAACAGAAGGCTATGAGTAACCTGCTCATTCTAGGATTGATGGTTAATGCAGCCTCCATCTAAAATGTTTGAATTATTGGAGCCTCCTTTGGGCGGGGTGGAAGGGCGACGCCATCCTTGACGGGACGTTCTCAAGCCTGCAATTCCCTCACCGCCCAAATATCCCGCTGCTTGGATCATTGAGAATCCGCCTCCGGCAAGAGTCGTAGGTTATAAGGATTTTATAAAATGGCTTCAATATGATTCTATGATCGTTGTGCTGGGTTCCAGTGGGGATGTGGGGCTCCTCAGTGCCCGCCTTAGGCACCTTCAAGGCTCCTGTGTGAGGGCGGTTCTACTGTTCGGCTCGAGGGCTAGGGGGGAGGCTCTGGAGAGGAGCGATGTCGACCTATTCATCCTGCATGAGGGTTGCGATATCGAAGACCCCGTTTTGAGGAGGAGGCATCTCTACAAACTTTTACGGGAGGCTATTGGGAGCGAGTTCGGGGGCCTCACCCTCATCGACATGGAGATTGAAGATTTTCTGAGGCCGAAGGAGATTAATGCGCTCCTCCTGAACCTCTACTGGGAGGCCATCCCCATCTACGATGTGACGGGGAAGCTTCAAGGCTTCCTCGAGCACGTTAAGGAGAGGATCGCCAGAAGCGGGTTGAAGAGGGTTTGGGATGGTAGAACCTACCGCTGGGTCCTACCCGAGCCCATGAAGGAGGTGAAGATCCTATGAGCCTAAACCCCTTGAGCGAGGTTAGATACAGGTATAGACTGGCCACCGAGCATCTTGAGAGGGCTGAGAGGCTATTCCATCTGGGAGATTGGGTTGGAACAGTATCCTCCTCCCAGCTGGCCGTAGAGAACTATGCGAAGGCGGTGATAGCCCTCTTCGAGGTTCCAACATGGGACCATGACCCATCGAGCCAGCTGGAGGGGATTAAGGCCAGACTACCCGAAGAGGTTGCGGGGGATGCAGGGAGGCTTTCAGAACTGGCCGGGGAGATAGCCCCAGAGCATGGGAGGTCAGCATACGGCGAACCCATCGCAGGGTTAACCCCAAGCGATATATACGGGGAGGATCATGCGAAGGACTCGTTAGAAAAGGCTGGAGAGGCCAGAGACATAACAGATAAGATCTTTAGTCGATTAAATATCAGGTTTTAAAGATATCCTATGGGGGCATATCCTCCGACCCTAGGGGGTCCGCTGCAGCATCCTCCTGTAGGCCTCCGCGCAGTGGATGCAGCAGAAGGTCTTCTCCGAACCACCTACAACCTCTTTGTACCCTCCCTCGTATATCTTGCAGCCGCAGTTGGCGCAGGTGTCCAGGCTGGGCTCTATGGCAGTGGAGACGAGGCCGGCGAACCTCCTGAAGAGCTGATGGCAGAACCTCACACCCTCATCCGTCAAGGTGTAGAGCTTCCTCTCCTTCCTCCCAATGGGCTGCGTCCTATAGGTCAGTAGCCCCCTCTCCTGCAGCCTCTGGAGGAAGGGGTAGACCATGCCGGGGCTTATGGGCCTCCCAACCCTGGCCCTGAACTTCCTGAGGATGCTGTAGCCGTGGGCCGGCCCCTCGTAGAGGATGACGAGTATGTAGAACCTCGCGAAGTCGGAGACGAGCTCCTCCATCTCCCTCTGTTCCATACAGGGCCCCACATTTCAAAGGCTGATATATTAATTAAATTGTTTGGATGTGAAGCCCCTCACCTCTGAGGGAGGCCTCCCACCCCTCAACGATGGTATGAACATGGGCACCCTCTCCTTATACTTCAAGTATTCCTCACCGATCCCCCTCTCCAATTCCCTCTCCCCCCTCCTCGCCAGGGTGATATATCGGATGACCAGGATGGGCCACATCACGATGAGGGGGATGGTCGCCCAGTGGATTAGGAGGCCCAGGGCCATCAGGATGATCCCCACATACTGGGGGTGGCGGATGTGGGAGTATATTCCATCGGTGACCAAGACCCTCCCCCAACATCGGTGGCCCACCCCCTCCCATATATCGCCCTCCATCCAAGAAGTATCAGGGCTCCCCCAACGATGTTGAGGGAGTATCCGAGGTACATGCCAAGTAGCCTATGTACTGCTGTAATGTATGGCCCCAGAGCAGCCCCTCCGGCAGGGTGAATCCCAGGGCCCACGTGATGAGGTACATGCTCAGGGGGATGCCGAACATCTCGAAGGCAGACGCCACCACGAAGGCGAGGTAGATGTTAGCAGGGCGTCGAGGGCTTCTCCCATGGAAGGGGAGGAAGGCCAGAAATACCCCAAAGAGGGCCATCCAGACCACCATCGAGGCCCAATCGCCGAAGTGCCGATGGCCCACGATAAACCCTCCAGAGGATGGCGATGTAAAGCGCTCAGGCCCTTGAGGAGAGGAGCAGCAGGAAGAGAGCCGCCACGAGGATTAGAAGGGCGAGCCACCCCCTCCTGCTACCCATCCCATGCCCTCCATGGCCGGTCGGACCGCAGCAGCCCAACCAATCCACCTCCCAAATCGGCTAATTATATATTATTTAATGATATATTTAAAGTTGACTATTAACTGGGCCTCATGGATGCTCAAGGGTAAGGTCCTCCATAGAACCAGCGGGAGGGTCCCCGACGCGGTCGGATGCTCTAGGCGAAGGTGCTTAATTAGGCATGCGATGAGCTATGCTCAAGAGGAGGATGGTGAGGGATCGAGACCAGTGACAGATACGGGAGGGCGCCCAGGTTGCAGAGCCCTATTAGCTGGTTAGTTAATCAACGGAGGAGACAACAACACCATAAGATAACATGTCTAGAAGCAAAATGTAAATATACTTCTTAATCCGTGATTTTGGGATTATATAAGGAGGAATTATAAATGGTGGATAAGAAAAAGATATAATTATGTGATGCTAGAACCTTCAGTGCCCCATATGTTTACCTGTATATTTTGCTGGATTTTTGTCGAAGGTCTCTTTGCATGATCCACTGCAGAAGTAGTAGGTTCTTCCCATATATTCAGACTTGAATTTGGCTGTTCTCTCGTTGACATCCATTCCGCAGACCGGGTCTTTCACCATTCTTTTCTCACCTCCTTTACATTTTCAGGAGTATGAGGGGCGGATCCTCGCTCTTCTTAGCAGGTTGGAGTTTGTCACAACCGATATCGAGCTGGTGGCCATGCATAGCTCGGCGATGACCGGGTGGAGTAGGCCCAATATCGCTGCTGGTATGGCTATTATGTTGTAGATGAAGGCCCAGAAGAGGTTTTGCTTGATTTTACTAAAGGTTGCCCTTGAAAGTTTTATTGCGCTGACTAGGCTTGAGATGTCTCCTCTAACCAAGATTACGTCTCCTGCCTCTATTGCTATATCGGTGCCGGTTCCGATGGCAACCCCAACATTGGCTTGGGTTAATGCTGGCGCGTCGTTTATTCCGTCGCCAACCATCGCCACCATTCCGTACCTGCTCTGAAGCTGCTTGATGACCTCCACCTTCTGGTCGGGCATGACCTCCGCATAGACGTCGCTAATCCCTATCTGCCTCGCTATGGCCTCGGCGGTTCTGCGGTTGTCGCCGGTTAGCATGACGGTTTTCATCCCTATCCTCTCGATCTCCCTCACCGCCCTGATGGTGTCATCCTTAAGCGTGTCAGCCACTGCTATTATCCCAACGATCTCTCCGTCGACGGCCACCATCATCGCTGTCTTCGCCTGCTCCTGCAAATCTTTGAATCTCATCTCCACATCTTCGAGGCTATTTCCTTTAGATTCAAGTAGAGAGGGTTTTCCAACAAGAACCTCTGAACCATTCATGTATCCTTTCACCCCAACACCCCTTATGGCCTTAAACGATTCCGGAGTATCCAGCTTTATCTCCCTCTCCTTTGCCTTTCTGACTATGGCTTGGCCCAAGGGATGCTCAGAGCCTTGCTCAACGCTTGCGGCATAATAGAGTACTTGATCTTCTCCACTTGGATTTGATCCTAAGGGGACGACGTCTGTGACCTCTGGTCTTCCCTTCGTTAAGGTTCCCGTTTTGTCGAAGATCACCGCCTTTACCTCCTTCATGGTTTGGATCGCCTCACCCTTTCGGATGAGTATGCCATTATCCGCTCCCATGCCTGTACCCACCATAAGCGCCGTTGGCGTCGCCAGTCCAAGGGCACAGGGGCATGCGATGACGAGCGTCGCGATGGCGGCCGAGATGGCGAGCATGATCACATCCTGGTCCAAATCGACCCATGGTAGAACCACGCTCGCCCCTCTAGCCACTGCCGACATTCCATCTGGAAAGGCGAGCCATAGGATGAAGGTCGATAACGCTATCAAGAGCACGGCGGGGACGAAGTATCCTGTGACCCTGTCGGCGAACTCCTGGATGGGCACCTTGGTCCCCTGGCATTCTTCGACCATCTTTATGACCTGCGCTATGAAGGTGTCCTTGCCAACCCTTGTGGCCTCTATTTTGAGAAGCCCATCCTGATTCACCGTCGCTCCTATGGCCTCATCGCCGGGCCTCTTCTGAACCGGCATCGACTCTCCGGTAACCATCGACTCGTCCACCGAGCTCTCCCCTTCGATAACCACGCCGTCCGTGGGTATCTTCTCACCTGGACGGACGATCATTATATCGCCGACCTTCACCTCCCCTATCGGGACCTCCCTCTCCTCCCCATCAACCAAGATCCTAGCGGCTTTCGCCTCAAGCTTCAGCAGTCTCCTGATCGCCTGTGAGGCCCTCCCCTTAGCCTTCGCCTCAACATATCTTCCGGTCAGATGGAAGGACATGAGCATGGCGGCTACTCCAGCGTAGTTTAGGATGGAGGTGAAGAAGCCCGGGGGTCCGGTGAGAAAGGCTATGATCGTCCCCATCGATATGAGGACGTCCATGTTCGCTGTCTTGTGTAGAACCGCCCTCACGGCCGATTGGATGGTGGGCAGCCCTGCCCAGAAGAGGACTGGGGCTGCGAGGATGATGAGGCCCAGGTTGTAGAATTCCTCGTTGGGCCAGATCAGGCCGAAGAACATCTCGAGGGCCATCCATGAGATTATGGGTATGGTGAAGGCCCAGGCGACGAGCATCCTCACTCGAGCTTTGCTCATCTCCTCTAGAGACCTGTCCACCTCCTCCTCGGACTCCACATCATAACCAGCCTCTTGAACGGCCCTTCGCAGGTCCAGTATTGACACCAGCTCTGGAAAGTACTCGACGGTAGCCCGCTCGGTGGCGAGATTCACATTTGCGGACTTTACACCATCCAGCCGTTTAATCGCCCTTTCTATGGCAGCTGCACAGGAGGCGCAGCTCATGCCTCGAATCTTAAGACTGATCTCTCTTGTTTTTTCACCCTCCTTTGAGATACCTATTGGTTCATATCCAGCCTCTCTAATTATATCACCAATCCTTTTTACACTCACCTTTTCTGGATCATATTCTACTAGGGCTTTTTCAGTTGCAAAGTTAACATCAGCATTTATTATCCCACTTTCTTTTTCCAGATACCTTTCTATTGTTTGAGCACATGAAGCACAATGCATTCCACCGATCCTTATTAATATTTTCTCTTTGGTCATTTTAATTCACCACCACATCAGAACAAAGATAGTCCCTTTATGTTCAATAAAGAAGTTTTAATCAACGTCTTTCCCCCCTCTTATATATAATTCTGGTTTTTCCTTAAATTTAGACTCGCATGTCGAGGAGCAGAAGTAGTATGTTTCCCCATGAAGATCAGTTTTATATTTAGCTGCTGTTGTATCTAGCTGCATACCGCAAACGGGATCCTCTGCATTATTCTCATCAGTTTCGTGCCCCATGTATCCTCCTCCAGGAGCTCTGTGTGGCTCATGACCCCTTAGTAGCTTCATATCGCCGATGAATCCCATGATGAAGCCGGAAGCTGGGCCGATGAGTGTCCATGGCCCTCCCAGCCAGGAACCCACCGCATAGCCGAGGAAGAGCCCGAAGCAGCAGAGCATTCCCATCTAAGCCCCCATACTCCCACTTTCTTAGTCACGCGGACGCATATAAATATATCTCTAAAAGATATATCTGCATTTGTCGATTCTTGACGGGAAAATCACATTCCTTAAGCGGTGAGGGGTCTCAGACCCCAAAAGGGAAACACCATAACAAGAACCTGGTTATTCCCCTCTTTTCATCCCTTCACAAGCCATGGGACAGGCCTCCGCCGATGTAGGATATGTCTTCCTCCACCTATATCGTTTCAGTCTCGAATTTGGGTCTCTATTGGTAGGAGGCTGTCCCCATCGAATTTTGTCATCTCCCGGTTTTGCTGAGGAGTTCTTCCACCTTAGCCGCCTTCAGCTCCTCGACGAATCTGCAGACCGCCTCTATGTAGGGCTCCATGAGCCTCCTCCCCTCCTCCTCCGAGGCCTTCGTCGAGGCTATCTCCTCTCCCGCGGCTCCTAGGACCCCCGTCTCGGAGAGGTCTATGGTATCCCATGGGAACTGGGCCGGTCCAACTCTGCCCAACCCCTCCATCCTGAGGGGCCCCAACATCCCCTTTTGTCTCGTGTCCACAGCCCTATCCATCCTCACAAGCCATTTATGGAAGTACAGGTTTACGCTGGTCTCCTCAGAACCTGCGTGGCCTGCCATCCCAGGGGGGAAGGCCATTATGACCGCTGAGAAGATTTTATGCTCCCTCCTCAGCTCTCCCGCAACCTCTAGAAGGGAGGCCGTGTTCCCCCCATGCCCATTGATAAATATGATCTTCTTGGCCCCGTGGCTAGCCGCTGAGAGGGCCACAAACTTAACATAATCTCTGAAGGCCCTCGGCGGAACCCAGAGGGTTCCTGGAAAATGCCTGTGATGCTCCGAGACCCCAACAGGTATCGTCGGGAGAACTGCCACGCCCGTTCGTTCGCCTATAACCCTGCCCAATGCTCCAGCGACGAGATGGTCCGTGCCAAGAGGGTTGTGGGGTCCGTGCTGCTCTGTGCTCCCAACCGGGATAAGGGCCACATCGGTTTTCTTGAAAAGTTCCTCAGCATCCTTCCAGTTGACCTCGGCCAACTGCACCATGGGTATCATTGAAAATCGACACGTTGTATATTTAACCTTGAGGGATTAACTCCATAAATGGAAGGAAGTTATCAACATGCGGGCCGTATCTGCACTGATGTCCTGGGACCTCCCCCAACAGGTTAATATATTAGTTTGAACTATAATATTTGATGTCGGCTGATGAGCGGATCCTTAGGGGATTGGCTACCCTGGGGATGGCATCAGCCCTCCTTATGCTCTCGGGGGCCATCCTTCAGGCCGGCCTTATCCTTAGCTTCCTTGGGGTGGAGAGCCTCCTCTCCTCGATCAGCCTCTCTGATCCCGATAGGGTTAAGGTGGCCCTCTATCTCACCCTCCCCTCGTTCTTCTCCGCCGTTATGGCGTGGGCTGGGGCTGAGGCCTTAAGGGGATATTTGAGGAGGGGGGCCTTCATAGCCTCCCTTTCAGCCCTCCTATCCCTCTTCATCCTGCCCCTCCCATATCTCCTCGGTTACCCCCTCTCCATCCCCAGCCTGGGGGTGGAGGTGGCCGCCTTGATAATCGCCTCCTCCTTCGCCCTCCTAAGCCTAAGGGTTAAAGGGAGGAAGGTTGAAGGTGGGCCCTTCATGACCCCAATGGAGGCCGCCTTCACAGCCCTCTTCTCGGCCCTGACCGCCGTCCTCACGGGAACAACCGGCATCATGCTTCCCTCCCCAACTGGAGGATACACCCACATTGGGGACACAGCCATCTACGTCTCAGCCCTCCTCCTCGGCGTAAAGGTCGGAGGCCTAGTCGGTATAATTGGCCCTGTCGTGGCAGACCTCTTCGTGGGTTATCCCCGCTGGTTTGTGACCCTTCTAGCCCATGGCCTTCAGGGTTTCATAGCCGGGCTGGGCCGTAGGAGGGGCCTCCTCCTCCAGGCGGCCATCCTAGCAGCGGCGGGCTTCACGATGTCAACAGTCTACTTCTTCGTCAACATATTCATAAAGGGTTACCCCGTGGCCGTCGTCTCCTACCTCAGAGACCTCTTCGGCCAGTCACTGGTCTCAATAATCCTGGGGCTTATCCTGACAAGGGGGGTGGAGAGGGCCCTCCCGATCGTCAGAAAAAGATGATTAACTCCCTTCACGGGGAACCCCTAACCTCATTTCATCTACTATTTGAAGTTAGAGGTCGATCTCTATCTCTAAAACGTTTATCAATGCGGTGTCTGATCTCGATTTGGGTTGAGTCTCGTCGCCGAGAGGCTTAGGAGGCAGACCTCCATCCTTGCAGACCTCCTGAGGAGGAGGATAAGGGAGCTCACGGGGAGGGGGGGCTTCACCCCCTGCGTAAGATGTGGGGGCGAAGGTAAATCTAAGCCTATTCGGCTCGAGCCTGGAGATTATACCGCTGTTGGGATAGACGGCTCGATGGACTATGATGAGCTGCTCGAGATGCTCCTCTTCTATGTATGTGCAACCGGGTTTAGATGCGACTTCACCGTTGGCGATGATATATTCTTCCACCTCGACGGCGTAGAGAGGGATAGGCGTCTAGCCGCATCCGCCTCCATCCCCCTCTGGGCTGAGGACCTCTATCACGTGGTCGGCCCCTCGTCGGAGGAGGATCCGGAGAGGGCGGCGGAGAGGGTCCCCTTCGCCCTCATGACAATGGCCGAGTTATACCTAGCCCTAAGGGCTGTGGAGGATGAGGGGGTGCGCCTCCTCCTCCTTGATAGGCCCCTATCTGGGACCTATCCACCCCTCTCTAGGGACCTCAGCCTCCTCCTGAGGGGGAAATCCCCCCTTCTCGGCCTAGAGACCTCTCACGGCCCCCTCACCGCCCTGGACCTCAGAATAGCCTCGATGCTGGGCTGTGGAAGGGGGTGGGTGCCTAAGAGGAGGCGCTACCTCCCCTATGCCGCCATCCAGAGGCTTCTGCGCTCCGAGGGGTTGAGGGTGAGCCAGCTCCTCGAGGAGCTTGGAGTGGAAAAGGAGCTGAAAAGAGCCCTGATAAGGGGGCTAAGGGATATGCACAGGGAATCTGGCGGGGACCTCCTCGTGGAGGAAAGCCTGAAGGGCGAGGACCCCCATCTAGAGCTTCAAGGGCATGTCAAGGACTACTGGCTCAGGGTGAGGGATGCTGCCAACATGATGGTTGAGAGGGTCTTCAGCTCTCCCGGGCATCCGCTGATGATGGATGATGGGGAGACCTGGCTCAGCGTGCTGGACCTTAACTCGATAAACTCGATTCTGATCCACATGCTGAGGGAGGAGGCCCTGAGGAGGGGGGTGATGGTCGTGGGCATTGCGAAGGACACCTCATCATCCGACCTTATAAGGGCAGCCATCCCCTACGCCAAGGCTAGAGGCTTGATCTCCGAAGAGGAGAGGCTTCCAAGCTTCAAACACGACAGGGCCTTCCTAACCATCCTGAGCAGCGTGAATCCCGAGGCCTTCAGGGCCCCTTGGAGGACCCTCACCTACGACGCATGCTTCTCAACCCTCATGGAGGATAGGGAGAAGGGGATCCTAAGGGCTGCTAGGGAGGTGGTCTCCATGGAGAGGCAGTTCGTCAGGGGATACTTCCAGCTGAGGGAGTTCAGGGGTGACAGCGAGGTCAGGTCTCCAACCTTCCTATACGACCGCTTCTACGACCCAGAGGGCGACGATGAATACACGGTGGAGCTGGAGGTCATAGATAGGGGGAAGCAGGCGAGGATCTATCCATACTGGGAAGGGGGTTCGGAGAACCCCATAGACAACACCATACTCCTCCTCCTGTCCAGATGCGACAATCCAGAGGTGCTGGAGGCGATGGGCCACAACCAGCTCCTATACCTCGCTGATAAGGCGGTGAAGGCAGAGGTGAAGATGATGAAGGGCCTCCTCAGGGGGGTGGCAGACCTCGAGCTGGGAGCCCTAGCCAGGAGGCAGAAGATCTTCACCATAGCTAGGAGGTTCAGGGATATCAGGAGGGAGACGGAGGGGGTCAGGGAGAGGAAAGCCATGGAGGTGGAAGAGAGATGAACGAGATATTCGACGATATGGGAGGAGCGTTCTCAGCGAGGCTTAGGGCCCACAGGGTTACCACGAGGACATCTAGGACAAGGGAGGGGGAGGTGACATTAACCAGCAGGGTGGCGATAGTCGAGGCGAGGTTCAGCATACCCGTGCTGGACAGGCTCCACGAGCCCAGCTTCATAGGCCTCAGAAGGCCCACCCTAGATGGAGAGACCTACATCATATATGAGGTCGTGGATGTCAGGCCCATGCACTTCCAGATGCTTGGGGTCGACGTCGCGGTCCCCAAGGTCATAAGAAGGGAGTTCCTCGAGACCATAGACAGGAGCTGGGAGGGGAGCGAGGAGACCTGGATAGATGTCGTCGCGGTCCCAACAGACTACAGGATGGACCTTGAAGGAGGAGGCATCGTATTTGAACGCTCAAACCTCACCCCCCTGGTGGGGAGCGAGGCCCACATCCTATCTAGGGAGACCGTGAGGGAGTTCCTCTGCATAGAGGGGGGAGCAGAGGTCGGGGTTCTCAAGGGCTTCAACCTCCCCCTCACGGTCGACATAGGAGAGCTGGTCCGATACCACACGGGCTTCTTCGGCTTCACGGGATGCGGAAAGTCCAACCTAGCATCCTACCTCATAAGGAGGGTGCTCGATGCGACGGGTGATATAGCCGTTGTGGTCTTCGACGTCGCTGGGGAATACCTGATCCACCTCCTCGACCTCGCCCCATATACATACTCCACCGAGGACTTCCAAGGGGAGCCTCGGAGGATAATGGACTCACAGGCCATACCCGAGACCTTGGAGGGGCTCATGGAGAGGAGCCGCCTGGAGAGGGCTGTAGAGGAGCTGCTGGAGGCTGGGAGGGTGAGGAGGTTAACTATGGCCCAGCCCCCGAGGGAGATCCCCCTCAACCTTGGGCTGATCCTCAGGCTCATAGGGGGGATCGCCGATAGGGGGGAGAGGGAGTCCATCCAGGCCCATATAGCCCTCAACAGGCTCAACGGCTTCATCGAGATGGGAGGATACGGGGAGGATACAACCTTCGAGGAGATAGCGGGAGATCCAAGGGCGAAGGCGGAGCTCTCAAGGATCCTGACAGAGTTCACGACATCCATCCACTCCATGTCTAGCACCTCCAAGGATATCCAGGCCATCCTCAGAGCCTTGAACGAGGAGAGGCCAATAACGGTTGAGAGAAAAACCATATTTAGAAATCCCGAGTGGCTCGCCTCAGCGGTCTCCCACGGCCCCCTCTCAGGGCTTGTGATCGTCTACATACCAGAACCCGACACCGCCCGCGATGCCGTGAGCCGCTTCGTCGACCATCTCCTATGGCTGAAGAAGACCCAGGGGACGGGTAGGCCCGTCTTAACCGTGATAGACGAGGCCCAGGAGTTCATCCCAGACAGGACGAGAAGGGAGGACTACACCGAGCAGTCGAACAGGATGGTGGAGGCCCTCCTCCGGCAGGGGAGAAAATACAGGGCGAGCTGCTGGCTCTGCAGCCAGAGGGTCGCCCACCTGAACGTGAACGCCCTCCAGCAGCTCCACAGCTACTTCGTCAGCACCCTCCCAAGGTTCTACGACAGGATGGTGATAGCCGACGCCTTCAGCCTGAGCTACGACCTCCTGGACAAGACGACTGAGCTGGAGACCGGCGAGTGGCTATTCGTCTCCTACAGGGCGACAAAACAGAGGAACGTCCCAATATTCCTCAAGACCCCGAATAACGAGGAGATCCTAGCCTCAAATCTCCCAAGGACGGCTGAGGGCGTCACTTAACCTAGAGCCTGAAGCCTGGGACGTATCGTAATGCCGGCCGTTGAGGATAGAGGGTTAAGAGGATTCTGAAGATCCCTCTGCAAAGGCCTCCCAGGGGCTTGCATCCAAACCTGGGGCATACCTTCATCCGCAAGGCTTCTAGCAGAGCTGGTGGGCAATGCGACCGAGAAGGTATCCAAGTTACGATCAAGCCCCTCAAAATAATGCCATCCTCTTACCACCTTTTCAAGGCCCCTTGAAACCCCAATATGATATCTCTCCATCTTTTTATGCGTCTCCAAATAATCTTCCCCTATCTCAATAAGGCTAATGAGCGAAGAAGGGCTGAAAGGCTTATAGCCGTCATGAAATCTACTAGTTGGCGTGGCTGAAATGATTAGGGAAGAGTTCTTCAACTCAGCGACCATAGAGGGGATGCTGGCGGCTCCAGGGATCAAGTGGCATAGGTATCCACCCGACGTTATCCCCCTATGGCTGGCTGACCTGGACTTTCCGATAGCCCCCGAGATAAAGAGGGCCCTCATAAATGCGGTGCAGGACGAGGATCTATTCTACAGCGACGATACCAGGACGAGGGAGCTCCTCGCCGAGAAGGTAAGGAGGAGGAATGGGCTGGATGTCAAGGCCGAGAACATGATAATAACCCAGGGGGTTCTGCCTGCGATGTGGTTGGCCATCCAATACGCCTGCAAGCCGGGCGATGAGGTTATAGTCACTGATCCCATGTACAGCCCCTTCTACACGGCCGTGGAGATCACTCACACTAAGCCCGTCTACTGGCCCCTGGAGATGGAGGAGGGATACAGGTTCGACCTGGAGAGGCTTAAGAGCCTGATTAAAAGGAGGACGAAGCTGATATTCGTCTGCAATCCTCATAACCCCTGCGGCAGGGTCATGACCGAGGAGGAGCTCAAGGGAATAGCAGAGATAGCGGTGGAGAGGAGGATCACGGTCATGGTTGATGAACTTTGGGAGGAGATAATCTTCGATGGGAGGAAGCATATAACCCTAGCCTCCCTAAGCCCAGAGATAGAAGACCTCACCATAACCAGCTGGGGGTTCTCGAAGGCCTATGGGGTGGCAGGCCTCCAGCTCGGATACCTAAGCGCCTCTAAGGATGTCGTGGAAGACCTGAGGAGGATATCTAGGGGGGTGCTGAGAGGCGCCTCAACGCTTGCCAGAGCCGCGGTCCCCGTAATGCTGGGCGAGGGTCTAAACTGGTGGAGGGAGGGGCTCTCGAGGCACCTACACATGATAAGAGGCCTCTGCGAGAGGAGGTTCAAGGAGCTGCCCGGGGTCACCTGCACCAAGCTGGAGGGGACCTACCTCATGTTCCCGAAGTTCAACTACGGGATGAGCAGCGGCCGACTATACAAGTATATGCTGGAGGAGGCGAAGCTGGCCTTCTCCCCAGGAACCGATTTCGGCCCTAGAGGGGAGGGCCACCTCAGAATGTGCATAGCCACGAGCGAGGCTATAATAAACGAGGCCTTTGATAGGATGGAGAAGGCTTTGAAGAAGCTGTAGTCCAATCTCCACTCATCTACATCGATCTTTGACCCTAAATCAAGGCTCAACTATTTTTGGATAAATAGCCATCGCTATAACCTCACATCCTCTTGAAGGTCCTCTTTTATGGCTTCTTTCCCAAACCCCTCTTCTTACTTAGGCCTCTCATCTCCTTTCCAGAGCTCGTTAGCCCTCTGTAGACCCGTCCCCTCTTACGCTTTGAGCCTTGCTTTGGTCTAGAAGACCTGTAGCCTGTCTTCTCCGCTTCGGGGATCCAGCTCCTAAGCCTCTCCACATTCTCCTCGTAACAGGTACTTCTCCTCTCATCGACGGGAATACCGAGGTGGCGGGCCTCCCCCACATTCAGTCCTACCTCTTCAAGTTCTCCTATGGAGAAGCCCCTCCCCTGACACGTCTTCGGGCCTCTCCTGACGATAGCTGTGACCATCCTTGCCATGGGTGGCCAACACCTCTCAGATTACCTGTAGGATTTCTGTTTTCTGGTCCTGGCGCTGGGTCCTCCGAACTTCTTCGGCTCTGTTCTGCGGCTGTCTCCAGCCAGCATGCTCCTATCATATTTGAGGTATGTATCCCTTAGGAGCTCGCTCTTCGTCCATTTGACCAGTCCCCTTGCTATGGCCATCCTCACGGCCTCTGCCTGGCTCATGAATCCTCCCCCCTCAACCTTAGCGTCTATGTCGACCTTGTTTGTCACCTCCTCTCCCGCGAGGTATAGGGGCTCCATGATCTTTTCCCTAGCTGTCCAGGGCTGGTAGATCTCTATCGGCTTATCGTTTACCCTTATCTTCCCCCCTCCCTCCTTTATGAGCACTTTAGCTATAGAGGTCTTCCTCTTCCCGGTGGAGAGCAGCATCCTAACCATAGCCTCATACCCTCCCCTCATCTAATAATTAAAGATATGCATTTTACCCTCTCCATCCCACCTGCTCCGCGACCTCTCCAAGGGTGACATAGCGTCCCCTAAGGCTGCTCACATGGGCCTCTGAGAGGCTCTCCCTCTCAGCGTTCTCCAGCTCCTTGGGAACCCCAATATGGACCCTGAGCCTCTTGAAGGCCTCCCTCCCATGGGCGCTCCTGTACGGAAGCATACCCCTGACGACCCCCCGCAGGATCAGGTCTGGTCTCCTGTAATGGATGGGCCCCTTTCCAGCACCTCCAAGCCCTAGGCGGCTCTTCCACTCCTCTATCACCATCAAGCGTCTCCCAGAGATCACAGCCCTCTCAGCGTTGACTATTTCTATCCTCTCCCCCCGGAGTAGCCTCTTAGCAACCATGCTGGCCATCCTCCCCAGTATCAGGCCATCGGCGTCGATGATCCTGCGGCCCTCACCCAAATCCCAACACCCCTTAATGCGATTTTGAGACCTGAGAATCACCTAAAGATAAAAGGCTTTCCATCCCCGTTTTTTTACATTATGTATAGGTTTTCCGCCCTGGGCTTATCTCCTCTTCCTGAAGAGCTTTACACCTTCGAAGTCGCAGACATATTCGAAGCCAGCCTCGATCAGTTTTCTAGCCTCATCTACGCCCTTTGCGACTGCAGAGTAGAACTGGTCGGCTGGCCCTCCGAAGAGGGCCTCTTCGAGCTTTATGTAAACTAGAGTGTTGTTGATGTTTTTATGTCCTAAAGTCTGCATCACGTGCAGGATATCCTTCGTCTTATGATATTCCATGGTCGCCTTCCAGTGCCTTATGGTGTGGAAGGTGATCCTCTCCAGCCTTGGGTTCTGGAACCTCGCCGCAGCCCTTCTCCTCAGCTCCATGAAGGAGAAGTATATACTCTCCCTACTCCCGAGGAATACCCTTCCACCCCTCCTCGGAAGCCTGTTCAGATACCCTACCAGCCTCTCGCTCATTCCGAGGATTCGAGGAACTCCCCCTTCACCGGCTCGTTAGGGATTATTATTACGCTCCTCGGTGCTCATCCTGATTTTGCATAATATAGCATATAAGTACTGAAGAAAACAACAAAAAACAAATGACCATTAAACTATAAGATTTTAATTAAATCTATGATCCACGATTGAAATATTTAGGCTAGAGGATCTTCGATGGTTATGGCGAGGTTTTTCCATGATATTGTCCCGTGGATCAAGAGTTCATAGTCGTGAGTATAGAGGGTCTCAACCTTATTTGTTAGAAAGTTCGCTACAATGAGGGCGTCTCTTCCTCCAATTCTGTATCTTTCGGCTAGGCTAAGGGCTACGGTGCATGTCCTCCTTGTTTGGCCAAAAAACTCGATGCAGGGGTGTTTCAAGAGCATCTTCAGCCTTCTCACAGCCTCACTTGGAACCCACTTCTGGCCGTAGACGAGGGTATGATAGGCCTCCTGAATGATGGTGGGGTTTATGGCTAAGCGTTCTTCAGGGGAGAGGTTTAAGAGTAGATCCCTCAGCCTCTCATGTTCAGGGTATGCTTCGTCCAGGGCGTAACAAAGAATGTTGGTGTCCAACCCGATTACCATCTTATTTTTAGCCCCAGACAGCCTTCATCTTTTGCGGGGTCCAATTCTCAGGCTCCCCTGTCCTTGGAGGCCTAGAGGAGATGACCCTGCGGAACTCTTCGAGGAAGTCTCTTGGCTCTCCGGGCAATATTAAGAACCCCTCACCGGTTCTCTTAAGAATAACCGTATCACCTATCTGCTCTCTTATTTCAGGGGGAAGGTAGAGCCTCCCCTTGGAGTCCAGCTTCAATGTAACCTCCATTTTCCCACCTTATAAAGGTGGGAAAAATTGGATTTAAGCCTTCCCCCTGAGGATGCCTCCTGAGTCTCCAGGCTTGTTATATTCGGCCATATGCTTCCACGAGATGTTTGAATAGTCTTTGGATGGTTAATGAGTGCGGGAAGCATTTGATGGCTGGATAGTATCCATGCTAACCAGGGGAATAGCTGATGAAGAAATTGTCTGGGCCGATGGAAGTAGAGGGGGAAAGAAATTGCTCATAGTTATCTAGGTGTTCAAATTACCAGCTGAGGGATGAATCTCTCTACAGCCTCCTTCACCTGAGACCATTCTCCCCTGTTGTGGATTACATACTTCTGATTCCTCTTCCACCTTCCATCCTTCTTCAGCCATAGGTATAGGGCTATCTGCCTCCTCCCGAAGGAGTCGACGAGGGCCACGGCGGCCCACCACTTCTCCGTCTTATATAGAGTAACCGAATCTATCACCTTAAGCTTCTCTGAGATGGGCAGCTCTTCTTCGGACATAGCCATCTTCCAATACTGATCTCTTTAACCTAATATTTCTGTCTTCTCCCTTCCTCAGAAGAAGGATTTTGGTATCCCGTATCTGGTCTCATCAGTCTATCCTCAGCTCATAGCCTCAAGCCCCCAGGGTCGATAAGGCCGAATGAGGCTCCTGTTCTCTCGTCTGAAGAGAGAGGCTTCCCATTTTCCTTCACATGGCTTCATTTGTCCCCCTGCGGTTTCGCGGGGTGCACCTCCTAGGTCCCTCTTCAGCCTGTGCCTAGCCTCCAGCCTAATATGCCAGGTTAGGGGCTCAATCCTTCACCTCATCAACCCATGGGCTGCCAAAGGTAACATCCACCACAACCTAAAGGCTGATTAAGAATCTAAGCCTCGACTCCAACTTGAGCTAGGTGATCTCTTTCGGTTGATCTTCCCACGAAGCCTCTTAAGGGCTTGATTCTACGGAGGTAACCATTCGGCTTGGCTTAGGCAAACGATATAATACACCGAAGGAGATGAAGAGGTGGTGTTGAGGATTGAAGCCATCGCTTCTCATTATAGATATGATCAACGACTTCGTCTCTGGGGCCCTTGGGAGCGACAGGGCGTTGAGGATTGTGCCGCCCCTGAGGGATCTCTCGAGGATGGCTAGGGAGAGTGGAACCCCAGTCATCTACGTCTCCGATGCCCACCTTCCAGGGATCGATGGAGAGTTGAAGATCTGGCCAAGCCACGCCCTTGAGGGTTCGAAGGGGGCTGAGATAATAGATGAGCTGAGGCCTGAGCCGGGGGATTACCAGGTCAGGAAGAGGCGATACAGCGCCTTCTTCGCCACGGGTTTAGACCTCCTCCTCAGGGAGCTGGGCGTGGACGCTGTGATCCTCACCGGCCTCGTGACGAACATCTGCATCCAGCACACAGCTGCGGACGCCTTCTTCCATGGATATAAGGTGATAATCCCCCAAGACTGTGTTGAGGCCGCCTCCCAGGAGGAGCATGAGGCCGCCCTGAGATATATGAAGAGGGTATATGGAGTCGAGATAATCTCCTCAAAGGAGCTTGGCAGCCTCTTAAAGGCACGGGAGAGCCAGAGATGAAAGGGAGGAACCTCGGAGACGGCGAGATAAAAACTCGGATGGTTCTACAAGGATCTCCCCATATTAACTCGATGGCATCTGCAAACTTCAAATAGATATTATTCATGATATGATGATTTGAGAATAGTTGGGCAGAGGTTTTATCTTCAAATCGATCATCTAGATATCCTATTTTCCGAAATCCTTATGCTGTATATAAACCATAGGCTCGTGGTGAGAACCATGAGGAGGTTTTACTGTGCCACGGATGAGGAGATTAAGAGTGGGAGGACGACGGACATATACTTCGTCAGGACTCGAGAGGTCCTCAAGGCTACGGGAAGAGATAGGGTGTGGGTTGCGGCTGAGGTCACGGCTGGAGCCATCCCGGACGGCCATCCCTGGGGGGTCCTCTGCGGCGTCGAGGAGGTCGCTCACCTGTTTGAGGGGATCCCGGTAGATGTCTACTCCATGCAGGAGGGCAGCATCTTCACCCCATACGACGTTAGGGGGTATAGAGAGCCGGTTCTCATGGTTGAGGGTGCATACGCCGACTTCTGTCTGATGGAGACCCCTATGCTTGGCCTCCTATGCCAGGAGTCGGGGGTGGCATCCAGGGCCGCTAGGGTGAGGATTGCAGCCGGAGAGGGGCTCACGGTCTCCTTCGGGATAAGGAGGATGCATCCAGCCCTGGCTCCAGCCATAGATAGGGCCGCCTATATCGGGGGCATGGACGGGGTCTCAAGCCTCATAGGGGCGGAGGCCATCGGGGAGCGGCCCATGGGGACCATGCCCCACGCCATAATAATAGTCTTCGGAGAACAGATATCGGCATGGAGGGCCTTCCACGAGGTCATGGAGCCTGAGGTGCCCAGGATAGCGCTGATAGACACGTACTTCGACGAGAAGACAGAGGCGATAATGGCCGCGGAGGCGCTTGGAGAGAGGCTATATGGGGTGAGGCTGGACACCCCAGGCTCTAGGAAGGGGGACTTCGCGGAGATCCTGAGGGAGGTCAGATGGGAGCTCGATATCAGGGGCTGCAGCCACGTCAAGATCTTCGTCTCAGGAGGGCTGGATGATAAGGCCGTGAGGATGCTTAGAGATGCCGGCGCAGACGCCTTCGGGGTTGGAACCTGGGTGAGCAGCGCCCCAACGGTGGACTTC
>JBBIVO010000001.1:9028-14603 GCA_037439685.1 Candidatus Bathyarchaeota archaeon | reverse complement strand
GCTTGGGGGAAAGAAGCAGGTATACAGATGCCCAAGGTGCCTCGTGGATATGGTTAAGCCCTTGGAAAGCGCGGCCCCAAGGTGCCCAAGCTGCGATGGAGAGACCGAGCCGATGCTCAAGCCCCTAGTTAAGAGGGGCGAGATAGTGGCGGAGCTTCCGGAGCCAGAGAGGATAAGGCGATACGTCCTTGATCAGCTTAAGAGGCTCTCAGCGCGCGAAGGCCTCCCTACCTAGCCCATCTTCAAACCTAAACCTAAACCGGCCATGAAGGTGGCTGCGAAGGGGAGGTTTGCCACTATCGGGGTGACCCAACCGGAGGCGCTCCCGGCCTGACCCGTCAATCCCTCCAAGGCCTCGATGAGCTTATCGTAATTTATGCTTATTATCCCTACATAGCTTAGGTAAAGGAGGACGACGAAGAAGATGCCTGCGATGACAGCGACCAACCTTGCGAGCTTCTTCAGGGCATATCCCACTATGAACCCAGCTACGCCCCCAACCCCAACCTGGAAGGCCAATGGGGCTAGGAGGTCACTCATGGAGACCAAGGCTAACTCCGATAACCACCAGGTATTATTTTAACCTTCCCGCTACCAGCCCCATGGAGAGACGGCTGATGATCTTCACGGTTTCAAGCATGGTGTGAGGAACCTTGGAGGTGGAGGCTGCTCTCAGAGCGCTGGCCGAAAGGGTTGTCAACTGCGAAAGGTGTCCAAGGCTAAGGGCCTACCGTGAAGAGGTGGCAAGGGCGAAGAGGAGGGCCTATAGGGAGTGGGCCTACTGGGGCAAGCCCCTCCCGGGATTCGGGGACCCCCACGCCCGCCTCCTCATAATCGGCCTGGCCCCCGCCGCCCATGGGGGGAACAGGACCGGGAGGATGTTCACGGGAAACGGCTCAGGGGACTGGCTTATCCGGGCGCTCTACGAGGTGGGTCTGGCCAACCAGCCCATAAGCGTGAGCAGGGACGATGGCCTCCAGCTGAAATCCACCTATATAACCGCGGTTGTCCGTTGCGCTCCCCCAAAGAACAGGCCTACAAGGGAGGAGATCGAGAACTGCTCCACATTTCTCTCCGAGGAGTTCAGGCTGCTCAGAGATGTGGGGCTCGTCTTAACCTTGGGTAGGCTGGCCTTCAACAACTATCTGAAACATTTAAGGCCCAAAATAAGCCGAAGGCCCGCATTTAAACATAGAGCCCTTTATGTCTTCAATTATAGCCAACCGACCCTGATGGCCTCCTATCATCCCAGCAGGCAGAACACCCTCACCGGTAGGCTCAAATGGGAGGATTGGATAGGCCTCTTCACAAGGGTACGAGGGTTGATGGATGATTTGCCCTCCCCCGGCTGAAGCCCTAGGGAGCATAGAGGCGTTTGAGGAGGCCTCTATCAAGCTCCACTCAATCCCTATGGCATATCCTTGACGCATTTCGTTTATCTTAAAATTTTAACTTCTAACCAAGTTTCGACGGATCTTCGACCATCTCGATGATATTGAAGGATTGAATAGGTTACTCCCCTTGTATAGCCTCTCTCCTCATAAGGGTGCGGGGCTCTGGGACCCTCGTGAGGAGGAGTGAGCCTGATAAGAGAAGAATGGATGCTATCTGGAAGAGGATGTCGAAGCCGAATCTCTCCACCACATAGCCTCCATATATCGTGCCGATCGTGGATGTCTCGATGGTGAGAAATTGATGTATCCCCAGCCCCATCCCCGACCTCCTCCCATGTCCAATTGCAGTTAGGAGGTCCGCTATGTAGGCCGTGCTGAGGGTCATGGTGAAGGAATGGCAGCATGCCTCCGCCCCTCTCAGGATTAGGGCTAGATTGAAGGTTCTACAATTCACATATAGGACCATCACCATGGAGAGACCAATTATAGAGCCTATCAGCATCTTCTTCCTTCCAATCATGTCGGAGAGCCTTCCGGCTATCGGTGAAAGGACGAGTGGAATGACCTGGGGTATGCTGAATAGGATGCTCATCTCCATCCATCCGATCCCCACGATCCTCTCTTGGATGAAGACGGATATCAGCGGGGAGACCCCTGTCCGCCCGAGGGACTGCACAAAGGAGGCGAAGTAGAAAGCGACGATCGGCCTCTCCATCTTGGATATGGAGCCTCGCAGGCTTTTAATCCCCATCCGCCGGCTCGGCTCCCGAACCGCTTCACGGGATAATGTTTCCCCCACCAGGAGGGTGGCCAAGGCGGCTCCTATGAAGACCGAAAGGCTGCAGAAGAGGAAGTATGAGCCGAAAGAGGAGGAGGCCAATATCGCTCCGGCGATTAACGGCCCAGCGATCCTCCCCACGCTCCCAGCGCTCTGGTAAAGCCCCACCGCCTGCCCCCTCCTCTCAGGGGGGAAGAGGTCTGAGATGATGGCGGTCGCGACGGGAGGTATGATGTAATAGCTGACCCCCTCGATGAACCTAGTCAGAGCGAAGGACCAGAAGCCCTTGAAGAAGTAGAATAGTAGGAAGCATGAAGAGTAGAGGAAGAGGCCTAGGAGGAGGAGGGGCTTTCGCCCTATCTTATCTGATAACCACCCCGCGATAAAGGCGCTGAAGGATCCGGGAAGGGTTCCAAGGGCTATTAAAAGCCCTATGTCGGAGGCGGAGAGCCCGGCATCCTTGAAGTAGAGGGGGAGGACCATATATATGGTTGAGCTGGTCACCCAGAGGGAGACCATGGAGAATAGAAGCACATAGAAGTTGGCCCTCCCCTCCAACCTGGAAGCCCCCGAATGGTCTTTCAATAGGAAAGGGATCTGTTAATAAAGATTTTGCCAAGCAGCATATAATTTATCCTTTGGGCTTTATTCTATTATTATGATTTAACCCATAATTATAAAATAAAGTTTTATATCTTCCGGGTTTGCCTTATTAAATCCAAGTTTAATCATGAAGATCGTTCATATTGAGGAAACGATGTTCCCAACAAACTTTTCGCTATGTCTATGGCTCTTTTTCCAATATATCCAGCGAAGAAAAGCCCTGAGATGAAGGAAATGAAATACATTAAAATGAATATGTTTAATGCAAGTGATGGAACAATCATATATTTAACTATTAATACGTTGCTCGAAGAGGATAGAGCTCCTGCAAAGCATAGGGAAACGCTGTTGATCCTCTTTCTCGTTAGGATGAAGGCCAGGTCTACGATAAGCCCCTCGAATAGGGAGATGAGCAGGACGATGACGCCGTGAAAGCTCAGCATGAAGAGCTCCACAAGCCCCTTTCAAAACCCGGTCAGGGTCGCAGAACCGGCCTTCCTCGTCAAGCCAAATGCTGGGATTATCCATAACCCATGAAGCCCTGAGAGGATCTGGGAGGATCCCACGGGAAGGCCCGGAACCCCCTTCAAGAGGTTCCCCAGATGCCCTATGGGGACGCTTACGGCGCCACCTAGAGAGCTAAAGATTATGATGATAGAGAGGTCAAGAGATGTGAAGTGTAGAAATCGCGACTTAATTCTCCCATCGAACCCCTTACATGAAAATTTTGATTCACCCCAATCATAAGAGTTAATTATCCTTTGAAGGATATTATTTTTATCAAATTATTAAGCCTAAGATTATGGGCTTCGAAGGAGGTCCATCGGCAACCCTTTTAACGGTAACGGTGGAACAATTCTTTGGTCGATGTCGGGGAGGAGGTTTAGGGTCATCGGGGAGAGGACGGCGAGGAAGGACAGCCTCGCCAGGGTTAGGGGCCTGGAGAGGTACGCGTCAGATTATAGCCTGAGGGGTATGCTTCATGCTAGGGTTTTGAAGAGCCCATACCCTCATGCCAAGGTCACCTCCATAGATGTCTCAGAGGCTGAGGAGATGGGGGCCACGGTCATCACCTTCATGGATGTGCCCAGGGTCAGGTTCTGCCCTAGGCTCGTCAGCACCCCCGAGGCAACATATAAGGACTGGCAGGTCCTCACCGACAGGCCTCTATATGTGGGGGAGCCGATAGCCGCGGTGGCCGCTGAGTCTGAGGAGGTGGCCCAGAGGGCGCTGGAGTCGATAAGGGTGGAGTACGAGGCCTTGGAGCCCGTATTCGACGCGATGGCCTCCCTCAGGTCGGGGAGGCCCAAGCTCCACGACACCGTCATCTTAGGAGAGGAGGAGGTTAAGGTTGAGGGGAACCTGGCCTGCCACCTCGAGATCACGGAGGGGGACCTCGAGAAGGGGTTTGGAGAGGCGGATGTGGTCCTGGAGAGGGAGTACAGGACCAGCAGGCGCTACCACCATCAGCTGGAGGTGAAGTCGGCCCTCGTCAACCCTGAGCCAGATGGGGGGGTCTCCATCTGGTGCACTACCCAGACGATCCATAACACAAGGCTCCTCATCCACGAGATCTTCGGCATCCCCGCGAGCAGGATAAGGGTTTATAGGCTTCCCCTCGGGGGGAGCTTCGGCTCCAGCATCCACACAAACCTCGTAGTGCCGATAGCCGTCGCGTTGGCCCTCAAGGCGGGAAGGCCTGTTAAGCTCACCTATACTAGGGAGGAGGATATGCATGACCACTCCTCCTATCAGATGATCTTCAGGTTGAAGGTGGGGGCGAAGAGGGATGGGAGCCTCACGGCCGGAGAGCTTGAGATGGTGATGGACATAGGGGCCCACCAGGTCCAGGCCTACCCCCTCCTGGGATGTGTTGTGGGATGGTGGGCCTCCCTCTACAAGATCCCGAACAAGAGCTACTTGGGGAGGGCCGTCTACACGAACAAGGTTCCATCCTGCGCCATGAGGGGCTATGGAAACCCCCAGACGACCTGGATGGTGGAGTCCATGATGGATGAGCTGGCTGAAGCCCTGGGGATGGATCCCCTCGAGCTTCGACTGAAGAACTATGTAGGCATGGGGGACATATTCTGGGGTCAGGGTCCAACCGTGAAGTCGGTCATCCAGAGCTGCGGGGTGGAGGAGATCCTAAGGAGGGGGGCTGAGCTGATAGGGTGGGATAAGAGGCCAAGGGCCGAGGAGCAGAGGGGGAGGTATATGCGGGGGATCGGCCTTGGAAGGGGCTTCCACACCTCAAGCGCGGGAGCCTCGGTTCCAGGGACCGTCGTCGACTACTCCGGCGCCATCCTGAAGGTCAACGAGGATGGAACCATCGACTACATCACCGCGATGGTCGACCAGGGAGGGGGCTCCCTAGAGGCCCACGCCAAGATAATAGCCGAGGAGCTGGGGGTTCCCCTGGAGGCCGTCAACGTAGTGGAGGCCGACACGCAGACGACCCTATACGACGTCTGCACCCACGCCTCAAGGGGGGTATATGCAGGGGGAGGGGCGGCCCTCAAGGCGGCGAGGGAGGTTAAGGGGAGGCTCCTGGAGCTGGCGGCGAGGGTTCTCGACGCCTACCCCCACGCCCTCGAGATTAGGCCCGACGAGGGGCTCGGGCAGGGGGTCATCTACGCCAGGGGCGTTGAAGGGAAGGAGATCACCATAGGCGAGCTCGCATCCATGGCCAGGCATAAGAGCTGGGGGACCATATCCTCCGCGGTGAGCTTCAGGCCCGGAAGCTGTCCACCCCACTTCACAGCCTTCTTCGTAGAGGTCGAGGTGGACACCGAGACGG
>JBBIVO010000001.1:3056-9014 GCA_037439685.1 Candidatus Bathyarchaeota archaeon | reverse complement strand
GCCCATCAGGGTGGTCGCCGGAGCCGACATTGGAACCGTCATAAACCCAGACCTTGCGGAGGGCCAGATCCACGGAGGATTCGCCATGGGGTGGGGCCTAGCGGTGCTGGAGGACACCCCCTACGACCCCGAGAGTGGAGACCTGCTATGCCGAGGATACATAACCGACTACAAGGTGCCCACAGTCGCCGAGATGCCATCTATAATGGATTTCAAGATCTTCTTCGTAGAAACCCACGAGCCAACCGGCCCCTTCGGCGCCAAGGGGTTGGGGGAGGCGGCGAAGAACCCTGCTGCGGCCGCCGTGGCCAACGCCATCTCAAACGCCCTTGGGGTGAGGTTCTACGAGCTGCCGATAACCCCAGACAGGATCCTGAGGGCTCTGAGGGGGGGGAGAGCGGTTGGAGGTCAATAGGGTCAACACGAGCATAATACCCTTCAAGTTTGAGTATCACTCACCCACCAGCCTCATGGAGGCCCTTGCCCTCCTCTCGAGGTATGGAGGCGAGGCCCGGATCCTGGCCGGAGGCACAGACCTTCTGGTGGACATGAAGCAGAGGCTCTATGAGCCCAGACACCTGATCGACATAAAGAGGATACCAGAGCTGAGGCTCCTGAGGGAGGATTCGAGGGGCTTCACCATAGGGGCGGCGGTGAGGCTAAGGGAGCTTGAGAGGGCTGAGGCCATAAAGGAGCGGCTTCCCCTCCTCCACGAGGCCATCTCCTCCATGGGCTCGGTTCAGGTGAGGAACATGGCCACGATTGGGGGGAACCTCTGCAGGGCTAGCCCCTCATCCGACTCCGCCGTGGCCCTATTGGCCCTAGAGGCCGTGGCTCAGATCGCAGGGCCGATAGGGACAAGGGAGGCCCCCCTTGAGAGCTTCTTCTTGGGGCCGAGGTCGACGCTCCTAAGGTCGGACGAGATCCTCAAGGGAGTATATGTCCCTCACCCTCCCGAGGGGACCGGGTCATCCTTCATAAAGGTTGGGAGAAACAAGCTAGACCTGGCCGTCGTCAACATAGCCGTTGCCCTTCGACTTGAGGGGGGGAAGGCCAACCACTGCAGGATTGCCATGGGAGCCGTAGCCCCCAGGCCCATAAGGCTGAGGGAGGTGGAGAGGCTCCTCTTGGGAAGGGAGATAACGCCCGAGGCTCTAGAAGAGGCCGCTGAGAGGGTTGGGAGCTCTATAAGACCCGTCACGGATATCAGGGCAACCGCCGAGTATAGGAGGGAGGCCTCAAAGGCCCTGTTGAAGGACGCCATTAAGATGGCGATGGAGAGGGTTGGAGGACGGACGCCATGAGGATAGAGTTCACCCTCAACGGGAGGAAGAGGCGTCTCGATGTGGAGCCGAACGAGCTCCTGCTGAACCTCCTAAGGGATGAGCTCGGCCTGACTGGAACCAAGTATGGATGTGGGATAGGCGTGTGCGGGGCCTGCACGGTCCTATTGGACGGGGAGCCGATCCTCTCATGCCTCACCCTCGCCGTAGAGGTGGACGGAAAAACCGTCGAGACCATCGAGGGTTTAGGGAGAGGGGGCAGGCTCGACCCGGTGCAGGAGGCCTTCATAGAGGCTGGGGCCATCCAGTGCGGCTTCTGCACCCCAGGGTTCATAATGGCGGCGAAGGCCCTCCTAAGGGAGAACCCAGACCCCACGGAGGAGGAGATCAGGGAGTATCTCAAGGGGAACCTATGCAGGTGCACGGGATATATAAACATAGTTAAAGCCGTGAAGTTGGCAGCAGAAAAGGCAAAAATTTAGGGGGTTTAAAAACCCTCTTTCAAAAAGAGGTTTTAATTTATCATATTTCCCTTTGAAAATTTATGATAATGCCTCTAACTTAACAATATCGCTTATAGAGGCAACGGTGAGCATTTTACAGGTGGACTGAGGCCTCCTCAGAAATTTAAACCCGAGAGGGGTACATTAAACCATCATGGTCAGGCTTATATTGAGTTCACGGTCCCCCCGCAGGTTCACCATACTCTCAAACCTTGGGGTCCATTTTGAGGTGGTGGCTCCAGGGGAGGAGATGGAGGTTGAGGGAGGCCCCTGCGAGGATCCATGCACCCTTGCCAAGGGGAATGCGATGGCGAAGGCCCTCTCAGCCCATCGACACCCAAACTCCATAGTGGTTGCCTTCGACACGGTGGTGTGGAGGGATGATTATGCCTATGGCAAGCCTGCCGATCTCGACGAGGCATATAGGATGCTTAGGGAGCTCAGCGGAGGCTGGCATGAGGTTCACACCGCGATCTGCGCCTTAGACACGAGGAGCGGAGAGATGATAACCGAGTGCGAGGCTACGAGGGTCAAGTTCAAGGAGCTGACGGATAGGGAGATAGGGCTATACCTCTCGACAGGTGAATCCCTCGACGCGGCTGGGGGCTATGCCATCCAAGGCCTAGCATCCCTCCTCATAGAGGGGATCGAGGGGGACTACTACAACGTGGTGGGCCTCCCCCTCCATAGGTTGAGGGCCACCCTCCTATGCCTGGGCGTGGACCTCCTTGAGGAGGCTGTTAGGAATAGGAACCTCTAGGCCTACATGAAAATGGAGCCTCAGGCATCCTTATAATCTCCTATAAACCTCCTTCCTTCGGGTTTGAGGCTTTCAGCTGTCGTCCTGGCGGCGGGGAAGTCCGAGAGAATGGGCGTCAACAAGCTCCTCCTCAGGATAGCCGGCAGAACCCTACTGGACCTACTGCTCGAGGCCCTTGAGGCCTCAAACCTCCATGAGGTCTACGTCGTGTTGGGCCACAGGCCTGAAGAGCTCAGGCCTATCGTCGAGGGGCATGGGGTGGAGATGGTTCTAAACCCCGACTATGAGGAGGGGATGGCGAGCTCCTTCAAGGCCGGCTTGAGGAGGATCTCCGCCGACGCCGCCTACCTCGTCTTAGGCGATCAGCTCCTCGACCCCTCCCTCCTAGCCAGGATGGCCTCGGTTATGGAGGGAGACCCCGAAGCCCATATCGTGAGCCCCACATATATGGGCAGGAGGGGCCACCCGGTCCTGTTCAGGTGTACGCTCTTCGAGGAGATCATGGGCCTTGGGAGGGGTGAGACCCTAAGGGACCTCATAGATAGGCATGGTTCGGCTCACAGGCTCGTCGAAGGGGGGCCCCTATGCATACTCGACATAGATACCCCTGAGGACTTCGAGGAGGCTAAGAGGCTTTATGAGGCCCTCTCCTCCTCTCCCTGATGATCTCAGCCATTATGCTTATGGCTATCTCCTCCGGGGTCACTGCGCCTATATCCAAACCAATAGGTGCGTGGATCCTCTCCACCTCATCTTGGGAGAATCCCATCTCCCTCAGCCTCCTCCTATGGGCCTCGGCCTTCACCCGGCTTCCCAGTAGGCCTATGTAACCCGCCTTCCCCAGCGTCCTCCTCAGCGCCTCCAGCTCGTGCCCCTCGTCTCCGTGGACTATTGCCACGAAGTCTGAGGGTCTCACGTCGAGCCCCTCGAGCTCCTCCTCGAAGGGGCCTCTCCTAAGCTCCTTGACCTTTGGGAACCTCTCCGCATTCGCCGTCTCAGCGTCGTCTACCACTATGGTCTCGAATCCAGCGATGTCGGCAAGCGTGGCCAGGGGCTTCGCCACATGGCCCGATCCGATTATTATGAGCCTCGGCTCAGGCCTTAAAACGTCTATGAATACCTTCACCTCGCCTCCGCATCTGGATTCGACGGGTATGGCATCCCCCTTCGCCTCTATTCCTAGGGCGAATCTAAGGGTTCTAGGCCTCCCCTCAGCGATGGCCTCTAGGGCCTCCTCCACGATCCTCCTCTCCATATCCCCTCCCCCAATGGTGCCGTAGGCGTTTCCCTCCCCGTCGACCAGCATCTTGGCTCCCACCCCCCTGGGGGCTGATCCCCTCTTCTCTGTCAGGGTGCAGAGGGCGGCGGGCCTTCCCCCCTCCAGGAGCTCAGCCAGCCTCCTGAATATCTCTTCGTCGCTCATCCTCCATCCTCTCAGAGGCCTCGACTATGGCCTTAACTATGTTCACGTACCCCGTGCACCTGCAGAGGTTTCCCACGATCGCCCTCTTAACCTCCATGGGGGTGGGCCTAGGGTTATCCCTTAGGAGGGCGTAGGCGGAGATGAGCATTCCTGGGGTGCAGAAGCCGCACTGGATGGCCCCAGCCTCTATGAAGCTCCTCACAAGCCTCTTCATGATCGGATCCTCTTGAAGACCTTCCACCGTGGTGACCTCCCTCCCCTCCAGCTGGGGTGCTAGGATGAGGCATGATACGACCGGTGAGCCGTCCAATAGGACTGTGCAGGCCCCGCACTCTCCCTGGTTGCACCCCTTCTTCACGCTCTTCACTTCCAGCTCTCCCCTTAGGAGGTCTAGGAGGGAGAGGTTGGCCTCTGCCTCGCATGCCACCTCCCTTCCATTGAGCTTGAAGGAGACCTTCAACCCTCTCACCCCTTCGCCATCTTCCAGGCCTCCATTAGGGCCCTCCTGACCAGGATCCTTGACATCTCCCTTCTATAGGTGGCTGATGCCCTGAGGTCGTCTATCGGCTTCACGAGTCCTTGGCAGATGGAGGCCGCCTCCTCGATCAGCTCCTCAGCCATCCTCCTTCCCCTCAACGCCTCTTCAGCCTCTTCCACCCTTATAGGTGTGGGGGCTACGGAGCCCAAGGCCAACCTTGCATCCCTGCAGGCCCCCCCGTCGACCTCTAGGTAGGCTGAGGCGTTAACTATGGAGATGGTGTGGCCCTTCCGCCTCCCGATCTTCTGGAAGGACATTCCAGCCCCCTTCGGTGGGGTCGGGAACCTTATGTGGGTGAGGAGTTCCTGGGGCCTCAGGGTGTTGAGCTTCGGCCCTGCGAAGAGGTTTGATACAGGTATCGTCCTCCTCCCCTCCAGGGAGGCTAATTCGGCCACGGCGTTGAGGGTGAGGAGGGGCGGCGCGGTGTCAGCTGCGGGAGAGGCGTTGCAAAGGTTTCCCCCCAGGGTGGCTAGGTTTCTTATCTGGACGCTCCCGACCGATGCGGCGGCCGCCCATAGGGCTGGGGCCCTCTCAGCTATCACCTTGGAGGCCTCAAGCTGCCTTAGGGTTGTCGCCGCCCCTATCACGATCTCGCCCTCCCCCTCGCAGATGCCCTTCAGCTCCTCTATCCTTGTAAGGTCTATGAGGTTTCTCGCCTTTAGCTCCTCTTCCCTCATGGCTGGGATGAGGTCGGTTCCCCCTGCTATGGGCCTGGCATCCTCAAACTCGTTGAGCAGCTTCAGGGCCTCTCTGAGGGTTCTGGGGCGGTGGAAGGTGAAGCGGGGTAGAGGCCTCATGTCTCCCTCCCTCCCAGGGCCATATAGAGCCTCTCAGGGGTTACTGGGAGCCCGTTCAGCCTTATCCCCGTCGCGTGGTGAATGGCGTTTACTATGGCTGGGACTATCGAGATTATGGCGGGCTCCCCCACACCCTTTGCCCCGAAGGCGGAGTGCCTGTAAGGGGCCTCAACCAGTATGGGCCTCTCGACATGGGGTATATCCATGCTTGAAGGGATGATGTAATCCTTGAAGTTCGGGTTAAGAACCCTGCCATCCTCGATGACGAGCCTCTCCATCAATGCGAAGCCCATCCCCTGAGATATGGCCCCATGGATCTGGCCCTCGACCATCAGGGGATCCACAGCCTTTCCCACATCCATGGCGGGCCAGACCCTGAGGACCTCCACGAAGCCCGTCTCCAGGTCCACCTCCACCTCTGCCACGGTGGCGGTGAAGGTATAAACCGAGTAGCTCACCCCTAGCCCAGTCTCCGGGTCGAACCGCCTCTTGGGGGGTGAGTAGAACCCATATGCGGCTGGGGATAACCCTCTAAAGTACATCTCCTCCGCCAGCTCGGAGAAGCTAACCCCGTGGGATGGGTCTCCCCTCCTGCACGCTCTCCCGTCTCTCAGCTCCACCTCGCCAGCCTCGCACCCAAGCATATCCGCCGCA
>JBBIVO010000001.1:0-3046 GCA_037439685.1 Candidatus Bathyarchaeota archaeon | reverse complement strand
CCTCTCTCATCCTCCCCCTCAGCTCCAGGGCAGCCTCTGCCGCGGCTGTGCCGCCCAGCATCAGGCCTCTGCTTCCATGGGTTGGCCTAGCATCCGGCGTAGAGTCCGTGTCTGGCCCCTCAACCCTTATGGCCTCGAGGGGCGCCCCGAGGATCTCGGCCACTATCTTGGCGTGTCCTATGGGGGATCCCTGGCCCAGCTCGCAGATCCCGGTCCTGTAGGTGAAGGTTCCATCCGTGTTCAAAATTATATATGCAGCTGACCAGTCTGGGGCCGCCCTGCTGGTGCTTATGCCGTGGAAGCCGCATCCAACCCCCACCCCCCTCGCCCTGCTCCCCCGCCTTAGGGTCTTCCTTAGGCTCTTCCATGAGGAGGCCTCCTCCACCGCCCTTAGGCACTCCTCCATTCCGACCGAGTGGTCGAGGAGCTGGTCGCATCCAGTCCTGGAGCCCGGCCTCAATATGTTCCTTAGGCGGAACTCTATCGGGTCCATCCCAAGCCTCTCGGCTAGCCTGTCCACCTGGGACTCGGCGGCGAAGTGGATGGCCACGTCGCCGAACCCTCTGAAGCTCCCCCCATAGACCTTGTTCGTGTAGACGGCCCTTCCATCTACGTGGACATTCTCAACCTCGTATGGGCCTGTCGCGTGGACGGTCTGCCTCCAGAGCCAGTAGGGCGCCCTATTAGCATAGGCCCCGCAGTCCAGGGTTATATCCACCTTCGCCGCGGTTATCCTCCCCTCTCCGTCAGCCGCAGATCTATACCTTATCCTAGCTGGATATCTCTTAACCGAGGTGGCAGCCGACTCATCCCTGTCTAGGATCAGGGCGGAGGGCCTTCCAAGCTTGAAGGCTGAGAGGGCGGCCATCGCCGAGACTATCGGGCCCATGTCATCCTTCTTTCCGAAGGCCCCGCCCGTTAGAGCCTGGATCACTCGAACCCTGTTCAGGCTCCAGCCTAAGACCTGGGCCACCTTCTCCCTCACCAGGAAGGGGCTCTGCATCGTGCCTATCACCGTTATCTTCCCCACCCCCTCGGGGATGGCATATGAGGCCTCAGGCTCTAGGCACATATGCTCCTGGTAGGGGGTCTCATAGGTCTCCTCCACCTCCACCTCCGCCTCTTCAAACCCCCTCTCCACATCCCCCTTCCTTATCCTCGTAGTTGTGGCTATGTTTCCCCCCTCATGGATGGGCTCCACCCCCTCCTCTAGGGCAGAGTCTATGTCGAGGAGGGGCCTTAGGGGCTCATACTCCACCCTCACGGCCTCTAATCCCTTGAAGGCGGCCTCCTCATCCAAGGCGCAGATGAGGGCTATGGGATCCCCAACGTAGAGAGCCTTCCCGTCGTTTAGGAGGGGCTGGTCCGGAAGGGCGTATCCTATCTGGTTCTCCCCCGGGATGTCGGAGGCGGTCAGGACCGCTAGAACCCCTGGAACCTTGAGGGCGTCCCTCGCCTCGATCCCCCCAATCCTCGCGTGGGGCTCGGTGCTCCTCAGAACCTTGACCACAACCGCCCCCCTCGATGTGTAGTCCTCCGTGAACATGGCCCTCCCCAACGCCTTGTCTAGGGCATCCACCCTGGCTATGCTCTTACCCACGACAAGATACTCATCCCTCTTCAGAGCCCTTTCAAGGATCTTATCATACTCCAATCTCTACACCTTCTAAGATGATTAAGCCACTAATTCTGCTCTTGATGGACCCTTACAAATCTTTGTATAGCCCTCCAAATCTCCTCCATCTCCGAAGGCCTATAACAGAGGGTCTCCACCCCTCCATCTCCTATCACCTCCTCGAGGGAGGCTTGAAGCTCGGATCGACAGGTGAATGCGGCTATTCCCCCCTCTCTAAGCCTCTCTACCACATGTAATATTCCGGGGAGGAGGCCTCGCCCCTCAGCCTCAAGCCTCCCAAACTCGTCGACGAAGATGATGGAGGAGGGGTCTCGGGCCTTTGAGGAGCTGAGCAGGACGGAGTTGGCCCACTCAAGGCCTGAGATGGAGAAGGCGTATCTCAACTCTCCGAGATGGGACCAGCCCGGCCCTTCAGCCATCTCCTTAAGCCTTGCCAGAGGGAGCTCCCTGCGAGTTGAGAGGTCCACGCAATTATAACCCACCAGCCCCCCCTCCAGAAAAACCCTTGGGCTTGCAACTCCGTATACCTTGAACCCCTCTCTCCTGCACCTCTCGGCAAGCTCTAGGCAGGCCCTCGTCTTCCCATCCCCAACAGCCCCCACCATCAAAACTGCGATCGACACCCTCAACTACCTCACAAAAATATAGATTAAAGTTTTGATAAAACCCATTTGCCTTCGGCTGTGAACCTTTGATCAGCCCATCACAACCCTGTAGGATTCCTTGATGATCTATGGTTACAGAGCCCTTTCAGCCTCCTTATATGGGTCTTTGGATCTGGCCACCGGGTTAAAGTCACGCATCTCAACAGACTTATCATCTCACTCCCCAGCTCTGCCCTCCTCACCCATCCATTCCTCGAAGAATCGGATTTTTATGCCCTTGTCTCAGGCCTCGAATAGGTTATAAGCCGATTCGATGTATAACCGATCAGGTATGTCTTTGATGCCCCTCCAAGGTTAGAGGGGGTGTAGAACTTGAGCGGAGCGAATCAGGCCAAGGCCTATCAGGTGAGGGTCAAGGGTCGAGTTCAGAGGGTCGGATTCAGAAGGCATGTTGTCGACCTTGCCCAGGAGATGGGTTTAGATGGGTATGTAGAGAACCTCCCCGACGGGGCCGTCAGGATCCTGGTGCAGGGTGAGGAGAGCCTCCTTTCGAGGTTCACTGAGATGATCAAGGAAGCCCCACCCCCCGCCTCAGTAAGGGAAGTCGAATTGCAGGAGGTGGCCCTAAACCCTGAGATTAAGGGCTTCAGGATAGTATATGGCGAGTTGGGAGACGAGCTTCAGGAGGGATTCGGCGGGATGCAAACCATATTTATGGAGTACTGGAGAGAATTTAGGGACTATAGAAACGAGTTTAGAGGCTTTGTTGGGGAATTCAGAGATTATAGAGATGAGTTTAGAGATT